>JAQUJY010000109.1 GCA_028680705.1 Bacteroidales bacterium
AGGGGCTGCGTAATCGTTTCGACCGTGGGTATGCCTACCGGGTTCCAGCTCTCCAGCTTGGCAATAAAAATATCTTCCCCCGAAAGCGTTCCGCCGAATGGGCCATTCTCTGTGGTACCAAAGATAATCGGCCGCCCATCGGCCCCCTCCAGCACCCTGGCCAGCTTCAGATTACTCCCCATACGAAAAATGAGCGTATCGCCCAGCAGCTGCCCCATGGAGTTGAGCTTTACCAGCCCAATGTCATACTTATCATCCCATTCGGAATGGACCGGGATCGGCAGGCAGATGCTCCCATCGGAAAACTCATAAAGGGGGCGATTAGGCGCACCGACACCTTTAAGCCACCATGTTTGGTTGTGGAACGGCTCGCCATACAGCAGCTCCCCCCCATCGTTGGCAATGGCAGTAACAAACACAGCGTGAAGTTCAGGGTGCTTGCGGAAAAAAATGTTTTTACCGTTCCGCAGGCTCTGAAATCGAACGGGGTGGGTATAATAGTTCCCGTTTATCCCTATGGGATCTGGGAATGAATCGATCGGCTCGCCTTGGAAGTTAATCAGGTTATAAAAAAGCATCCCATCATAATAGCGCCCTTTGTGGATATAGCCAAAGGGCTTGGGCGCGTACTCAATACCGTGATAATTGGGGAACACCGTGTAGGCCAGCGTATCCAAATTGTAGCTGAGCTTAAACATCTCTGTGGTGTAGATACCATTCTCAATCTGTCTATAGGATAAGAAGAAGGAGTCGTCGTAGGTGCTCCTGCTCATTCTCAGCTCACTGATAAAACCGTTGGGCGGCCTCGCCCAACTCACCATGGAGAGGGTGTCGCCATCAGCATCGGCTTCAATTAGAATACCCTTTTGTGGGGGGGCAACCATCCCTGCAATAAAAAACCCGCCATGGGGCTTCTCAATCACCGCAAAGTCTGAAAGCTCTTTGTAATCCTCTATGCCATACCCCTTTTCCCATAGTAATTCGCCCTCCTCGGTAAGGCGGTAAAGCACCAATTCGCTTTTAATTACGGTGTAGCCACTGAAGTACACGTTTTTTCCCACCACTAAAAAGCCCCCGCTGCTTACGGCAATGGCATCAAAACAGAAGTCCTCGGAGCCGGAGGTACCCAGTGCCACCAGCCACGCAAAGCCGTTGCCGTAGCTAACGGAGTGGTCGCGGGTGGTACCATCTGGCGGGGGCGAGCCACCCCACCACACGGCGTGCTGGGCTGCTAACCAGCTGGTGGCGGTTAGCATTAGCGCTAGAAAAAAAAGAATTCTGTGTTTCATAAGCATTTGGTTTAGTTGGTTAGTAATAGGTTAAAAAGTTGGGTGAAATACCCAAGGGTGGTGTAAAAGTATGTAAGCACAAAAAAAATAACATACATATGCATATATTTATCATTACTCTAATAATCATTATTGGTGTTTAAAGTTACGTGAATTTAAGCTACAAGTGCAAATTTTATGGGTTTAGCACGGATTACAAATCCACGCTAGCGGGATAAAACATTCGGGTCCGGTAAAATAATACATTTTGGGATAAACGATTCGTGTTGCGAATGGCATCGGCCGGTGAACCGAAAAACAAGCACAGCGGGCGTTAAGAAAAAACTGCTGTTTGCAGCACCGACCGCAGGGAGGTACAAGTTCAGATTTTTTAGACCGCATCGCGTAGTTTTTCGAGTGAGGCGGACGCAGCCTTGAACTTCTTTGCTTACTTTCTGCTTTCAAGAGAAGAAAGTAAGTGGGGTCTGGGGCAACGCCCCAGATATAAGATATGGGTGATTTGACCAGCAAAAGTTAGGTTCCTGCATTGATGTAATTTTCTTATCGGAGGAGATGCTGCTGGAACTGTAAGTGCTAAACTAAAACAGAGCAAAGCCTTGATTAATACTTGGGTGGCGGTAAAACCACCTAAAACATCAAAACATGCCCCAGTAAAGGCGGGTTTCGCCTTTATGGGTTTAGCACGGATTGACTCCGTAGAACTCGTAAAGAGCGTACGGTTGAAAATTCGCTAGCGGGGTAGAACTTCCGCTTGGCACAACCAAAAGAGATATATACGACTTAGGCACAGCCTGCCGCTGGCAGATAAACCTAAGCCGAACGGAGTATGGAAAAGTATACAAATTCTGCTGTGATGGTAAGGCAGGACCAATATCGAAAAAACTATACGAAACCCTTGTGGGTATTCAGTATGGCGATATTGAGGATAAGCATGGCTGGGTTACAATAATTGACTAATTTCCAATAAGTAAAACTGCATAATAAAGGGGCTGTCTCAAAAAGGTAGCCCCTTTATATTTTAATCGGTTATTTAAAGTTCTACGCTTATATATTAGACGAGAAACTAAATGCGCATTATTTACAACAGCCTATTAGAGAAATGCCTAACAACTTATTATACCAAATTATTTCGCTTCAGCGATTCGAGAATGTTTTGCTCAATTCTCTGTTCCACATCCTTTGTCTGTCCGGGAATAAATTTTTCTCCTATGATATGTTCGTAAAGTTCAATGTACCTCTTGCTGATACTATTCACAATATCGTCGCTCATCTCAGGCACTTTCTGTCCTGGATTACCCATAAAACCCTTCTCCATAAGCCACTCACGGACAAACTCCTTTGAAAGTTGACGCTGGGGTTCTCCCCTATCGAAGCGCTCCTGATATCCATCTAAGTAAAAGTACCTTGATGAATCGGGGGTATGAACCTCATCGATAAGATAGATTTTACCATCCTTTTTACCAAACTCATACTTGGTATCAACCAAAATTAGTCCGCGTTCCTGAGCTATTTCTGAGCCCTTTTCAAAAAGCTTATAGGTGTACTGCTCTATCTCCTGGTAATCCTTCTCCAGCACAAGCCCTTGGCTTAAAATTTCCTCGCGCGAGATATTCTCATCATGCGCACCCTGCTCAGCCTTAGTTGATGGTGTTATGATAGGTTTCGGAAAAGCTTGATGCTCTTTCATTCCACCGGGGATTTTTACGCCGCTTATTTCCCGTGCACCCTTTTTGTAATCGCGCCAAGCGCTGCCTGTTAGATAGCCCCTAATAATCATTTCAATGGGAAAAGGCTCACATTTATGGCCAATGGTTACCATTGGATCAGGCGATTCTATTTTCCAGTTTGGAACAATATCATGAGTGGCATCTAGGAACCTTGCTGCTATTTGGTTTAATACTTGACCTTTATAGGAAATACCTTTAGGCAGCACTACATCGAAAGCTGAAATTCTGTCGGAAACAATCATAACCAGAACATCGTTTGCTAGCGAGTATACATCGCGCACTTTACCATGATAAACATTGATTTGCCCTGGAAACTTATAGTTGGTCTTTACAATTGCATCGCTCATTGGTATTACTAATTTTGATTGTTATTTTCTTCTTCATTCTTTTTCGCAAGGTTATCGAATGCGTGCACAATATACTTCACCAATCGATGCCTGATAATATCACGCGAATCAAAGTAAACAATTGATAATCCAGGGACTTCCTTTAACAGGTTTAAGGTTGGAACAAGACCAGAATCCTTTTCCCTAGGCAAATCAATCTGGGTTATATCGCCCGTTACAATGAATTTTGCATTATTGCCCATGCGGGTAAGAAACATCTTCAGCTGATTGATGCTTGTATTCTGAGCCTCATCAAGAATTACGAAAGCGTTATCGAGGGTTCGTCCACGCATATAGGCTAATGGTGCAATCTGCACAGTCCCATCCTCCATGTAATCATTTAACTTTCGAGCAGGAATCATATCGTTTAGCGCATCATACAATGGCTGTAGGTAAGGATCTAACTTCTCCTTTAAATCGCCAGGCAAAAAGCCTAACCGCTCGCCTGCTTCAACCGCAGGCCTGGTAAGGACTATTCTTTGTACTTCTTTATTTTTGAGTGCTCTAACAGCTAGTGCGATAGCCGTATAGGTTTTACCTGAACCAGCAGGTCCAATGGCAAAAAGCAAATCATTGTCACGATACATGTCAACCAATAATTTTTGGTTGATAGTACGGGCTTTAATTATCCGCCCATGGTTCCCATATACTAAGGTATCGCCAAAATCTTCTACAGTTTGAGAAAGAGTTTCATCCGTTTCGTTTAAGAAATCCCTTACATTATCCTCGGTAAGGCGATTATACTTCCTAAAAAAGTCAATCATCTTACCAATCTTTTCCTCTAAAACCAACACTTCTTTCTCTTCCCCAAGAACTTTAATCTCATCGCCTCTAGCAATGAGTTTCAACTTTGGGAAATGCTCAACTATCAGGTTAAAATTTGCATTATTAACGCCAAAAAGTGTAAGGGGATCAATGCCCTCAATTAAGATTAGTCTTTCGTTCATTCAAAAAATTAAGATGTGAATATTTTGTACTTATGTATTACAAAAGTAGCAAAAACAAGCAATTAACTACCGAATGCACAACAGGATTTAGCAATTTTTGTTGCCATTGCCTCTGATTATGAAAATGCTTTAAATTGTTTTAGGGCTAAATTTCGCACAATGCTATTTTTTAGCGAAATTTGCTAGTAATTTATTAGGCATGGACGAGATTAAATCTACAAAACAGTTTATTACGCTAACTACGGATTGGGGGCAACACGATTACTACTGTGGAGTGCTAAAGGGCAGCGTATATTCTGCCTGTCCAAATGTTCAAATTGTCGATTTATCTCACGATATCCCTAGCTACAACATAAACAATGCTGCTTTTATAGTAAAGCATAGCTATAACAGTTTTCCAGAAGGAACCATCCACCTAATTCTGGTGAACAGCGACTCTATCCAATTTTCAAAAATACTCGCCTTTAAGCACAACGAGCATATCTTTATTGTACCCGATAATGGGATTATTGGCCTACTTTTTAGCAAACCACCAGAATCAATTTATGCTATTGAAAATGAAATCTTGGGTAGCTTTACGTCCGTTAACCTGTTTGCACAGGCATTAAAAGATCTCTACGATGGGAAAGAGTTAGAAAGCATTGGCAAAAAAGTTGATGAGTACGAAAAGCGCATTGCACTTAGGCCAACAATTGATGAATCTGTTATAAGCGGAAGTATTATCTACATCGATTCGTATAAAAATGCAATAACCAACATCTCAAGAAGCCTTTTCAACAGAATTGGACAAAATCGTGCTTACAATATCTTTGTTCAGAGCAATCACAACAAGGTCAACCTGCTAAGCAACAACTACAATGAGGTAGACTCTGGAGAGTTACTAGCACTATTTAATTCAGCCAATTTACTTGAGATTGCCATTAGAAACGGTTTTGCCAGCGAACTACTAAACCTACAAATTGGGGGAACGGTTCGGGTAAACTTTGGGTAAAACAGAGTATAACTCAAAACTATCATGTAAGCACTAAATAATCAGATCTGCCATGTAGTTCGCGGCAAGCTTAAAAGACGAAATTCTTGATGAGAAAACTAATAATATTATCAGATTTATGGGGAAATAAAAAATCTGACTGGGTAGTTAATTATTCAGTAATCCTACAAACCTATTTTGAAATAGAGTTCTATGATTGTTGCGAATTGGGTCAAATAGATTTGACAGATTATTCGGAAGACAAACTACATCTCCAATTTATTAATGGTGGAATAGATAGAGCTATTGAAACGTTGCTTGAAAAGGAAAAAGGGATTGTTAACGTTTTAGGATTTAGTATTGGTGGCTATATAGCCTGGAGGGCATCTAATGAAGGTCTGTTAATAAAGAATTTAACAGCAATTTCTTCTACAAGACTGAGATATGAAAGCATACGCCCAGAATGTACAGTCCAATTGTTGTATGGTGAAAATGATAAATATATACCTAAAAACGATTGGTTCAGTAGGCTTGGATTGGACAAGGAAATTTACAAAGGAGAAGAACATGACTTTTATACAAAAAGAGAAATTGCGATAGATATTAGTAATGAGATTATTAGAAAAAGAAAGCCGAACCGCTAACAATGGCTGTAGAAAATGCTGGTTCCTAAAATGTATCAATAACTTTTTCATCCCAATCTAGTTTTTTGCCGTAGGATGATGGATTTGTTCAAATCTCCAGTCCTTTCGCACTCTCAGCCGTCGGTGGTAATGCAAAACGGCACCCTGAATTCAAGGACTTAACGCAACAAATCAAAATTTTAGATTTTTAGTATGAAAAACAGAATAACAACCATAGCATTTGATGCCGATGACACTTTGTGGGTTAACGAACCCTATTTCCAAGAAGCAGAAACCCAGTTTTGCTCTTTACTTGAAAACTATCTTCCTCAACATACAATTTCACAAGAACTTTTTAAAACTGAAATGAAAAATTTGCATCTCTACGGATATGGGATTAAAGGCTTTTTGTTATGCATGATTGAAACTGCAAACAGAGTTTCTAATAGAACCGTATCATTAGATGTCATAGATAAAATCATTGAAATTGGACATGAGCTATTACAAAAGCCTATTGAACTTTTAAATGGCGTTCAAGAAACATTGGAACAGCTAAGAGACAATTACAAACTTATCGTTGCAACAAAAGGCGATTTATTAGACCAAGAACGAAAACTAAAAAGTTCAGGATTGGAACATTATTTTCATCATATAGAAATAATGAGCGATAAGAAAATCAGCGATTATCAAAAATTGCTAAAGCATTTAGACTGCCAACCTGAAAACTTCTTGATGTTGGGAAACTCTATTAAATCCGACATTATACCAGTATTGGATTTAGGAGCTAACGCTGCTCACATTCCCTATTTTATAACGTGGACACACGAGCAACAGGAACACAACTTAAGACACGAAAATTTCATTCAACTTAAAGAAATTAACGAAATTTTGAATTTCCTAAAATAGAAATGAGAACATTAATAGACATTGAAAATTGGAATAGGAAGGAACATTTTCTTTTCTTTTCAAAATTTGAAGAACCATTTTTTGGGGTTACGATGAATTTGGACTGCACAAAAGCATATTTGAAAGCAAAAGAAAAGCAAGTTTCATTCTTCCTTTACTACTTATACCGAGCCTTGAAAGCAGCTAATGCAGTTGAAAATTTTCGATACAGAATAATTGAAAATCACGCTTACAAATTCGCTTCCGTAAATGCTTCACCAACAATTAACCGGCCTAACGGAACATTTGGATTTGCCTATATGGACTACTTTGATGATGAAATAAAGTTTTATGAAAAAGCTTTACAGGAAATTGAAAAGGTAAAAAACACAAACAGCTTATTGCCCTCATTTTCAGGAGAAAATGTAATTCATTTCTCTGCAATTCCGTGGCTTGATTTCACAAGCATATCACACGCAAGAAGGTTTTCGCACCCTGATAGTTGTCCAAAAATATCATTCGGAAAAGTAACAGAAAAGGATGGAATTAAAACAATGCCAGTATCCGTTCATGGCCATCACGGACTCATGGATGCCTATCATGTAAGCTTATTTGTTGACAAATTTCAAGAGTTGCTCAATGATAAATAAAAACAAGCACATACCACCAATAAATGTTATATTGCATGTGGAGATTGGCTTAGCCAATTTTTAGTTCAGCGATATAAGAGCGTTTGTGATTGGCAACTAAATAGAAAAAAACTTTGTAATCCCCCACTACACCGAACCATAAACAGCTAGACTTTCTCTTTAGTGATTACATATACAATTCAATGTCGTTTAGTTAAGGCTATCGGCTTCGACTTCGCTCAGCCTGACCGTCACCCTGAGCGAAGTTGAAGGAGACAGCTATAATTAAACAGTAGGCTAAAATTTGCTTAACTAAACAACATTAATATACTATTATGCATTTTTAAAATGAACCCAATAAGCAAAGCAATACTAGTAAGAGACAAACCTCCAAACAGTATTTTTTTTTTACCTTTGCGTACGCAATAAAATCAATAAAATTTACAAAACAATGAATAAACCAGCCGAGGCCTTTACAAGGTTACTTAAAATAATGGATGAGCTTAGAGAGAAATGCCCTTGGGATAGAGAGCAGACCATTGAAAGCATTCGCAACCTCACCATTGAAGAGACTTACGAACTTGTTGATGCCATTACTGAGGGTGACATGATGGAAGTAAAAAAAGAGCTGGGAGACCTACTGCTGCACATCGTTTTTTACTCCAAAATTGCTTCGGAGACAGACCTTTTCGATATCACCGATGTGATTAACCAGCTGTGCGAAAAGTTAATCTATAGGCATCCTCATGTTTTTGCAGATGTTGAAGTACAGGGTGCAAACGATGTGATTAATAACTGGGAGCAGATTAAGATGACGGAAAAGGAAGGAAACAAAACTGTTCTTTCCGGCGTTCCTAAGTCACTTTCTTCGCTAATTAAGGCCAACAGAATTCAAGAAAAGGTAAGAGCTGTTGGTTTCGACTGGGAAGTTCGATCGCAGGTTTGGGATAAGGTTAATGAAGAGTTTAACGAGTTGAAACTTGAGATTGACAATCAGAATCAGGATGAGATTGAGGCTGAGTTTGGCGACCTGCTCTTCTCAGTAGTTAATGCAGCTAGGCTTTACAACATCGATCCTGAAACAGCACTAGAACGTACGAACAGAAAATTTATGAAGCGTTTTGCATATCTAGAGAATAAAACCATTAAGCAAGGACGGTCCCTTAAAACCATGACCCTAGATGAGATGAACGAGATATGGGAACAAGCAAAAAAATTTGACAAGCAATAGCACACCATGCTGCATTTTATTGTTAAACGATTTCTCTATAGCATTCTGGTTATTTGGGGTGTGGTTACCCTTGTTTTTTTCCTGTTCCACATAATCCCCGGCGACCCTGCACGTATGGTTATGGGGCAAAGAACTGATGAA
>JAQUJY010000110.1 GCA_028680705.1 Bacteroidales bacterium
TTTTTTTATATTGATAGTGTATTTGACCAATGTTTTTCCGTAACTTTCTTCATTCATTCAAAATCTTAAAAGCCATGTCGAAAAACTCAAAAGACAGTGAAAACCACTTAGGGGTCAACTACGAGGAGATAGAGGATACCAAAAAGATTAAAAGTAAGGTTTATGAAAAAGAACTTTACAAACTGCAGGTTGAGTTGATAAAGCTTCAGGAGTGGGTAAAGCAGAAAAAGTTAAGGGTGGTTGTGATTTTTGAGGGTCGCGATGCTGCAGGCAAAGGAGGAGTGATAAATACGATTACCGAAGTGCTTAATCCTCGTTTTTGCAAAGTGGTTGCCCTTGGTGTGCCCACCGAAAGGGAAAAATCGCAATGGTATTTTCAGCGCTATGTGGCGCATTTGCCCGCAGCCGGTGAAATTGTGCTGTTTGATAGAAGCTGGTATAATAGGGCAGGTGTCGAGCATGTGATGGGGTTTTGCACTGAGGACGAGTATGTTGAGTTTCTACGTTCGTGCCCAGAATTTGAGAGAATGCTTGAGCGGTCTGATATCATCCTGATTAAGTATTGGTTCTCTGTTAGCGATGCTGAGCAGGAGAAGCGCTTTCTTGCCCGTAACGAGGATCCGGTTAAGCGTTGGAAATTAAGTCCCATGGATATTGAGTCGCGTAGCAAGTGGGTGCAGTACTCAATGGCCAAGGATACGATGTTTGCCCACACCGATATAAAGCAAGCACCTTGGTATGTTGTGCACGCCGACGACAAGAAACGTGCGCGGTTAAATTGTATTCACCATCTTTTAAATTTGATACCTTATAAGGATTTAACTCCAAAACCCATTGAGATACCCGATCGGAAGGACGACTTTTCATATATCAGGCCACCAATTAGCGACCAAACCTTTGTGCCGGATGAATATTGAGTTGGCCAAGAACTTAGTACACTTCAAAGCTTATCTTTTCACTATCTTTGGGCATAAAAATGAGAATGTGCAATAATTTAAGTTGCAGAATTTCTATTTCAGTTGCCAGTCTATTTAACGAGATAAAATCGGGTGCAGAGCTAATCGGCAAATATTTATCAAATTACTAAAGTATGCTCTTTTTTACTGTAGTCGGCGTTTTGCTTTGCTGCCTTTACTTTGTTATGGTGGTCGCTTTTGCTTTTGGCATTACAAGAATTAAAACGCCTCTTGAATCGGGAAACAATTTTTTGTCAATTTCCATAATTATTGCAATGCGCAATGAGCAGGATAATATTGATAAACTCCTAAAATCGCTTGCTAGTCAGGATTATCCTACCGATAAGTATGAGATTGTTTTAGTAAACGATCATTCCACAGATAAAACTTGGGCCATTGCTAACGATTGGGCAAAGCGGGTACGCAATGTGGTTTTGCTCAATCTTTCAGTTGGTGCAGAAGGCAAAAAGCATGCGGTTGCATACGGTGTGAATAGCGCAGAGTACGATATGGTAACGTTAACTGATGCCGATTGTGTTCATTCAAAAGGTTGGTTGCAGTCCATATCAACTCAATTTCAGCATAGTGATTTTGATTTGCTCATTGGTCCAGTTATGCTGGCACCCTCAATTCGTTTTTTCGAGAAGATGCAGGCACTTGAGCATGCAAGTCTTACAGCGTGCAGCCTTGGTGCCTGTGCTTTGCGAGTGCCCTTTATGGCAAGTTCAGCAAACCTCTCGTTTAGCAAGAGTAGATTAGGGTTTAATATTAGGATGCTTAATCCTAATGTTGTATCAGGCGATGATGTGTTTTTGCTGCATAACGCAAAGCGGAAACCGAATGTGCATATAGGTTGTTTTCTCTCTTCCGATTCGCTTGTTTATACCAAACCCACAGATTCTCTTCCCAATTTCTTGGTTCAACGTGCACGCTGGGCATCCAAAGCACCAGGGTATTCCGATTTTATGGCTATTGCGGTTGGGCTTGTGGTATTTTTATTCAACCTACTACTTGTTTCTCTGGTGGTTTTATCGTTTTGGAATTTTGTTTTTTTAGGAATGCTTGCCATGGTTTTTCTGATAAAGAGCATTGCCGATTTGTTACTATTTTACCCATACTTAAAACGATACCAAAAAGTGTCGCTTCTCAATGTTTTTTTACCTTTACAGCTAGTTTACCCATTCTATATTATTGTTGCAGCTGCATTATCACTATTTACAAAGGTGCAATGGAAGGGCAGACGGTAAAATATGATTAAGCATAGCTATGTCAACATATATTAATAGGGAAGGTTCGCCATGGAAAATAGCCTTTCGGCGCTTTTTTAGCAATAGGCTATCGTTAGTCTCATCAGTATTTATTGGGGTTATAACACTTTTTACCCTATTGGGTTATACCATTACACCCGATTCTACTCCTTGGGCAAATAACCAGCACTTAGAGATTGCAACCCAAAAGCCGGGGTTTAGAGCTACCTTTTTTCTAATTCCTAAAAGTGTTAATCAGGTAAGCAAAGGGATTTTGGGCAAGCTTATTTGGGGTAAACAGAGCGCTTATCGTGAGGTACCCATTTTATCATACAGATTAGATGGTTGGGATATAGTTTTAACGGAATATGCTGAGCCAGAGGATAGCGTAAATATTGAAACTCGATACGCTGTGGCACAAATTCTTTTCCCTGATATTCTATCACAGGATGTAACATACCAAAACGATATGCTGCAGGTGCACTCTTCAGGGGAAACAATAACCTATACATCCCACCAAATAGATACCTTAATCGAGAAAAATCATATTAAAACCCAGCGGTTTTGGCTGGGCACCGATAGATTTGGGCGCGACATGCTAAGCCGCTTGATAATTGGCGCACGGGTATCGTTATCGGTCGGGTTTATTGCTGTTGCAATATCGCTGCTAATTGGAATAGTTTTAGGTGCGGCTGCGGGCTACTTTCGGGGCTGGTTCGACGACTTAGTGATGTGGTTAATCAATGTGGTATGGTCAATTCCCACTTTGCTAATGGTTATTGCCCTAACCATGGTGATGGGTAAAGGGTTTTGGCAAATATTTGTGGCAGTGGGCTTAACTATGTGGGTTGAGGTTGCACGTGTTGTTCGCGGACAGGTAATGGCTTTACGCGAAAAAGAGTTTATTGAGGCGGCTAAAGTATTGGGCTTTGGGTCGGGTAGAATTATATTCCAGCATATTCTTCCAAATGCGCTTGGCCCTGTGGTGATTATATCAGCAGGGAACTTTGCAACGGCCATACTGCTTGAGGCTGGACTAAGCTTTTTGGGCATTGGAGTTCAACCTCCTGTCCCCTCGTGGGGAACAATGATTAAGGACCATTATGGATATATCATTATGGATAAGGCCTACCTTGCCATACTGCCAGGCGTAGCAATTATGCTTCTGGTTTTGGCTTTTACTATTATTGGCAATGGGCTACGCGATGCGATGGATACAAAGTCAGTGGATTAAATGGTGTGAATAAAATATGCTCTCATAAAAAAACTGTCTCAGAGCTCTGAGACAGTTTTAATTTAATCTCTACAGCTTGTGATATGGTTCTTATAGTTCTAAAATCTTTTTAGTGATTACTGTACCATTTACATTGAGCTTAACAATGTATGCCCCAGCACCCACTCCAATTCCGCTACCAGAAAAGGTAAACTCTTTTTCGCCTGCATCGGTAGAGCCTTTATATAGAGTTTTTAGGTAACGACCGTTTATGTCAAAAATCGATAGGTTAATCTTGCTAGCATCCTCAAGTGCAAACCTAAATGTAATTTGCTCTTTATATGGATTTGGATAGGCATCGAGTTTTATTGTACTACTTATGGTTGTAATATCAATTGATGTTGTGTTTTTACTCATCACCTTGGTGTTATAGGCTGCCTGTGTTGAATTATGAGTTTTACCGTTCTCATATACTGTATTGCTGCTAATTAGTACTAGTATTGGGAAGCGATGATTTTCCACATACCATCTGTAGGTAGTAATGCTGATTGTATAGTTTTGGTTGTTAAGGATTTGTCCGTATTCCTTAACCTCCTTTACCCTAAGCGCATTCTCAAATATCTTATCATCGGGAAGGATAAGGGTTCCAATTCCGTCGCCCTCAACTGTATACGTGCCTTTTATTGTGCCTAACTGCTTCTCTGTTGAGTTGTAGGTGCCGCTGAATTGTCCATTAAAGGAACTTCCGTAGGAAAACGGATACCTCATTTTAACAAAAGGTTCATCGTAGGTTATAAATATATTACCACTTGCCGACATAAAGCCGTGCTGCTCTATACTTCTTCTGTTAGAGTTGAAAAAGAAGTAGTTATTAAACTCTTGTAGGGCTGCATTTGCATTATTAAAAATGTGGGCACCTTTTGTGATGTTTGGGTTTTCAAGCGTACCCGTAAAATCGCGGGTGATTTCAAGATTTCTAAAATCCCAAACAACATTTTTACCATCAACCCCAGGCTCGGTGTATTTGGTAATATTCATGTTGTTAGTATGGTCGCCAATTAACCCATGTGTGTTAAACCTTAGCGTAGTTTGTCCCTGAAGTCCAACAAAGGTTAATAATGCGATGGAAAATAGTAAAGTTTTTTTCATGTCTGTATTGTTTTTTGGGTTAATCAATAAAGATTAAATATAATCAATTTTAAAATTGATATCAAGTCTACTAACAACTTTACTCCGCTAAAAGTTCTTGTTGGTAACAATTAATTTGGCTGCAAAAGCAAAGAGCAAGCAGTAACCAGCAGCTATTAAGGTAGTTGTCAAAAGTGGCACAGAATGGCTACTTAAGCCCATGACCTCAAATCCACTGGAGCTACTTGACATCTGAATTGCATCGCTAAGTGATATGCCAAGAAAATTGGGCATAGGTGTTAGGTTGGCAATGGTTTTAGCAGGCATAAATGCTGCAACTCCATTTGGCAAAAAAGCCCTTAGTATAGGTTCAACAGGGAAGAAGTACAGTAAGAATGCAACTATAGAAAAGGCCGAGTTTTTGAAGATAAATGCCATAAGCATCCCCAAAAGCATGTACCCTAACGATTGGATAAAGAGAACGGGCAAATAGGGCAGTCCTTGTATAAAATCGTTTACGCTAAAGGAAGACGATTTGATAATGCCAAACAGAAGCCCTGAGATGAATACCAGGAGCATGGTATAGGCTGCCAGTAGGGCAAAAACGATGAGTTTCGATAGCAGAATTTCATTTCTAGATAGTCCGTCGATAATATGTTTCTTGAAAGTTTTATACTGAAATTCGTTACTTACCAGCAGGATTGCCAACACGCCCAGCAACAGGTTAAACCAGCTGGCAATCCATGCAAGGGTGTTCCAAACATGCGGGAACTGAAAGACCTTATCAACCCTAATCCCTTCAATATTGAGACTTATATTGCCTGCAACAATTGCAACAAGCAAAAACAGTAGGGCATGTATTACCACAATGGTTCTAAAGGTAGGGTAGAATAGGGTTTTATGCCCTTCTATTGTCAGCAGTTTTTTAAGCATATACCCTCTACTATTACTGTTTAATAATCTGCAAGAATTGCGATTCAAGCGTTTTTTTAACTGGTTCGATGCGGGTAAGCACAGTGCCCTTTTGCATTAACCATTGATTAATTTCAGGTACTACACCAGCATCATCCAAAGCAATGAGCAAGCAATCACTCCGTTTTTCAACTATTTCAATCCTTTTGTAGTTTGATAGTTGTGAGTATAAATTTTCATTATTATCCGCACTCAGAATAACCATATGCTTTTCGGATAGTAGTTCATTAACCGAGCCTTGGCTAATTATCTTTCCTTGCTTTAGTATAATTACATCGCTACAAACCTTTTCCACCTCATCGAGTATGTGGCTAGCCAAAAGTATAGTTTTTCCCAGTTTTGATAGGTTAATGATAATCTCCCTAACTTCGGAAATACCTTCAGGGTCGAGGCCGTTGGTTGGCTCATCGAGAACTAAAACCTCAGGATTACCAAGCAGTGCGCTTGCTATGGCAAGTCGCTGCTTCATGCCTAGCGAAAGGGTCTGGAATTTGGTGCTTGCCCGATTGGCTAAACCAACCACATCAAGAGTTTTGGGTATTTGATTGGAGTTGATTCCTTTAACCTTAGCAACAATTTCGAGGTTTCTACTGAGGGTTAGATATGGGTAAAAATAGGGAACCTCAATTAATGAGCCTATTCTTTTGTTCTCCGTTTCCCCTTCGGGTAGGTTAAACCACGAGAACAATCCGCCCGAAGCCTTTTTTAATCCAATAACTATGGATAATGTGGTAGTTTTTCCGCTGCCGTTGGGGCCAAGTAATCCAACAACTTTTCCCTTCTCGATGCTGAAGGAGATGTTTTGGATAGCCCTAATTTTACCAAAATTCTTTGATAAATTCTTTACAACTAGCACACTCTCCATGATGGATTAAGTGATATTTGTTTTTTAATAATGATGACTCTTTTTGTTGAGCCGAGGTTAATTCCCTATTTCAGAAATAAACTGTATACGGATAAGGCGTATCTCTTCCTCAGTAAAATCTTCTTCGCCAAGATAATCCATAGCTTCTTCAATCGACTCGGTCTTTGCTTCTTCCTTAAAGTAGTCAAATATCTCATCAACCTTATCTTCCTCTATTGTGCTTTGGATATAATAGCCAATATTGAGTTTTGTACCTGAGTTTACAATGGCCTCAATTTCGCTAATAAGCTCGGCCATGTCAAGGTTTTTAGCATTGGCAATATCCTCAAGGTCCATTTTGCGGTCGATGCTTTGGATAATGAACACCTTGAGCAGCGACTTATTGGCTACAGATTTAACTATCATGTCCTGGGGTCGGATAATTTCTTTATCTTCAACGTAGGCATCAATTAATTCAATAAATTCTTTGCCGTACCGTTTGGCTTTGCCAGCACCAACACCGGTGATGTTTTGAAGCTCATCGATGGTGATAGGGTACTGAATGGCCATATCCTCAAGTGATGGGTCTTGGAAAACAACGAAAGGGGGGAGGTTTTTCTTTTTAGCAACCTTCTTACGCAAATTTTTAAGCATGGCAAAAAGTTCCTCGTCGCAAGAACTGCCTTTTCCTTCTTGATTCATGCTAACATCATCTTCGTCAGACTCTTCGTACTCATGATCTTGGGTAAACATAATTTCGTGTGGATTGTCTATGAATTCTCGACCTTTTTCGGTTATCATCAATAGTCCATAATTATCGATGTCCTTGTCGATGTACTTTGCAACTAGCGACTGCCTAATGATGGCATTCCAAAATCGTGTATCTTTCTCGCTTCCTTCACCAAAAACTTCAAGTTTGTTGTGCTTGTATGATTTTATGATGGTTGTAATATGTCCACAAAGGATATTTGCTACGTGGTCTGCTTTAAATTTCTCCTTAACAGCAACTACGGTTTCCAATAGTAATTGTAGGTATTCTTTCCCCTCAAACTGAGTTTTAGGGTGAAGGCAGTTGTCACAGGCAGGGCAGTTTTCCTCATGGTATACCTCCCCAAAGTAGTGTAAGAGCATTTTACGCCTACAAACCGAAGACTCGGCATATGAAACCGTTTCGAGCAGTAGCTGCTTGCCAATTTCCTGTTCGGCCACAGGTTTGCCCTGCATAAATTTCTCCAGTTTCTGGATATCCTTGTAGCTGTAAAACGTAATACATTGGCCTTCGCCTCCATCGCGGCCGGCACGACCAGTTTCTTGATAGTAACCCTCAAGGCTCTTGGGAATATCGTAATGGATAACAAAACGAACATCAGGTTTATCGATTCCCATACCAAAAGCAATGGTTGCAACAATAACGTCAACATCCTCCATCAGGAATTTATCCTGATTACCGCTTCGTGTTGCTGAGTCCATTCCCGCATGGTATGGTAGAGCCTTTATGTCGTTAACCTGAAGTATCTCGGCCACCTCCTCAACCTTTTTTCGGCTCAGACAGTATATGATACCCGATTTTCCAGGGTTGTTTTTGATGAACTTAATAATTTCGCGCGAAGTATTTACCTTTGGTCTAACCTCGTAGTAAAGGTTAGGGCGGTTGAACGATGATTTAAAAACATTCGCTTCAAGCATGCCAAGGTTTTTCTGTATATCGCTCTGCACTTTAGGTGTTGCGGTGGCAGTAAGGGCAATTATTGGCGCTGTGCCAATCTCATTTATAATTGGCCTTATTCTCCGGTATTCGGGTCTAAAATCGTGTCCCCATTCCGATATACAATGTGCCTCATCTATTGCATAGAAAGAAATCTTCACCTGCTTAAGGAATTCTATGTTCTCCTCTTTTGTGAGCGACTCTGGCGCAACGTAAAGCATTTTGGTTTTACCGCTTAGCATATCGGTTTTTACCCGTTGTATTTGAGTTTTATTAAGCGATGAGTTTAGGAAATGTGCAATCCCATCCTCCATGCTAAAGCCCCGCATTGCATCAACCTGATTTTTCATTAGCGCAATTAGCGGCGAAATAATTATGGCCGTTCCTTCGCTAATGAGTGCAGGTAGTTGGTAGCAAAGCGATTTTCCCCCACCAGTGGGCATAAGAACAAATGTATCGTTCCCAGCAAGCACGTTCCTAATAACAACTTCTTGGTTGCCCTTAAAACTCGAGAAACCAAAGTGTTCGCTTAAACGTTTCTGCAATGATATCTCAGATTCTATTCTTACTTTTTGCATTGTATTAACTCCATCCAATCCTTTATTCAAATCAAACAAAAAAATCAACTACTTTTGTAAACTTAAAGTTAAGATAAATTTTATGTTTTCTGATTACTTAATATGTTAATGTTTATTAACTAGGGTATAAAATTATAAATTAAAACTC
>JAQUJY010000026.1 GCA_028680705.1 Bacteroidales bacterium
CTAGCAAACTGAGGTTTACAACCCTAACATCTCTTCTAATACCCTCTACCTCTTGCGCATACCACAACGGAAAAGTGTCATTATCGCCATTGGTAAAAAGAATTGCATTGGGTTCGCATGAGTTTAAATAGTTGTAAGCAAAATCGCGTGCAAAGGTACGCCCTGAGCGGTTGTGGTCGTCCCAATTTTCTGCTATAAGGGCTAGTGGTACGCTAAGCGCCAAAAGGATTGCCAATCCTGCTGAGAGCAAGGGCTTAAAATATTTACTTGCAGTTTCGTAAAGCGCCAATACCCCAATCCCTATCCAAATAGAAAATGCATAGAAAGAGCCGACATAAGAGTAATCTCGCTCACGGGGTTGCAGAGGTGTTTGGTTAAGATAAACCACAATAGCCATGCCCGTTAGCACGAAAAGGAGGGTAACAACCCAGAAATTTTTCTTGTCTCGAACAAATTGATATACCAGTCCGAACACTCCCAAGATTAATGGCAACATAAAGTAGGTGTTCCGCGAAGGATTATTGAGCATTTCTGGGGTTAACTTATCCTGATTGCCCAACCTTATGGCATCTAATGGTTTAATTCCTGTGATCCAATTACCTTTGAGTAAATCACCATGCCCCTGTTCATCATTTTGCCGTCCTACAAAATTCCACATAAAGTAACGCCAATACATGTGTCCAATTTGATAGGTGATAAAAAAACGAGTATTCTCAGCAAATGTTGGCACGCGCTTAACCTCCGATTCTCCTCTTGAATTTTGGATTCTAATCGGCCTTCCCTTAACATCACCCCAACGTTTGTACTCGCTAACGTGATCGTCACGCCAGCTCCACATCCGTGGAAAAACCGTTTGAAAACGCTCATCGTGTTTATAAACCGTTTTTAAAAATGCTTTTTCGTATCGCCCATTCTTTCGGATATAGGTTTGCTTATCCTTGCTATCGACCACGGGTGCATTATAGTAATGTCCTGTTACTAAGGGTCGATCGCCATACTGCTCTCTATTTAAGTAGTTCAGTAACGAAAAAACTGTTGAAGGGCTATTTTGGTTCATAGGCGGATTGGCCTGAGCTCTAATAACCAAAAGGGTATACGAAGAATATCCTATTGAAATAACTGATAGTCCCAATATAAGGGTATGCAGAAGTACGCGCTGTTTTTTTGCTGTGTACCACAAACCGAAAGCTAATAAGCTAAAGGCAAAAACGATAAAAAAGATTACTCCAGAATTGTATGGAAGCTTAAAAAAGTTTACAAAAAGCAATTCGAACTTAGCAGCCGAGGAGATAATTCCTGGAATAAAAACATACATTACTGCCCCAAGTAGAGCAATTGATGATCCAAGTGCTCCAACAAATCCCCATTTGGTTACCTTATGTTTCCTGAAATAGTAAACAAAAACAATGGCGGGGATTGTAAGTAAATTAAGTAAGTGCACACCTATTGATAAACCCAGAATAAAAGTTATAAGCACAAGCCACCTATTGGCATGGGGTTTATCAGCAACATTTTCCCACTTTAGTACCGCCCAAAACACTAGTGCGGTAAACATGGAGGATGTTGCATAGGCTTCTGCCTCAACGGATATAAACCAAAAACTATCGGTAAAGGCATACGCTAACGCCCCTATGGCACCACTGCCCAAAATAGCAACAGCCTGCCCAAAACTTGGCTCATCATCCATTTTTACGATTAGCCTTCGCGATAGATGTGTTATGGTCCAGAACAAAAAAAGTATTGTGAATGCAGACGCCAAAACAGACATAGTGTTCATGGCTGCTGCAACTTTTGATAAATCAGAACCGGCAAAAAGAGTGAAAAACCGGCCCATAAGCATAAAGAAAGGAGCACCGGGTGGGTGTGGCACTTCTAACTTATAGGCTGCTGTAATACGCTCGCTACAATCCCAAAAACTTGCGGATGACTCCATGGTTAAAAGGTACACCGTTGCAGCAATCAAAAAGATGAACCAACCCAAATAAACATTGACTTGCTTATAATTCTTCATTAAACTAAATATTGATTGAGAACTCTTAAATTTTGGAGCTAATTTAATCTATTTTGAGTGAACCTCCACACTATTTGATTCATTTTAACTTATCGGTACCCTACTGAATGGAGCATGAATTTACCAGAAAAATAAATATCTTTAGATTTTACATAACTTTACACCAAAATTTTAGGAAATGCAGAATAACGATTGGAAGGATAAATTGTCGTTTGCCTATTCAACAAACCCAAACTACAAACCGAGTAGCGATGATGATGACGAGCAAACGTCCATTGAACCACAAAAACAGATTTTAAGAATTAGGCTTGAGAAGAAAAACCGGGGAGGAAAAACAGTTTCAATAGTTTCAGGATTTATGGGAACCGAGGAAGAATTAAAAAATCTTGGTAAGCATCTTAAAAGCCGCTGTGGAGTTGGAGGTTCTGTTAAGGATGGGGAGATTATTATACAGGGCGATTTCCGGGACAGAATAATAAACCTTTTGCAAGAGTTGGAGTTTAAGGATGTGAAGAAATCTGGAGGTTAGTCTACACAAACCCTTCCAGAGGGGGTGACCAACCTTTCCATAAAATTTTAATATAAATTTCAACATAAGAAAAATGAAAAAATATCTATTTACTATTGCATTCTTTTTTTTATTATCAACCAGATTAGTATTTGCAGGTGATACTATTAGGGTAATGCAGTACAACCTTTTGTACTACGATATGCTAACATCTTTTTGTACAGAAGAAAACAATGATGTTAACCAAAAAAACATCAACCTAAATACGATAATTGACCATTACAAACCCGATATTTTTACGGTTAACGAACTTAACGCAAGCCCCAATAGTGTTAGTAAGCTGTTGAACAATGCTCTCAATATTGATGGGGTAACCCACTATAAAAGTGCAGCCTTTACTGGTAGTTACCTTATAAATATGCTGTACTACAACTCCGATAAACTTGTGCTAAAGCATCAGTCGCACATACAAACAAGCCCTAGACAAACCGATGTTTACATGCTTTACCATAAATCAGACAACCTCATAAATGGTGATACTACATTCCTTACATGTCTTGTAACCCACCTAAAGGCAGGGAATAGGCCAGATAACGCAAACGATAGGGCGGTTTCTGCTCAACAGATAATGAACTACATCAAAAAAAGGAATCTTCAGGGAAATATAATGCTAATGGGAGACTTTAATGTTTATACCCATGAGGAACTGGCTTTTCAGCGATTTTTAACACAAACATCCACAGGAATTAGATTTCACGACCCTGTTGATGCCATTGGCCAATGGCACGACAATCCATTATTCTCCGACTACCATACCCAGTCAACCCATATATCGGGTGATTGTTTTTCGGGAGGAGGCATGGACGACAGATTCGATTTTATTTTAACCACCACATCTCTGCTTAAGGGAACAAGAGGAGCAAAATACGTTAAAGACTCCTATTGGGCTTATGGACAGGATGGTAATAGATTAAATAAAACACTAATATTTCCAACTAACTACTCGTTACCCCCTAACGTTATAGATGCACTTTACAACACCTCTGACCATTTGCCCGTTACACTAAATATTAATATAGATTATAATTTATATGTAAATGATTATCTACCTGCATATAACCGAGCGTCAATTAAAGTAATAAATCCTGTTTCTAATAGTATTGATTTCTGGATTGAGGACATATTGCCCCAAAACGTTTCTGTTAGTGTTTTCAATAGCCTTGGTTCAGTGGTAATGAATAACTCCCTTTCGGTAAGCAACGGAAATAAATACTCGTTAAGCGCCAATAGGCTTGTGCCAGGCATTTACTTTATACATATTAAAGGGAGCGACTTTCAAAAGGTTTTAAGAATTGTAAAACAATAGACTAATGAAGCGTGCTGGGTTTGCAATACTGTTTGCCTGCATTTTCTCTCAGTCCTACTCGCAGTTTTATATAAGCGGTCAAGAACCGATGAGTACAAAGTGGAAAGAGATAAAAAACGACAGTTTACATATTATATTCCCAGCAAATGCAGAGTCAACTGCTAAAAAGTATTCCCTTCACCAAAATTATGCATGGCAAACTGTAACCACAGACTTTAACCAAAATCCCTTCAGGCTTCCAGTTATTCTCCACAATAAAAGCATACTTAGCAATGGGTTTGTTACCTGGGCACCAAAAAGAATTGAGTTGGTTACTACACCAGCTATGGATAGTGATCCCGAGCCCTGGCTCCGCACCCTAGCAATACACGAAACCCGTCATGCTGTTCAGATGAATACGCTGAACAAGGGTGTTTTTCGATTTGGTTCATTTATACTTGGGCAGCAATCGGTTGGCATAGCTGCCGGCATGGTCCCCATTTGGTTTCTTGAGGGGGATGCGGTTTACGCTGAAACAAATTACTCTTATGGTGGTCGAGGGCGGCAAGCATCTTTCTATAGGCAGTACCTTGCCGTACTGGGCGAAGGTAATGCATATAGCCATAGTAAATGGTTACTCGGCTCCTACAAACATCATATTCCAAATTACTATAGTTTTGGTTATATGATGATTGGATATACTAACCTAAAGTATAACTCTAATATTTGGGTGAATGCTTTTGATAGGGTTTCAAAGCGTCCATACTACATCTTTCCTTTTAGGATATCCGCAAAACGTCAGTTTAAACAGTCGTTAGGAAAACTATTCAACGAATCGCTTACCCACTGTGACTCCATATGGAATAAGTTCCCAAGCGATGAGAGTAATATTGTTGCACTAAATGTACGATCCCAAAAGGACACATCGGACTACATTCAGTATCAATACCCGCATCTAACTAAAGATTCTACAATTATAACGCTTAAGACCTCGCTGGCTAACAGTCACTCTTTTATACTGATAAATCCACTAAACCTAGAAGAAAGCATTCTTTTTAAACCAGGATACCTAACACACAAACCTTTTGTAAACGATACCCTGATTCTTTGGAGTCAATACCGCGCTGGGTTACGCTGGGAGTATAAAAACTATTCAGAAATTTGGTCTTACAACATCAAAACAAAAAAGGGTGAGAGGATAACCAATAAGGCAAGGTACTTTAATCCTATTCTAATAAGTGCAAATCAAATAGCGGCTATTGAGGTAACCCCAAAGGGTGAAATTTATATCGTAGTAATTGACTTAATGGGGAATATATTGAAGGCAATTCCTGTTGAAGATGGTCTGGAAGTTAAAGAAATTACCAGAGTTGATGAGGACCGAATAATTTCGAGAAGTTCCACGGCTAAAGGAGTAATTGTTTGGCTACACTCACTTACAACAAACACTTACGAAACTGTGCTTGGTCCAATTTATAGAGATATTTCAAACATTGCATACGCCGATAACTCTCTTTACTTTACCATGACTGAAGATTATCGAGAGCAACTATTTAAGCACCTCCCCAAAAGTGATAGCATAACCAGAGTAACCATTTCACCTTTTGGTATAAGTAACATATCGTTGTCCTCAGCCGGTGAGATTGTTGCGTCATTATACAGCAGTAAGGGCTCGAGGCCTTGCATCATTCATACAACCGATAAGCTAGAATATTATTCCATTGAAAAATTTAGCAAACCCCTTTTCCACGCTAAAAAGTTGAGTGTAAGTTCAAATTATTCCAACCCAAAAGAGGAAGAAGGAAATCTTAGGATCCAAAACAGGTCTTCACTAAAAAGTTTATTCAACTTACATAGCTGGGCTCCCGTATACTACAACCCTATAGAACTGGTAAAAGGTAATATAGAAATTTATCCTGGGGCTACCCTTATCTCTCAAAACTTAACCAGCACCTTGGTATCAAGTATTGGCTACTCGTACAATAAAACTCACGGTTTGCATGGCCATATTGAATGGATGGGCTGGTTCCCTAAAATTTCTGCTGGTGTTGATTATGGGAATACCTATGCTTGGGTTAATGGCGGCCCATTGGCCTCCTCTTTTCCATTCTATAGTAGTGAGCCTAAACTAAACGGAAAAATAACTGTCAGGCTACCTTTTACCCTTTCATCGGGAAATGTTGTAACTACTCTAAACATTGCAACCCAATATTTATATGAGAACACCAAGGTATGGGACTACAAAAACGAACTTTATCAAAATGGCATTAATACCATAGAACCTTACTTTAGCCTTTTTAGCTATACACGCATGGCGCATCGCGATATTAGGCCGAGGTTTGGAACACACCTTTTTGGCAGTTTTAACATGGTTCCGAGTAAAGAAAATACACTGGGAAACATAGTAAGCACAAGGACAACAATTTACCTACCCGGACTATTTTTCAATCACAGCTTAATGCTCAATGCCCATTTTGAGGGACATATTAATGCTCAGTACATTAGGCCTACGAGGCTAAATCCCATTAGAGGAGTTTCTGAATTTTTCGGCAAACAACACAAAGTTGTAACCATAGACTATGGTCTGCCTCTTCTATATCCCGACTTTGCCATTGGCTCCTTGGTTTACCTAAAGCGGGTTATTGGTAATGCTTTTTACGATAAGGCCTGGAGTCAAGCCTACATTTCCACCGAAAACGGAATCGATATTTCTAATAAAACTTACTCGTCGGTAGGTATTGAATTAACCTGCGATCTACATTTTCTGAGACTCTATAATCCGGTTCGCATAGGCTACCGTGGAGGTTATAACTTGAACAACTCGAACTTTTTCCATAACTTTATTGTTGGCTTTGATATAAGCATGCTATACGGCAATAATTTTAACTAGTCACATATAATTCTGAATTGATATCTTACGGATAAATAAGTAAAAACTTAATGCCAACTCGTTCATCTAGAGAGGCAAGTTTTATATCAATAGAAGCAATCTGTTTCACAGGCATAGTTATTTTGATGAAAAATGTGCATATTAGCAGTTTACTTAAAATAATTAAAACAAAAAGGCTCTCTACCGCAACGGTAATATATTTATCACCATTGCAATATCAACGTTTTGAGTTAGAGAAAGCAATTTGTTTCGCAGGTTTATACTTTAGAACGAGAAGTGTACTTATTGTAGATTGACTATAAAATGATCATTTATACTTAAACTATTAGTTTATATATAAATACATTAAATCCAGGTATTATGGAAACTAACGAATCGATAAAAGCACAAAAAAAAGTCCTGAGGAAGGTCATTAAGGTGCAAAAATCAACCTTTAGCAAGGGAAACTATCTGATTGAATCGGATAATGTTTTTTCTCAAATTGAAAACTCCCCTGCTTTTAAGGATGCAAAAACTGTACTTGCATATTGGTCATTGCCAAGAGAAATAGAAACCCATCGCTTTGTTAATAAATGGTATAAGCATAAAAAAATTATCCTTCCCTTGGTTGTAGGCGACGAACTAGAACTAAGAGTTTACAACGGGCCTGAATCTATGGTTGTCGGACCTTCGTTCGGGATTCTTGAACCCCAAAAAGGCGAAATCTTTACAGAGACAGCCATCGACTTTGGAATTATACCTGGCATGGCTTTCGACTTGCAAGGCAACAGAATTGGCCGTGGAAAAGGATATTACGATAAGTTACTTAAAAAAATTGATGTGCTTAAGGTTGGAGTTTGCTTATCGTTTCAACTTGTGGATAAGATACCTATTGATAGTTACGATGTAGTTATGGACCTTGTTGTTTATCCACAGTAAAAAATAAATCTATACCTTTTAAAAGCTAAAACACAAAAGTGTTTATAGCTTATACTTAAAAAATCTTTATCTATCATGAAAAAAATTATTTTTACTCTCCTGCTAAGTCTAACTGTTTTAATTGTATTAGCTCAAGCGCCGAGCGGTTACTATAGCGGTGCTGAAGGCAAAAATGGAGAAGAACTTATGCAGGCACTACACTCGATTATAAAGGATCACACGGTTCTCAGCTATAGTGCTTTGTGGAGTGTTTTTCCCGTAACTGACGTAAATGAGGATGGTACGGTGTTGGATATGTACAGCAGTTGTGTTTTTATTTTTGGTGACGATCAGGATGGGGGGAGTGGAGGAACAACTGAGTGCGAACTCTATAACAGAGAGCACTCATTCCCCCAAAGTTGGTTCAACAAAAAAAGCCCGATGGTAAGTGACCTCTTTCATATTTACCCAGTTGACAAAAAAGTTAATTCAGTAAGAGATAACTATCCTTTTGGGCAAGTGGGAAATGCAACCTACACCTCAACAAATGGATGCAAACTAGGAACATCCTCGTATACAGGGTACTCAGGAGTAGTATTTGAACCAACGGATGAATATAAAGGAGACTTTGCCCGAACATATTTCTATATGGTTACCAGGTACTACGATGTAGTTGAAGGGTTTAACACCCCAATGCTCAACAAAACAAAGTTCCCTGCTTTTACAGAATGGGCATTAAACCTGCTTTTGGAGTGGCATGAACAAGATCCCGTTAGTGAAAAAGAGATTGTTAGAAATAATTTGATTTATGATGATTATCAGCATAACCGTAATCCGTTTATCGACAACCCTAATTATGCAAAAGATATATGGGACTATACCAATAGTAGTTCACCAAACCTTTTTGCAACTCAAAAGATAACGGTTTCGCCCAATCCTGCACAAGACGTGATAAGTGTTAAGACAAGCCTAAGTGGGAATACTACCCTATCCATCTACAACCTATTAGGGAGTACGCTTATACGCCGTGAAAATATACCAGCACATGAAACAAACCCGATAAATATCTCCGCCCTATCCAATGGGGTTTACCTAATTTGTGTTGAGTCAACTGGAGGAAAAGCCATTACACGATTAGTGGTAAACCGTTAGCAAGCATAATTTAAACTTTCCTCTTTTTCTACTTCTGAAATTGGGTGAAAACTTCTTAAATACCGCGCTCGCGCTGGTTTACAATAGTATAACCTCGTTATTACGATACCGACATTCTGTGTCGGGGGAAGCAATCTGTAATTACATGATAATTAGTCACGCATTCGCGTGGATTTAGTACCTCGAACTTGCACAGGACGCATTTGCAAATCCGCGCGAGCAGGTTTAGACCTTTGTTTTTTTGCAACAAAGCAAACTTATATTATGAGTTTTCTGAACAGATTACTTCTGAAACTACTAAAGAACTTGAGTTTCATCGCAGGCAGGCAATGATGAGGTTTTCCTTTCTGTTTTCCCATATGCGCTTCGGCACATTTAAGTTTTTTTACTTGCTTGGATATTCGTCGTTTATACGATCTTGAAGGTAAATATGAGTGAATCTACTTTTATTGGTGTCTTTAAATAAACTATGTCCTTCCTTTTGACATTCTTTACACGCATCTCTCGGGATAGTAATTCCAAGTATTTTAGCACCCTTATCACTGCTAGATGTAATTGTGTTTAAGCCAGAACAATGCTTACACACTTTAAATTTTTGAATTTGACTCTCTAGTATATTATCTGTATCGTAATAAACTTGCCTGTGATTTTCTACATACTTCTTACCGTTAAATTTTTGCTCAGCAAGTTGATCGCGATGTTTCCACAATGTAATTATCTCGTCTGATAATCTTTCAATCTCTCTAGTGACCTGTTTTGTTTGCAACACCTTATCGGGGCTAAAATCAGGTTCTATTACATGTGAATAATCAAGCCCTGCCATGGCTAAGATTATTCCAACGTTAATATACGGTAGAGCACCTTCAATGGAATAGCCTCCCTCAAGTACGGCAACATCTGGACTAAGTTTTTCATTAAGTTTCGCATAACCTCTTGCTGAAAAATTCATGCTTGTCAATGGGTCACTATAATGATTATCCTGACCTGCTGAGTTGATAATAATGTCTGGATTGTATTCGTCTAATATTGGCATTACAACGTTGTCTAACACATACTCAAAGCCTTCATCGCCTGTCTGTGGTGGTAATGGAATGTTGATATTGTAACCATATGCAGATGGGCCACCCAGTTCATCCATAAAACCTGTCCCAGGATAGAGTGTTCTTCCATCTTGATGGAAAGAGATAAAGAGCGTGTTTTTATCATTCCAATAAACGTCTTGGGTTCCATCTCCATGGTGACAATCCGTGTCAATAATTGCAACTTTTAAATCGCCGTACTCTTGCCGAATGCGCTCTAGCATCACTGCCTCAACGTTAACAACACAAAAGCCTCTATCTCCATAAACAACACGATGAGCATGATGACCTGGCGGCCTTATTAGAGCAAAGGCTTTATCAACATCTTTATTCATAACAGATTGCATGGCTTTAATAGCACCGCCAACTGAAATAAAGTGAGATTCCGTTAAGCGTTTTTCAACAGTTGGCACTGCAAAATGAACTCTTTTAATATCCTTTGCAGTGGCAACAATTGGATTGTAAAATTTTATCCCTTCAATATCTTCAATGCCTTCTTCAAAAATCTGATCTTGCGTGTATAACAATCGCTCTTGTCGTTCTGGATGCGTAGGGCTTATGGCCCAATCAAATGCTGGAAAGAAAACGATTCCTAACCTATTTTTAGCTTTAAGCATTATTACCTCCTTTTAGTTTGTGAATAAGCCCTGGTTTCACCTGGGCCTTAATTCTTATATTTTGACCTTTAGTCATGAAGCCATCCACCATATTAAAAACACTTTCTTCAATTATTTCTGTGACTAAATCTGCTTGCTCTGCGCCCATTGCTATGGCGCGTTCCGTTAACAGTTCAAGCGCTCTTTTCCTTGCCGAACTGATGTTATAATTACGATTAATCTTTTCATAAACACCAAGTTCAGGTACAGATAATGTTCCCCTTGATGTATTTGCAATCAGATTTATTTCGGTAGTTATTTTTGCAAGTGCCGCACCAATAGCATTAGCCACTTTATAATACTGGGGATAGTTGCAGGTAATATTAAATTCTTTTTCTAAGCGAGGAGCAAGTACTTTGGCGGGTCCACCAATCATATTAATTGACTGTGGAACAAGCTTTTTACCATGTAATAATTCTTTCACCGTATAAACCGGCTTACTATTAATTTCGGTTAATAACTCTTCAACTTTTTCTTTGATCATGCTAGCCATTGTATCTAAAATTATATCCGCAACATCATCAATGCTTAATTCCAAACCTTTTGCTAATTGAGATAGTGCCTCGTTAGCAAGTGTTTTGTCACCTATATCTAGTTTGCCCAAAACAATCATCGCATCAGTTGGCGTTGCAACGGGGCCACCTAGAGCATAAGGTTTTCCTTGTCGTCGTGGACCGATCTTAAGTTTATTGTCCTCAACAGTAATACAACTATCTCCACCAAGACCGATTGAAACACTATAGGTAGATCTGACAAGTGTTTTATATTTATCTATTTTAATTCCCACTGGTTCAAATAGCGGAATACCATCGGCTAAAAAGAAGATGTCTGTTGTTGTTCCACCAATATCTAATAAAACAGCATCTTGAGTTGTATCAAATAATGCATATATTCCCATCAAACTTGCTGCAGGGCCTGACAATATTGTCTCAACGGGCATCTCTTTGGCTGAATCTATACTCATAATACCACCATCAGCTTTTAAGATAGATATGGGTGCTTTGATTCCTTCTTTTTCTAAAGCCAATTTTATATTATCTGAAAAACTGCTAAATGTGTCGTAAACTGCTGCATTCAAATATGAAGTATTAACTCTTCGTGGAAAGTTAAGTTTCCCAGACGCTTTATGCCCTAACGTGATTTGATGAATGTGTTTGGAGACTAATTTTGCAATCTCTAGTTCGCTAGTAGGGTTTCTCGTTGAGAACTTCGTAACAATTGCAACGTCTTCAATCTTCTCGTTCCTGAATAATGCGATTGCATCATTAATTTCATTTGTATTGATATTCCTAACAATTTGACCACGGTGATCGGTATATCCATTAATAAAGGCGTTTTTATTACCTACTGCTAAGTGCTCGTTAGGAAGACCTGGTCCACTTTGAATAATCATTCCAACATTTGCAGTTCTATTTTCAACAATTGCATTTGTTGAAATTGTTGTACTTAAATTTAATTTTTTAATGGCTGATTTATCAATTCCTTCCAACAACTCTTTTAGTGTGGTCCATATTGAGCGGAATAAATCATCATAATTAGTAGGGTTTTTTACAACATTGATAATTCTACCATCTTGCATAATAACCGCATCTATATGAGTACCACCCATATCTAGTCCAATAATCATATGTATTCTCTCTTTAAAGTAAATTTTTCAAATAACATTTTCTGTAATTATAACTGGTAAATGTGACAACATAAAAACCCAGATTCTAGGTTCTAATGCGGATTGGGATTTAATTATTTGGAATTCTTATAGGAGGTAGGAGTAAAAAAATGCTTACCAAGTACTTATGGTGATCTCAAAAAACAAATCCCTCTAACATTTGAGCAGTTAATAAAACCGCACCATTAACCTTACTAATAAGAAAGTTAAAATGCTATTTTTTATACTGATTTGATTTCTTGCTCATATAATATAACCTTAATCATGGGAAGAACAAATTGTTTCAATCGTCAACTCATTTTACAGATTCCATATAAAGATAAAAGCCCGGTTTTATCCGGGCTTCTACTTATATCTAATAAAATTAGTTTTATTTATTTACCTTATCGCCATCATATGCCCACTTTATATAGGTTGCTCCCCATGTAAAGCCAGCGCCAAATGTTGCTATTATAACATTATCGCCCTTGCGTAATTGTGGTTCCCACTCCCAAAGGCAAATTGGTATAGTGGCACTAGTAGTATTACCATAGCGTTGGATGTTGATCATTACCTGCTCCTTTTTAATGCCCATTCTCTTGGCCGTAGCTTCAATAATGCGCATGTTGGCCTGATGTGGTACAAGCCAGGTAAGCTCTTCAGGAGAAATATTATTCCTCTTCATCACATTTACGGCAGTATCAGCCATTTTAGATACAGCTGCCTTAAACACGGGTTGCCCCTCTTGGTAAATAAAATGCTGCCGTTTTTCAATGGTTTCGATAGTTGGAGGGTACATTGAACCCCCTGCTACTTGATGAAGGTGCTTTCTTCCAGAGCCATCAACCTGCATTAGAGAATCAATAACACCAAAGCCATCATAGTTGGGCTCTAGCATTACAGCACCAGAACCATCACCAAATATTGGGCAGGTGGCACGATCGGTGTAATCGGTAATTGACGACATCTTGTCGGCTCCAACTACTATAACTTTTTTATGCGTACCCGATTCTATAAATTTAGATGCTGTGACTAATGCATAGAGGAAACTTGAACACCCTGCGTTCAAATCGTAACCAAATGCTTTAGTTATTCCACATTTATCGCTAATTATATTAGCTGTTGCAGGAAATTGCATATCTGGGGTAACCACACCACAAATAAGCATATCCACCTCATCGGGATGCGTATTGGTTTTTTTAAGGAGCTCATTTACGGCATGCATTGCCATGTCGCTCGTTCCCTTGCCTTCGCCTTTCAGAATTCTTCTTTCTTTAATTCCAATTCTGGTCATTATCCACTCATCCGTGGTATCGACCATTTTGCTAAGTTCCTGGTTTGTGAGCACATAATCTGGCACAAAACCTGCAACTCCCGTAATTGCTGCTGTAATTTTTTCCATTAGCTAAATGCTTCTTTAATTCTATTACACAGATTAGTACTAATTACTGTTCCGGTTTGCAAAATCATATTCATTATGGCCTTATCATTTGAAACGCCATGCCCAATAATTACAGGGGCATTTACTCCAATTATTGGGGTACCTCCGTAATTCTCAAAGTTAAACCTTTCAAAAAACGGGTCAGTAATTTTTCGTTTTTTAAGGATATGATAAAACGCTTCAGCCTCTTTAAGTATAACGTTACCAACAAATCCATCGCAAACAATAACGTCTGCTTTATCGTTACTGAACAGCATATTCCCTTCAACATTTCCCGCAAAGTTAAAATCGTTGTTATCCTTCATCAACTCGAAGGTACTCTTAGTAACAAGATTTCCTTTTTCTTCCTCCTCGCCAATATTAAGGAGTCCAACCCGAGGATTTTCGATGTTAAAGACAAATTTTGCATAAAGAGAACCCAAAATACCATACTGATAAAGTACATCAGGACGACAATCTGGATTTATGCCTACATCTAACAAAAGGTTAAACTTATCATCATTCAACACGGGAATATAACCAGCTATGGCAGGGCGAATAATTCCTGAGATTGATTTGACCATATGCATGGTACCCACAAGCATTGCACCTGTGTTACCTGCACTGGCAAAGCCATCAATTTTATTCTGAGCCAACCATTTAAACCCAACCGTTATACTCGAATCCTGTTTTTTAGAAAACGTTTTTGCAGGATGATCACCCATTCCTATTACCTCTGTACAATGGACTATCTCAAAATCATTTACATTGGCGTTTTGCTTGGCAAACTGCTCAACAATCTGATCTTTATTGCCGAACAAAACAATTTGTTCGCCAGCTAAAAACTCTTTTTTGGCAAGTAATGCTCCTTTTACTACTGCTTCTGGAGCAAAATCACCACCCATTGCATCAACTCCAATTCTCATTCTTTTGGATTTTGAGTGAAAAGGAAAGGTGTTTTAAAAAATCGACTATGCGGTAATCGTTTTCTCAACCGCTAGTTTTCCCCTATAGAATCCACATTCGGGACAAACCCTATGATACTGTACTGTTGTACCGCAGTTTGAGCAGGTAGCTAAAGTAGGTAACTCAGCCTTGTAGTGTGTCCTGCGCTTGTTTTTTCGTTGTTTTGAAACCTTACTCTTTGGATGTGCCATTTCTGTATTAATTAAATGTTATACCTAAAAAAATCTACTATTAATTTTGTAAAAGATCCTTCAACTTATCCCACCGTGGGTCATGTTTATTATCTTGGCTATCATTATCTTTAACGGATAGGTCATTGAGTCTTTCCATCATTTCTTTGTCGCAATCCTCCTCTAAAGTACCCAGTATTCCGTGAAACCGTTGAATTGGCAAACTTAAGCAAATACTCTCATAAATATAGTGTGCCAGATCAAGTTCACTCTCATTGCTACTGATATACCACTCATCCTCATCTTTCTCTTCATCGGGGATGCTATCCAAAATCTTTACAAATACATCGCCGTTGTAGGAAATTGGAATAAAAAATCGCTCTAAGCATCTATCGCAAACAACCTCAACCTTACCTTCAATACTAAAATATAACTCGAGCATATTGCTATGCTTCTGTAGGTTTAGGTCAACAGCTACTTTTGCCCTACTTATTTCACTCTCCTTGAACTCAGCAAAAAAGGAATCATCCACATCAAAATTAAAGATGTGTTCGCCCTGCTTAAGTTCCTTAATATCAATTATATATTTACTTAAAATCTTATCCACAGTTCCCAAAAAAACATCCAACAAAGTTAACTATAATTATTAAAATACAAAATGCTCAAAAGTGCTATTTTTAGGAAAACAAAATATTATGCCTTCTGTTGCCTCTTTCTATCATGTTCGTTTAAAAATATTTTGCGTATCCGCATAGCTTTGGGCGTAACTTCAACATATTCATCGTTTTGAATATACTCAAGAGCCTCCTCTAAGCTGAATTTAATTGGTGGAGCAAGAATGGCTTTATCGTCAGTACCAGACGCACGCATATTTGTGTGTTTTTTTGATCTGGTTACATTAACCACCATATCGCCCCCTCTTGTACTCTCTCCCACTACCTCACCAGCGTACACCTCTTCGTGTGAGTCGATAAAAAAGCGTCCCCTGTCCTGCAATTTATGCATTGCATAAGCATAGGCAGTACCGCTCTCCATGGCAATAAGGGAACCATTCTGCCTATTGTCCATATCGCCCCTATAGCGCTCAAATGCTTTAAAGCGATGTGCAATAACTGCCTCGCCAGCAGTTGCAGTTAATATAATATTGCGCAACCCTATAATGCCGCGCGAAGGAATTTCAAACTCAAGGTGAACCCTTTCACCCTTTCGCTCCATAATGAGCAAATTTCCCTTACGCTGGGTTACTAACTCAATGGCACGTCCAGAAACATCTTCGGGCAAATCGATGGTTAACACCTCAATGGGCTCGCACTTTTCGCCTCCAACAAGTTTTATGATTACCTGAGGCTGGCCAACCTGTAGCTCATACCCTTCGCGCCTCATGGTTTCAATTAGAATTGAGAGGTGCAGCACTCCCCTACCAAAAACGTTAAACGAATCGGCCGATTGGGTTGGCTCTACCCTTAGCGCAAGGTTTTTCTCTAGCTCTTTGTCAAGCCTTTCCTTTAGATGCCTTGAGGTAACAAACTTGCCATCACTACCAAAGAAGGGAGAATCGTTTATGGTAAAAAGCATACTCATAGTTGGCTCATCAACGGCAATTGTTGGAAGCGCTTCCGGATTTTCCACATCGGTTATGGTATCGCCAATATCAAAGCCCTCAATACCAACTAGGGCGCAAATATCCCCAGCCACAACCAGTTCGGTCTTTTGCTTACCAAGCCCTTCAAAAATGAGCAATTCTTTTACCTTGGTTTTTATAACACTTTTATCGCGCTTAATTAGCGCAACATTTTGGCCAACCCTTAACTCGCCCCTGTGGAGCTTACCAATAGCTATGCGACCAACATACGCTGAATAATCAAGGGAGGTAATTAGCAACTGTGGATTACCCGTATTAACCTTTGGCGGCGGAATATGCTCAATAATTGAATCGAGCAAAGGTGTTATATCAGAAGATGGTTTACGCCAATCAGTTGCCATCCAGCCATTTTTAGCACTTCCGTAAATTGTTGGGAAACTAAGCTGATCCTCAGTGGCATCGAGGTTGAACATTAAATCGAAAACCTGCTCTTGAACCTCTTCGGGTCGGCAATTTGGTTTATCAACCTTGTTTATAACCACTATGGGCTTTAGTCCTAAAGCAAGTGCTTTTTGAAGTACAAATCGAGTTTGGGGCATGGTTCCCTCAAAAGCATCAACAAGCAGAATAACTCCATCGGCCATGTTCAGCACCCTTTCCACCTCGCCTCCAAAGTCGGCGTGACCAGGAGTATCGATAATGTTAATTTTAACTCCTTTGTAGGTAACTGATACGTTTTTTGCTAGTATGGTAATCCCTCTCTCGCGCTCAAGGTCATTGCTATCTAAAATTAGCTCACCTAAATTTTCGTGATTTTTATGAAGTTTACTCTGTAGTATCATTTTATCGACCAGGGTTGTTTTCCCGTGATCGACGTGGGCAATAATTGCAATGTTCCTTAAGTTCAGCATTAAATATTTATTTTGGGCTGCAAAGGTAATGCTAATTTTGCCTTTATTTCATTCTTAGAGCATTAAGTATAATATTTCTTTATTTTGGAAACCGACTATATTTACAACATTACACGCAATTGCTCATAAAAACAATTTCGACAGATACTACCATCCTGCTATTTTGATACCTTTCCCTATAAATCGAGAAATTGATTGGTGAAACGTCCACTAAAAATATTCTTAGGCGTGGACGTCTCCCTGTCGACTTGCACATTAAACAGTTGCCGGTTGAACTGCTGAAAACTTGCACTGAAGCCTCAGTTAAACAGATGAAGTGTGTATAGCTTATTTAGTCTATCGGGTTAGCATAAAATTCATTTATTGAATTGGTGTAAATGCAATAGTCAATCTTATACTTTCTTTGGAAAATGGAAGGGTTATCCACACCCAGGGGCACTAACATTAGTCCAGTGTTCCCATCATACCGTTTTCTATTAACACTAAAGTCAATCCTCTGGTCAAAACCTACGTCGAAGAAATACAAGTATTTTCCTATCCAATTGATATAGCCGTCTACCGATTCTTGCTCTACCTTACCCTTTGAGTTATGAAGTTCAATATTTTGCTTTTCAGTTAAAATTGCTTTTTGAAATTCTACAGCGTTTAATGGAACTCCTTTCAAAACGGGCAAAACATCAAATTGAGGATCAATAAAAATCCATTTAAAATATTCATTGGAGTAAACTTCTGTAACAACATGACCTGCTCCATATTTGATTTTTTCAACATCCCTTGTTTTAAGGCTTAATACACGTGCACGAATTCCAATGGAATTTAAGCTTGCCGCTGCCAAAATCCCATATTCAACACATCTAAACTGCTTTCCAGCTTCCACTTCTTTTAGAATAGTCAGCGCATCGGATTTTGAAGGAGTGTTAGAGCCATTGTGTTCCCATTGACTGCTACTCCAATGAAGTATGGTTTTTATTTTTTCAATTTCACTAGGCAAGGTTGAAGTCAAAGTGTCCAACCCATAGTTTTGCCGCAATTCCCTCAAGTATTCATTATCCAAAGTGTCTGAATAGTAAAACTGATAGCCTTTTGTTGATTCTTCATCTGAGAATGCTATTTCCTTTACTTTTTTAGATGGACTATAGTTTATTGCTCTAAAAAATGAAGAGCAACTACTCAATAAAAGGCAACATAAAATTAGTGCTATGTTTTTCATGCTCATATCATCTACATGTTAACTGGGGGTTCTTTATATGTCACACAACTTATTTTTAATGGATAAATTAGTCTGATTTTCTCGACCGAATAGACCCCCCGCTCGATGTTTCCACCTTTTTAAGACTAGCCCCCTCGTTATAGCGAATTACTGAACCTGATGTTGCGGATACTTCCAGTTCCTTACTATTTACATTGGCATTTGAACCTGCATTAGCGCTAATAACTAGATAATCAACTTCCATTCTTTGTGACTTTAATTCACTCCCAGCATTTATAGATACTTTCATCTCTTTACATGTCCCTACCAAAGTTGCTTTGCTTCCTGCATTAATGGATGAAACTATAGTATCGAAGTTCCCAATTAATGAAAGTGAGCCTCCCGCATTTAGCGTAAAATCAAGGGATTGGGAATGTATTGTGTCCTTTGATGTTAATTTAGCACCGCTCGAAATTGTAATCTCTTCTACCATAGGGGCAGTTAGTTTGCAGTTAACTTGTTTGCGTCTAGATGTGTTGTTTTTAATTTTTAGCGTCTTATCAATCAGGCTGGTTTCTATATTCTGCATTAAATTCGAATCGGCTTCAATGATCAATAAATTTGATTCTCCCAGAATATATTCAATACTTAGACCCCCTTCAATAATTAATTTGTCAAAGGGTTCAAAGGTTTGTTCCTGAGTTATAATATTACCATCGCCTTCAATAATAAAATCTTTTAATTTTACTTTGAAAGTAATGGCCACAGCAGCTATAAATACTATTAAGAGGGCTAATGCTGTGAGTAAAATTTTATTGCTTGTTTTCATGATTTTAAGTATTTAGATTTTGAAAATTTCTTGTCTTAAATTGACTTTTCAGTGAAGTTGTAAAATGGTGCTATTTTAGCTAATCGAATTTTTGTAAAACTTCTCCATCTCTTCGTATTTTATTCCCAGCAAGTACATATTTCTAAAAAACTCAGGAACGGTTTTACTCATAAACTCTTCGCGTTTATAATCAAGCGCTTTACTATGCCCCTGTTCGCTTACAAAATATCCTATTCCTCGTTTATTAAAAATAATCTCCTTGTTTTGCAAAAATTCGTAGGAGCGCATTGCAGTATTTGGGTTTACCTCCATAGACACGGCAACATCTCTCACCGACGGAATACGGTCGTTGGGTTTCCATTCTCCCGATAGTATGTTTTCGCAAAAAATATCGGCTATTTGAATATAAATGGGTTGTTGTTCAGTGAATATCATATTACACCTCCCTCTCTTTAAATTTAAAATAGCTTACGATAATAAAGAATGGAACCATTAATCCATAGTAAGATACCTTTGCTATATATGGTATTGTTACAGTAAATAAATGGTCGTCGGTTAATTGAATGTTGTTGGAATCTATTCCTGTTTTTCCAAATAGAAGATATGTAATAATTACGCCTAAAACTCCCATAATCATAGCAAAAACAAAAACGGATAAAATTGTTTTAATAAAATTATTTCTTTGGAAGAAAATGGCACCAAAAAAGAACAGGCTCTGTGCAATACAGTAATGGAGCAAGATATTAAGGTGCACCATACTAAATGGGTTAAACACGTAGAATGCAGTTTTAAATATCAGGGTTGATAGTGCTGATAAAACTATTGACGATACTACTAGGGTTAACGAGGCCATTACAACGTATCCTGCTGAAGATAAAAGCCAGTAGGATATAATTTTCTCGCTGGGGTTTGCTGGAAGCATCATATAGAGCCAACCACGGTGTTTCGAGCTAATTTCTTTAAATATGCTTGAGGTAAACATTACACCCCCAATAAAAAGAATAACTTCTCCAAGAGAAATAAAAACATCTTCTGAAAAGTAATTAGTGCCCAGCGTATTCAGTAGACTAATAATAATGAGGATACTGCCAGCTGCAGCAAAGTACATCAAGTATGGCCTTAAGTTAGAAAACACATGACGGTACGTTAGAAGGCCTACTCGTTTTATTGAAAAAGTATTAGAAGTTTTCATAGTTATGCGTTTTTTATGGCTTGGTTTATAGAATTGGCATCCTTAATTACGCCGTTAAATAAAATCTCAAGATCAACCTCCGACTCATCTTTTGTCGATTTGTAAATGACATTGTGGCCCGATGCATGACTCTCAGAATAAATTGTATGCTCTGGCATATCGCCTGTAACATGCTTAAAAGTAAGATTTGCAGAAATTGCACGGTAACTGTGGTTAAAAACAATTGTACCCTTATCTACCATAACGGCATGGTCAATCATTGACGAAAGGTCACGCACCTGGTGTGTCGAAATCACAATGCATCGATCCTCGGATGCTATTTTAGCCATTATTTTACGGAATTGGCTTTTCGATGGAATATCTAACCCGTTTGTTGGCTCATCGAGCAATAGAAGTGGCGTTTGGGTAGCCAATCCGAACGAAACAAGAAACTTTTTTTTCTGTCCATACGACATGGCTCCTAAATTCTCATCCAGCTTAAGCTCAAACTCTCCCATTGATGTTTCAAAAAGGGAATGGTCAAAACTTTTATAGAAGGGTGCGTTCAGCTCAACAAAGCGACGAGTTGAGATTGGTGGTAAATCGAATTCCTCTGGCACTAAAAAAACAGTTTCCAGCACATTGGCATCTCGAGAACCAATGTGTAAATCGTTAATGGTAATTGTACCCTTGGCAGGTTTCAATAGCCCGCTAAGCTGCTTTAAAAGAGTGGTTTTGCCCGCTCCATTTACCCCAAAAAGTCCGTAAATCTTCCCAAACTCAAGCGTTAAGCTCAAATTGTCGAAAAGATTCACCTTTTTGCGATACCCGAATGTGATGTTGCTTAATTGTATCATAATATTGATTTATAATGTTAGTGTACTACTGAACTACTACACTGCAAATATAGGACAGATAAATACTATTATCCAAATATTTTGGCAAATATTTATAATATTGGCAGATTAGTTTTATTAATCCTTTCATTAACAAAACATTGCAGGCGACGAAAAATTTAGATTATTTTTTAGGAAAACAGCAGATTGCCCTTATTCTTTGTTTTTAACAAAAAGGATGTTGCTCATTAATGTTCATATGGAGAGAGTTCGAAATCTTGGCAATGATCTACTATACAAAGATTCACGATATTTTATAAATAAGTTGACTTTTAGAAACCCAGTTCGATAACAGTAATGTATAATTTCAACCGATTGTTTTATTGAAAGAAACCACCCGGGAAATGTTAGTTTTTAAGGCGTAGCAGAAACGAGTTGTAGCTTAAAAAGGTTCTCTATGTATTTCGGGTATAAGTAGCCTTCTTCATAAACTACAGGCTCGAGGCCATCCTTTCAAACAAAAGTATGAGAAATACGCCATTGCGAATAAGACATAAACGAATTAGTTTATTGTTTTACAGAACATTGAGGATACTGCACCGTCTACTGTCGAATTGCAATGACGTAAATAATTTGTTTTAGATAGCCTTAAGGGTTTAATGTTGATCTTTAGGTGTTGCTTTTTCTCTATAATTATACGGCAAGTTTGATAAAAGACTAGTTCTTCTCCTCAATTTCTCGAATCAATTTTCTTGCTCCCTCATATAAAGGTTTATAGCGTATCCACCAAATTATAAAACCAATAATTACACCCAAACCTATGCTTCCTAAGAATACACTCGCGCCCCTATCCGACAGAGAACTATTGATGTGAAAACTAACATAAACAAGTAACGCTCCAAGCAAGGCCCACAATACGCTTAATCGAAATGGTTTATATCTGTAGGCTGCTTTCTTTAGCATAACAAGAGTTGTTTGCGAGTAATCTACATTTTTGTAATCTTTGGAATAATACCTAAATAGTACTGCAAATATTAGCATGGCAAGGAAAAGGCAGAAACTACCAATAATATCAACAACAGGGCTTGCATTAATAATTTGGATTATCGTTAATATAAGGTAAGTGGGTGCCAGAACCCAATAAATTATTTGTAATGATTTAGATAAATTAGCATATCGTACATCTTCTTTTTTTAGTCGATTGGTAAACTCACTCAGGTTTACACCTCCCATTAGTTCGCTATTTTGTTTCATTTTTGCCTCCTTTTAGTTTTGCTTGTAATTGTATTTTAATACGATGAATTTTTACCTTAACATTGGGTTCGGTAATGCCTATTACATCTGCAATTTCCCTCATGGTTAAGCCCTCAAGCATTAGCGATATTAAGGCTTTGTCAATTACCGATAGCATATTCAGCTCGTTTTGAAGAGTTTCAAGATTTCTTTCCTGTAGCTGCTTAGTTTCAAAACCTTCATCAACATAAACTGAACTAAGGTTTTGCGTGTCGGCATTAACCATAAGCTTCATATGCTTGTATGCTTTGCCTGTATAGGTGAGCGCCGTGTTTACAGCAATGCGATATATCCAGGTACTCATGGCCGAATCGCCCCGAAAGTTATCAAGGCTTTTCCAAATGTTAATCAGCACCTCCTGACACATATCTTTTTGGTCGTGCTCATTTGAATTGTAGTAGCCACAAATGCGTTTTATCCGCTCTTCGTTTTCAGCTACAATTCGATTAAAGTTGTCCTCCTTTTTCAATGTTCTATGTTTTTGTTTACTCATTAGTATGTAAATTTTTAAAAAGTTACATTTTTTTATTGATTTTATTTTCAGCAGCTAACCTAGTCTTTAGTATGGCTTTAACGAAAAATTAATTTAAATGGGAATAACGACAGGGACGGATAGTAGCGAGTTAGGTAGTAAAAGGTCAAGTTGAATTGCCTGTCCGTAGCAGAATAAAACAGGATAATATAAATTGAATAGCAGGCTAAACCCTGTTAGCTAAAAACAACACTAAACCCCTAGTAATTAAAGCAGAACGCTCCTGGGATAATGCCCACCTTAAATTGTGCTACTAAGGTTCCATCGGATTTGTAACGATATACAACACCCCTTTGCACTTTGTCAATTGCATCGGCAACATAAACCTCTGACGTGTATGGGTCAATAGCTAGACCATAATAACCACCGGAGTAGGTTCCATCGTAAGAATAAGGACTTTCGATAAACAGTTCGGGTTGGTTGTTTGAAAAAACAGCATGACGATAGACATGCCTGTTGATATAGTACAATGTATCGCCTGTGCCGTTCAACTTCACATCAGATGGCCAGTCGCCCAACTCGAATCGAAAAACCTTTTCTACTTGCCGTGTTTTGGCATCAATGCGGATTAAACCGGGAGCTTCGTGCCCATATGGGCCTCCATAAAAGCCTCCATCTGTAACGGTCCAAATCTTATCAAACTTGTCAATTACCAATGAAGTAGGCTGCTTGAGCACCTGAATGGAATCAACCACTAGGTCGGTTTCGCTATCAATAACCAGTATCTGATTGTCGTAACTCCAGCAATTGGTAAATACGTATTTATCGTATTGCACCATTTCCTCTGTGGGATGCTGGTAAAACTCTGCCTCATGATTATTTACGCTTATTGCACCGGTTATCTCAAAGGTTTGTGGATTAACAATGGCGATGGACTTGGCATATAAATCGGTTACATACGCTTTTGTATCACTCAAAAAATGGATATAACGTGGAGAGATTAAGCCAGTGATTTTCCCCACATACTCGAACGTATTTACATTAATAACATAAATTTTACCGCTGTTATTTACTACTATGTAACCTAAACTATCGCGAATTGCCATTGACTGTGCCACATCGCCCAAAGGCAAATTGTTGTACTCGTAGAAAACATCGTTTAGCACCTCTCCTGTCTCCATGTTGTAATATGAGAGAGAGGCATTTCCATACATAAAATTACCCTCATTGGTAACAAACAAACCTGTGGCAGGTATGCTAATGCTTGGACTCTCAAAATTCCACAGCTTATCATCCTCCATGCAAGATGAAAACAGAACGAATAAAACAGGTGCAATATATCTTAATGTTCTTCTCATTTTAAATATTAATCTTTAATAAAAACATGTAATTACGCCCTGGCATTGGTCTATAAAGAACTGAGTGATAAGTTTCGTTGAACAAATTATATATTTTAAATTCTGCGGATAATTGTATTTTGCTAATGCGAAAGTCCTTTCCAAAAATTAAGTCATTCATAAAGTACGGATATAGCCAATCGCGCCTACTAACATCGTTGCTTGACGTGGTGTATCGCTCACTGTAGGAATTGTGCTGATAGGTGATAGTATATCCTTTATATAAAAGACTAAACAGCACATTACCAGAATGTAAGGGGACATAAACTAGCTGCTTACCGTACGACTCATCACCCCACACCAGAGGGTCGCCATAATTTATGGATTGAGTGTAAGCATAATTACCCGCTATACGGTAGTTTACGGCCCCAATTGTCCCTTTTAAAGACGAGTTGAGCTCAATGCCTTGCGACAATACCCGTTTAATGTTTCGGGGCTCCCAGTACCCTTTATAGCTGGGTATCCAAATAATCCAGTTGTCAATATCGGAACGATATGCAGTAATTTCAGTCTTTAATAGTTGACCTTTTATTATTTTTTGATACTCTAATCCAAACTCAACACTTATGCCCACCTCAGGAAGTAAATCGGGATTACCGCCTGGTTGCCAATACAAATCGTTTAACGATGGTTGATGATAATTGCGGGCAATGTTTCCTTTTATCAAAAAATCGGCCTGCTTAAAAACCCGATAATCAACTCCAAAAAATGGCACTAACGGTACAAAAGCACCATCTACCCAATCCTGACGGAGCATAAAATTTAGATTTAACCTATCGGCAAAATTTTTACGGATAGCAATAAACCCTGACAACTCTTTACGCTGTTGCTCATAGCCTGTTTTTTTTACCGAATCGCGAGAGGCAACATCGTGATAATTAAAATCTAAACTAGTTTCAAGAGAAAATTTATCATTAAAACTATAGGTATATGCTACCGAATTTAAGGAACTCTTCTGTTTACTTTCCGAGTAAATAGCGGGAACTAGCCCAAATCCGGGTACATAGTTTTTAAGCGTATAATCGAGCTGCTTTTGAGAGTATCCACTCCTTAGCATAACCTTTGCCTTATCGGTATAGTATTTCCAATCAACTACTGCCTTATGGTCATTGTCAATCTGATTGTTCAGGTTTGAGTTATCTGGTCCCTCATAGCTCGTAGCCCTTGGTATGGTTCTATCAGCCCATTGTCCCCAATACTTTACCGAAAAAACATTATTAGAACTTGGTCGAAAATAAATTTCCTGCAATAATCCATACTTCGTAAAATCGGCATTATCGTTAGTATCTAAAGGATTGGTAATTATGCCTGTTTGGGGATTAAGGTTTCCTATACCCCGATTTATAAAAGTATAATCGTTCTGTGAAAAATTATGGTAAAGCCTAGTTTTTAGCTGTACCACTTTATTGCCTCCCCCAAACTGAAAAAACTCGTCAAACGTACTATAGCTACCCACACCCTGCAGGTACTGTACACTAAATTTATCATTCCAATCTACCCGATTACTTATGCTTATTGAACCACCCAATCCGCCACTCTGGTCGGCAATTGATGCCGTTCCGTGCTTTAGGTTCATCTCATCAATAATATAAACGGGAATAAGTGAAAAATCGACCATCCCGGCCATTGGACTATTGATACTAATACCATTCCAGTTTACCTGCGTGTGCGATGCTGCTGTACCTCTGAACGATGCAGTAGCCAATGCGCCCCGCCCATGACTTTTTATGAATACCGGAGTGTTTTCCGACAGCAACTCAGATAAGGATAGATTTACCTTTTGGAGTAAAACCAAGGTATCAACCTGAGTTTCCTTCATTCCAGCGGTCTCCTTCCTAAAAATACGGTCGGCAGTTATCTCAACCGTTTGTATTTGAAAGGTAGAATCCTGAATGCCCTGCGAGAAGGAAACATGCGTGAATAGAATAAGAAAAGCGATAAAGCCTATCCTCCTTACCATACTAATTTTTAATAAACCGAACGGTTTTATTTAGATTCTGTGCTTTAACTTTTACAATATATACCCCGTTTGCTAAATGGGATATTGCCAATGGTTGGTTATGTGAATAGTCCTGTATTTGCAGCACTCTGTTTCCGGTGATACTATATATTTCAACACTTGCACGCTCAACACCATTGATGGAAATATGGTGGGTAGCAGGATTGGGATATATCTTAACACTAAGATTTTGGCTTTCATCTATTGCAGAGGGGTCACTATTATAAACAAGTTCAGCTGAGGCCGTTGACTTAATCCCGGGCATATCTGCTAGAGACGCTGTTAGCGTTATTTCACCTGAGGTTGAAAATGTAAGAAGATTTTTGCTATTTACCGATGCGCCATCGAGGTTTGTTGACCAGATAATGGTTTTATCCAAGTCCCTTCGTCCTTTATGAAAAGCAAATGCCTCAAGCTGAAAACTGTCCCCTTCAATTATTTTGGGTAGGCTTTTTATTACAATCATATCAAGCACGCCAGTTATCGATGAATTAGGAGTTACAGTCACGGCACCAGTAATTTCTGTTGACAATTCACCTAACCAGCCTGCATCACCAAGTACTGCAGTATGTACTTTTACGAAATGGATTACATCCAAATCAACATAGTTTCCATCCTTATCAACAGCCCAACTTATATCAAAAGCATCTCCGCCCGAATTCTCTTTTTCTAGGGTATATGGATTATCAGGTACGGTATAAGGAGCCACTCCACGTATTTGATTATCTGCATATCCAAAAGCCTTTCGATAAGACTTTATATCTGCCGGTTTTGTTTTGTCCAATTCATCGGCAACCTGTGTGCCCGAAAGGGTATACTCTATTGGATTTACGCTTGGAAATATATCGGCATCTGGGTAATAGGGTTGGCTATGAACACCATTTGCTAAAACATATCCTGAATTTCCATAATTATCAACCCAGGGAACATCGGCAGCCACAGTTTGGTTTGGATTGGTGTAAGTTACCTCATATTCTTTTATAGTAGATGAGAAAAAATAGTCACTCCCGGCCAACTCGTACCAAGTATCGTCGGGTAATCCGTTCCCGTTCTCATCTTTCATTACGGAGACAATACCCTGCTCAGCCCAGTCACTGGAGGGGTTCCCAAATATGGTAAAGTCAACCCCAAAAGGATTATCGGGATGGTTCTCCACCGGATTTTCAAACTTAAATATAACATAGCCCCCAAAAGCACCTAAACTCATGGAGCCTGTAATATGGCCAACCAATGAATTTCCAGAACTGGGAACTCCCCATGGGGTTTTATTTATAAACTGCCCGGGTGCAGGCTTGTACTCCAAAACCTCTGATATATATTGTGCCTGCAATGCTTTTGCTAAAAGCATTATAAGGGTTATTACAACAATTCTAGTCTTCATAATTAAAATATTAAACAGCGGGAAGAGAATTCTCTCCCCGCTGTGGTAAACTAATTAACTATAATTAATTTAGAGTGGGTTCCTTGTGATGTTTTGATTTTCACAAAGTAGTTACCTTTTGCCTGTCTGCTAATGTCAATAAGTTCGGTATTCTGATAATTCGTATTCTTGTAAATTAGAATTCCGTTTATACTAAAAATGCTTACCTCCATATTTTCGTTGGAATCGGTTTTAATCCTAAACACGCCATTAGATGGGTTTGGATACACAATAAAATCAGCAATGGACAGATTTTGGATACCAGACACTGGGATAATGGTTACCGTAAATAAATCTGTAACCGATTTGCCATTGGATACGCCTTCGATAACAATCTCAGCAACTCCATTGGCTCCTGCCACATAGGAAAGCGTTAATTCGTCGCCTAAAATAATTGCTGTTACAATGTCGCTGTTCGAGTTGCTTTTTACCGACTTTGTTATGATATCATCATCGGCATCAGAGAACACGTCAGATAGTGAAATAATGGTATCTGCAGAATTTTCAGGTACTTCAATATCGGCAATGGGGTTAATAACTACAGGTGGTACATCAGGTACAATATATAGATTATCGATATTAAAATATGTGGGAGTATTAATACCACAATCACCTACATCGGTTGATGAGAGGTTAAAGAGTAAAGTATCAATTTTTCCCAGAGAACTTAGCTCAACCCATTGCCATGTTTTAACAATGTAGTCCTTGGTATTATCATCGAACCTGTAATCGGCTAAATAGAAATCAACGACTTCCGTTTCAACACCATCTTTTAAACCCCAAACTGAAAGCTTTAAATAATCGGGGTCGTCACCAGTCTCTCCTCCAAACTTTTTAGTAAAATCATCACCCTGTTCCATAGAAAGGGCTACATAGGTACTATTTGTAACATAGAAACCTTTTACATGATGAGCTGAATTATCGCTAAAAGTTAATGGCAAGGGTATAGTTTCATTAGTTTCCCAATCGGAAGAAACATAAGCAACACCATAATTTTTACCATTGGATGCAAGGGTATCAAACCCCGACCCAGTAATTGCGCTGTACTGGTTGGTAAACCCAGGGGTAACAACATCGGAAATATTTGAGTAGGTCCATCCCTCCCAAGACCATTCTGATTGAATATTATCGAATTTTGCCAATCCGCTTACAAAGTTGCCAGAACCGTCGTCGCCATTCCAGTAACTTTCATCGGCAAGGGTAAGGTCTTCAAAATCAGTAATCGTATAGTTCCCTGAAATTTCAGGATAAACACCGACAATTAACCTCTCTGTTGCAGACTGGCCATTTGACGTAGCTTTTACAAGAATAGTCGTTTGTCCTGCTTCAAGGAAATCAATGGTTAGAATAGCTTCGTTAATACTAGCCGAAGCAACGTTACTGAATGAATTTGAAACAATTCCATAAAATACTTCTTTATCATCGGGATTCGTAAAATGATTGTTTAGATTAATTTTCAGGCTACTATCACTCTCGTAGGCTGAAATTATACCTAGTGGTTCTATGATAGTTGGCGGTTTGTTAGCCATTACCTTTGCTACTGGTCTTCCCCACGATAATACATAAACGCCGTTATCATCAACTGGTTCAAGTATATTTCCACAAGATTTAACCATTGTAAGCCAATCCGTTCCATCAGTGGCTATTGCTAGAGTATCAAAATTATAGCCATCACCAATGGTTTGATTCCAAACAGCCAAAACCTTATCTGATGAAAAATCATTGAAGTTAAACATCACATTACCCACTTCATCAACCTCACAGTCATAGGCTCCACAAGGAATATCAGTGAGTTTAGTAGCCTCTGTTAGGGTTAATGGTACTGCTTCTGGATTACTGATTATAGGACTAATATCCGCACTGCTCCATCGATACACTGCATTCGCAGTAGCGCCAAGAAAAGATGTAGAATAATAAATATTACCCTCATTATCTGTTGCCAATCCCGCAGAATTTCCTCCTATTTCAATTACTTTCTGGTGATTATTTGTTCCCTCAGTATCTAAAACAAAAATAGATGTTGGGTCGTTCCAATCTTCACTATTCAGCCCCGAAACAAGGGCTTTGCCATTAAGAAAATCTAAATCATAATTACCGGGCATAAGAGCTTCCAACTCCCAAATGCCTGTTTCCATATTTATGCTATAAATTCTATCATCAGTATTTCCTGAGTTTGTAAAACCAGCCCATATTTCAGTACCATCAGGCGATATGGTAACAAAACTTGGCCAAGCATTATAACCTTCAGGTTTTCCATATTTACTGATTTCCAATCCTGTTTCCATGTTAAAACAGCGAATAGTGTCGCCGTCGTTGGCATAAAGTAAATTACCGTAAACATCAAAGGAAGAGAATGTATCGTTATCTGACAGTATATCAATTGCATTAAATCCTTCGGAGGGCGTTAAATAGCTTTGTGCCGACACAAAAAAACTGCACAATACTATTGTGGTAAGCGTTGTAAATATTTTCTTCATTTTGTAATCTGTTAATTTGTTGTAACTACTATATTTTCCTCATATTATGCCCGTTCTCTGACTGCTCGGATGAAATGGCTCGGACTAGGCGAACTTTTTTCTTTAAGCTGCATAATATTCACCTTTAACTTGAAAACTCATCCATAAACTAACAATGAGGCCATATTTCGCCTATTTGTCGGGTTAAAAAGAGTCTTCCAAGAACTGATAACAATTAGATGGGAACTGGAGGATAGGTGAGAACCCCATTCATACAACGATTCCGATTGGGGTTTAAAACTATGCACATGGGCTTAAAAAGATAGTGTTGATTTTTTTCAACACAAAACTTAGCAATTGTGGCATTACGTTTTACAATTGCTCTAAATCGAAGTTCACCATTCATCTTTTAAATAGATTAAAGATTAATAAATGGTAACTCGCGGGACATTAGAAAAATTACAGGGGGAGGGTTTGGTTAACTCTCTCGCCTTTCACCCGAAAGCTACGATAATTTGGTATTCGGCAGGTCTTCTGACTGGTTCCGGCTTTATCGCCTTCCCGTCGGCGCAGTGGCAGACAGTGGCATAATGGTAAAACCTTAATGGAACTTACAGCTACGGGGATAGTTCCTGACTTTAACAGGATTCCCTTTTAATCGTAATGAACCGAATTCAACTACAAAGAAAGCATTTATTTTTCATTTGTCCATTGTTTCTGTTTTTTAAAGATACACCTGTCCGTAGGTCGCCAGAAACAAAACATTCTTACAATGGTCTTGCTTGTGTACGCTAACACTCTAGTTTTATGTGTTTTAACTAGTTGTTATAAAAGAGATAAAGATGCCTAAGGAACATAAAGGGAAAGAGAGAACCTTTAATCCTCTATAATTGTGAATATAATTGCGTTTAGTGCTATATTCGCAAAATTTTAAAACAAAAAGAAAAATGGAGAAAAAGATGGGAAATCCTGCTGTGGTGGGGCTTGCAGGTTTTGGCTTAACAACGCTTTTGTTACAATTCCATAATATTGGAATTATGGGCTTAGGCCCTGTTGTTGCCATGGGATTTATATTTGGTGGCCTTGCACAAATGATAGCCGGGTTTCAGGAACAGAAGTTGGGAAATAATTTTGGGTATAGTGCCTTCACTGCTTACGGCAGTTTCTGGATAGGTCTTGGGATAATTTGGATGCTTAATCACTTTAACATTTATCAATCGAGTACTACAGATGTTGGCTTTTTTATGCTTGCTTGGACTCTCTATACCACAATAATGTTCATAGCGTCCCTTAGGGTTCATAAGGCAATGGCTATTACTTTCGGGTTATTACTAATCGGATTTATCCTTCTTGTTTTGGGTCATTTTGGTTATCCCATTCTTAACAAGGTTGCCGGTTACGAACTTATATTTTGCGCACTTGCAGCATGGTACATGATGGCAGCAATAATAATTAACGACTTAGCAGGGAAAGTAGTGCTACCTGTTGGAAAGCCATTATTGTAATTTTAGCAACACCATATTAAGGCTTATGAAATAAAAAAGCCGCCATTAGGCGGCTACAAACTGTTGCTGTAAAGGCTATTCGAAAAGAAAATCAAAATCATCCCCTGGTTTACACTCTCGTGGAGAACTCCCATGCTTAAAAACCCGAGCTGATTTAGGACCGATGAGATTAATATCACCATCATCAACCTTTATCATAGAGCCCTCACGTAAGCCAACAACATAGGAAAAAGGGTCCATTGCTATATATTCCTCAATTCGCTGCTCACGAGTTTCACCCGCATGTCCATCAGGGTTTGCATCGAGATAATGGGGATTAATCTGAAAGCGTACTAGGTTAAATGCACTAAAGTTATCGGGTTCAACAATGGGCATATCGTTGGTAGTGCAAATAGTAGGGCTAGCAACATTGGCTCCCGCACTCCAACCCACATATGGGGTTCCATCCAAAACTTTATACCTAACTGTTTCAATTATATCAAGTTGCTGTATCATTTTTAAAAGCCTAAATGTATTCCCTCCGCCAACAACTATGGCCTCCGATTCTCTAATGGCTTTTTTATGATCTCTATGCTTATGCAGCGACTCTACTTCAATGCCCATCTCACTAAAGCGCTTTTGAACCTTTTTTTCATACTCATCAAACGAAAATGTTACTGCAGCATACGGTAGGAATAGTACTTTTTTAATGCCTGATAAAAAAAGTTCTATTTGTTCCTTGGGGTGATGCAGATATTCCTCACCTGCATTGGTTGAATTTGATATGAGTAGTAATTTCATATAAGACGTTATTAATGGTTTAAAAATATGTTATAACATTTAGCCGCATCGTGTATTCACAAATATAACTTATAAACAGGCTAAAATTGTGGGAACACTTAGATTTTTGACTAACTAATTAATAAGTGGTACTAACGTAAAAGGACATGCATCAAAAGGACATTAGTTTGGGTTATCACTAAACCACTTTGTTGTAAAAAAATGAACCTCGGTTTCTTCATGTACCGAATTATTCCAACTTTCAATTGTACTTCGAATAATCTCTATTTGGGAATCTTCACTGTTATTCATCAATAACTTTAAAGTTTTATCAATTAAACTAACCAATGATGTAAAACTTAGACTGTTTTTACCCACGTTTGAGATTAATATAAACAGCTGTGAAATATTTGTATGCTCAGCATTATTCAGCAAATCTGTGTTTTCGGTAAATAATTTTAAGTCGCCCCCTGAATTTACCCACACTGCTGTACTGTTCTTTGTTTTTATTTTCAATCCCTTATACTGAAAGATGGAACATATTGAAGCCTGGCTATCTGATATATAAATGTTCCTATCTATATTTTTTATTGAACTATTAACAATGGTCTCAACTTCCTGTTCGGTAATTGTATTGTTAATCCTAAAATGATGATCTATTGAGTTTTTAATAAGGTAAACCAAGTAGTTAAGTGGCAGATTTTTTGAAGCAATGGCTAACAATCCTTTTGTTTCGCCGTAATCATAGTCAAAGAGTATTAGGGTATCTCTTTCAAACTCTTTCTCGGGCCAAAGAATTGCCAGTTTGTTTTTGGGAGACGATAAAAAATTGGATGCCATTCTGTTCAACTCCTCACTATTGTCATTAATTGATTGCGCATAATCTTGTAATCGGAGTTTTTGTTTATGATTAACCCTAACAAATATAACACCCACAGAAACAAAAAGCACTACGAGTAAAGCAAGAAACAATAAAAACACTTGATGTTGTTCTACTTTTGCCGACAGGTACGTTACCTCAGTTTGATACTTATCAGCCTCATGCCCTAATTCCATCCGGTTTAAGTTTTCCTTAGCCTCAATACTGTGTAACGAATCCTTTATCTGTATAAATAGTTTATGATACCTTAATGCTTGAGAGGGCTTGTGAGTGGCTTCAAAAACCTGACTTAAATGAAAATAGATTAACTTAAGCGTTTCCTGGTGCTTAAGTTCCTTCGCTAGCTGCATTCCCTGTAAAAGATACTGCTTAGATTTAGTGTAATCATTTAACTTAAAGTATGCATATCCCACGTTTTTAAGTACATATGAAAGCCTAGTCTTGTTACCAATATCAATAAAAACCTGCATTGCACCCAGGTGGTGCTTCAATGCACCCTGGTAGTCATGGTTTTTAGCCAAAAGGGAACCGATATTATCATTAATAATAGCGACACCGAAAGCTAAGTTCAGCGAATCATAAATATGAGCAGCCTCTTTATAACTGTTAATGGCCTTTTCATGTTGGTTAAGTTCAACATACGAAGCAGCAATGTTGTTTGCTACCCCTGCCACTGCATAAGCTGTACCACTACTTTTGCTAATCTCATAGTAAATGGTAAAGTAATCGATAGCCTTCTTATAATCCTCTAGGTAAAAAAATATTTGACCAATATTATTGGATGCCATTCCAATTCCTGCGCTATACCCTATTTTTTCATGCTCACTTAAAGCTAAAAAGAAGTATTCAAGCGCTTTGGAATATCTACCCCATGTTTTGTATAAAACTCCAATACTATTATTCACCTCCCCCGCACCTTTAGCATCATTGTGAACCGTATAAACCGAGAGAGCGTTCTGACATTCAAAGAGTGATTTATCAAATTCCCCTTGATTAAAATAAAGCATTGCTATACGGTGGTGAATATCGGCAACCTGTTCCCAGGCATTCCTTTTTGTTGATATTGCAAGGGCTTGCTCAAAGTAATGAATGCTCTTATCGTAAACACTGTCGTAATAGGCTAGACCCAAATCAAAAAGGACTTTGTATCTGGTCGAATCGTGATCTGCAAGTGCTTCAACCCGCTTTAGGCTGTCGATATATGGATTTGCCAATGAACTAAATGAAAACCCCAATAACATTAGCACGATTACGAATAGTTTCCTTTTCATAATATCGAATTTACGACGCTAAAATACGAATATATTTTTTGT
>JAQUJY010000111.1 GCA_028680705.1 Bacteroidales bacterium
CTTTTCGATGAAGTAAGAATAGTTTCCCTTGTACCAGAATAATTCTTTATGGTCAATCTCAATAATATCGGTACAAACCCTATCTAAAAAGAACCTATCGTGGGTTACCATTAGCAGCGTAATTCGGCTGTTCTTCAGGTAATCCTCAAGCCATTCAACCATATCCAAATCAAGGTGGTTAGTAGGCTCGTCGAGAATCAAAAAGTCGGGTTCGCTTACCAAAGCAGCAGCAAGAGCGACCCTTTTCTGCTGTCCGCCCGAAAGTGTTGAAACATGCTGATTTAGGTCGGTAATCTTTAGGTCGGTAAGAATTTGACGAGCCTTAACCTCCAAATCCCATGCATTATGCTTCTCCATTAAGTCAAGCGCAGTTTGCATGTCACCTTTAGCCCCTAACGATAGAGCTTTTTGATAGGTAAATATAGCTTTGGCTTTATCACCAGCCGATGCAAAAACATTTTGAACTATTGACCTTTTGGGATTTAGTTTTGGATTTTGTTCGAGGTATCCCACCTGTAAATCGTTTTGCCAAACAATACTACCAGAATCCTTCGACTCTGACCCTGTAATTATGTTCAACAGTGTGGTTTTTCCAGCACCATTGCGCGCTATCAGACCTACACGCTGGTCTTTTCCAACGGTAAACCGAAGGTCTTGGAATAAGACTAAATCGCCAAACGACTTGCTAATATCTTCTACTTGTAAATAGGGAATCATAATAAAATAAAGGCTTTTGGTGTAACAATATACGCTGAATTATTAATGCTGTCAATTGGATGCTTAGAATTATCTTGATGGGTTGAGGTTAAGGCCTGCCTGCCGAGGCAGGTTGAGGTTGGGAGATTAAAATATAGATGTGCATAACAAAAACACCCATTCTGAGCTATTTACCTCCACGATTTCATGTAAATAAGTAGCATTAACCCAAAAATCTCCAATCGCCCAAGCAGCATGTTAAGCGATAACAAAAATTTACCTAAGTCTGGAATCATGCCATAATTTGAAGCAGACCCTACCTCACCAAAGCCAGGACCAACTGTACTAATAGTTGCTGCTGAGGCAGAGAAAGCCGTAGTAACATCAACGCTCATTGCGGTTAATGCCAATCCGGTAACAAAAAGTATAAGAATGTAAAGTACAATAAAGAGCAATACCGACTCAACTGTCTCATCATCAACAGGCAGACCGTCCACCCTCAGAGGTATTACCGCCTGTGGATGCTGAAGTTTTAGCACCTGTCGTTTAAGCGCCTTAAAGAAAATTACTATCCTATCGACCTTAATACCCCCTGCTGTTGAACCTGCACAGGCACACTGAAACATAAAATAAATTAATAGCATAACAGAAAAGGGTGGCCACAAGGTTGTATCGGCAGTTCCATAACCTGTTGTTGTACCTATGGAAACAACCTGAAAGGCTGCATAACGCAATGCCTCCGAAAATGAGTCGTAATTGTGACCCCAGGTATTTAACGTTACCACAATTACTCCAATAACCATTGACAAGAAGTAGAACTGAACAATTGACGATTTATACCACTTCTTTCTTTTAAAGGTGAAAATTACATACAATACACCAAAGTGCATCCCCGATAGGAACATGAACACTGTAATAATCACCTCAATTGCAACGCTATTATAATATCCAACGCTTGCGTTTTTTGTGGAAAAGCCCCCTGTGGCTACGGTGCCAAAAGTATGAGTTACAGCATCGAAAAGGCTCATGCCAAATACATACAACAGAACTGTTTCTACCACTGTTAATCCGAGGTAAACAAGGATAACAACCTGTAGGGTTTTATTACTTTTATAATGAAAATTGCTCTTTGCAAGTGGCGACATCTCAAGCCTCGACAGCGACATGCGCACCTTACCTATTGCAGGTACTATAACAAGCGCAAAAAGAATTATACCTATACCACCCAGCCAATGGGTTGAGGAGCGCCAGAAAAGAAGACCTGCAGGCAATGCTTCAACATCTTTTAAAATAGTTGAACCAGTTGTTGTAAAACCTGCAACACTCTCAAACCAAGCATTTATCATGCTAAACTCACCACCCCAAAGTGCATAGGGTAGCATCCCAAAGAAACAAACGAGAATCCAACTAGCCACTACTATAACATAGCCCTCTTTGTGTGATATTTGGCCAGATGAAGGAACAAAAACCATAGGAAACACGCCCATTAAACCAGTTAGCACACAACTCAAAAGCAAAGGTATTTGGGCGCTATCGGTATGATAAACCGATACTAGAAACGAAGCAAACATTAGCCCCGAGCAAAGCAAAAGGACCAGACCAATGTAACGAATTATAATATGAGGGCGCATATAGATATGGTTGCTATTCGTTTTTCTTTGGTGACCTGTGTAAGGGAGAAATCAAGTTTACTATTGACTCTTTTAGGCTAAAAAGTTCATCCTTAGTTTCAATAACCACGTCAAATGGTTTACGGAATTTCACAAAATCGTTTATCCCTTTGGTTAGCCTAATAATTGGCGATACAAAATAGTGATGAACCAGATATGTGAATACAAAAGTAAAAATCAAACTGGTGATGATAACAATTAAACCTGGTATTGCTGCTCTTTGAGCGCTAGTTTCCAAATATCCTGCTGACTTAAAAAGTTCATCCTGATTGATTATCATCAAATTTTTAACATGTTTACTTGTAAGTAAGAGGTCTGAGTTTATTTCCTCAAGGTATTCACCAAGCGAAAAGCCAGACGACGAGAATATTGGCTCTACCTGTTGCTTTAGCTTGTCATAATAAAACCTAGCCGAGTCAATTAGCATTTGTTCCCCCTCTAGCTGCAAGTTATTGGTGGCGCTATCTAAATTACTCTCAAACAAATGATGTGCTTTAAAATACTGACCTTTTGCAACATCCGTATCGCCGTTAACAAAAAACAGCAAAGCACTCTCCTGGTTATCAAGGGCATCAAGCATATTCCTAGAGTATTCAATGCTTTTATAGTTATCATAAATAAGCCCTTTCACTGATTTTCCAAGCTTGGTAATCTCATAAATTGAGATTGCCCCAGATATAAAAAGCATTGAGGCCAATATAATAAACCCCATCATAATTTTTGTACGTATTCCCATAGCGCAAATTATTTATTGTACAAAAGTAAAAAGAAAGGGCAACTCCTTTTCATTTTGCTCCTTATTTTTAGCAATTTACGCAAACAACCGCAAGTTTTGTAAATTGCATGTGTCAAAAGGTTGAATTAGATAAAAGCCAAAGATTTATTATAGTATGCTGACAGATTCTGAGCTAATTGAAAACATTCTCAATAACAATAGCCAAAAGGCGTTTGAAGAGTTGGTAAATCGTTATCAACTTTTGGTTACAAGAACCTGCCTTGGGTTTGTTAATAGATATGCCGATGCAGAGGATATTACTCAGGAGGTATTTATTGAGGTATACCAATCGCTTAAAAACTTTCGGAAGGAATCAAAACTATCAACTTGGCTTTACAGAATAGCAGTTAATAAATCGCTAAACTTTATTCGTAAACAGAAACGCCATAATAATCTACGGAGTATAGAGAATTTTTTCACTGTTGGTAATAGTAGTAAAAGCGAAAGTATTGAAATTGCCAGTCCAAAGAGTGCTGATGCCGACTGGAATATTGAGCAAGAAGAGGATAAACAGATGCTAAAAAGGGCTATAAACTCACTAGCGGAAAATCAGCGAATAGCATTTGTACTGAGCAAATACCACGATTTATCGTACAAAGAGATTGCAGAGGTTATGAGTACCACACTCTCATCGGTTGAGTCGTTACTGTTTAGGGCAAGGCAAAATTTACAGAGCAAGTTGTTAAAAGAGATAAATAAATAAGATTAACCGCAAGTTTTTGGGTTTAACATTGTCTAAACCAATAAAGAGCAGAAGAGATGAAATGCAAAGAGATAAATAACAGTTTTATATACGCAATCGAAAAGAGTTTGAGCAGCAATGAGCAAAGCGCTTTCGAGAAGCACCTAATCAGCTGCAAATCATGCTCAAAGTCTTACCAGCGTTTTAGAAATGTTTATCAAAGTATAAACACAGAAGTAGAAGAGTTTACTCCAAACCCATTCCTTGCCCAAAAAGTATGGGAGAAGGCCACGGCAAATACCAATTCAATTAGAACTCTCATAGTTCCACTTCAACGCTCAGCAATAGTTAGCATTGCGGCAGCAGGCGTAGCCCTGGGCATAGTTATGGGCACACTGCTAAGCACATCATCTCAATCAACAATTAATACAAACAGTGAATACTATCTCCAACTAGCCGAAGATTATTTTCCTAGCAATCTTTATTCGCCATACGAAGAACTAGAGAATAACGATTAACAACAAAAACTATGAACTACTTTACAAAATACAGGATTCTTATTGGAGCAGTAATACTACTTGCAGCAATTAACATTGCAATGCTTGCTACCCTGGGGTTTCACCATATTGCACCTAAAGAACCCCAAACTCCACTTCCTGAACCTAAGCAACAGGTCAACCAAATTGCACGGGAACTCAATTTTACCGCCGAGCAAAATGAACTGTTTCACAGTTTAAGGCAGACCTACTTCTTGGAAACAAAAGAAAATCGTACTGCACTAGGACGGAACTATGAGCTAATTATGGAAGAGCTAAGTGCAACAAACCCTGATAAAGTTATATTGAACAACCTTGCAGAGCAAATTGGCAAATTACACGTTGAGCAGCAGCAGGCCACAATTGACCATTTTTTAAAACTTCAGTCAATTTGCAGCAAAGAACAGTACGAAAGTCTACTGCAACATTTTAAGCATATGATGGGTCCAAAACAGAGGCATAGAAGAGAGAATATGCAAAGGAATCGCAGGTTCAATAGAGCGAACAGGCCAGGTTCAGAAAATAACAACCAAATAGATTAGTACTATTCAAGATAGTTTCAAATTTGTTAAACAACTAAACTACAATAACCATGAAAAGAATAAAAACAATTACAGCAGTTGCCATTGTGGCAACATTAATTACCGCAGGCAGTGCGTTTGCACAACGCGGCCAAGGACGCGGCGTAATGAACAACCCCAATGGAAGAGGAATGATGTATGATGGTGAAAGGCCTTATGCCTACGGACAATGCATTCTTAATCTTACCCCAGAACAGGATGAGAAAATCATCGAACTGCGCACAAAACACCTTAAAGAGGTTACTCCATTGCGCAACGAACTTGATGAGAAACGTGCGCGCATACGTACACTTCAATCTGCTGATAGCCCTAACCTTAATGAGATAAATAAAACCATTGACGAGATGGCTGTTATAAGAACAAAGATTCAGAAAAAGAGCGCAGCACATAGAGTTGAAGTTTCATCTTTACTTACCGATGACCAAAGGGTTATTTACAACTCACGCCGACAAGGCAGAATGGGAAGGAATAATGCAGGAATGGGAAGAGGTGCAGGACGAGGATACGGACGAAGTGCAGGAATGGGACGTGGAGCAGGAAGAGGATTGGGTGATGGTTCGTGCTGGAACTATTAAACAAAAATTATTAAATTGATTATCCCTCCTTTGCCATTAAGCATTGGAGGGATTTCTTTTTAAGGTTTTAGAAACCAAACAGCCCAATATTGCATTTTTTTGGTTAAAATTGCATGAAATTAACTTTCAGTTTAAAATCAATTAAACCAATTCATTTACATACTGTTATAATTTACTGCAATAACTAATAAGTAATATTTCACAACTAAATTATGGTACATTTTGGCGATATTCCTCAGGAGTTCTGCAATAAAGAGAAATCAAAGATTGTAATACTCCCCATTCCTTACGATGGAACAAGCACTTGGGTAAAGGGTTCGGATAAAGGCCCCGAGGCACTTTTGGATGCTTCGGCAAATATGGAACTTTACGATATTGAAACCGACACGGAGGTCTACCTGCAGGGAATTTACACAGCCCCAGCTATAAAAGAGAATAAAAGCCCCGAAGCCATGGTTGCTGCATCGGAAAAAGAGGCAACAAAATACCTTGAGCAAGGCAAGTTCCTTGTTACCATTGGGGGCGAACACTCTGTGAGCATTGGACCAATTAGTGCCCACGCAAAAAAATATGGTAACCTAAGCGTATTGCAAATTGATGCTCATGCCGATTTGCGCGATAGTTACGAGGGCTCCAAAAACAACCATGCTTGCGTTATGGCTCGTGCACAGGATTTATGTCCTATTGTTCAGGTCGGTATTCGTAGCATGGATGTTGATGAAAAGAAACGGCTCAATTTAAATAGAGTATTTTGGGCGCACACCATTGTGGATAACGACGAATGGATGGATAACGCCATTAACCTGCTTACCGAGGATGTTTACCTAACCATCGACCTCGATGGATTCGACCCATCAATCCTCCCATCAACTGGAACCCCTGAACCAGGAGGAATGCAATGGTATCCAACTCTTCAGTTTTTGCGTAGAGTAATTGAGCGCAAGAATCTTGTTGGATTCGATATTGTAGAACTTTGCCCGAACCCCAATGAAAAATCATCGGACTTTTTAGCCACTAAGTTGCTTTACAAGATACTTTCATATAAGTTTGCAAAATAATGGTAAAACGCTAAATAAATCTAATTATCAACATAATAAGCTGTAAAAAAATGAAGAAAAAAGACCTACTTAAGGATGTGATTAAGCACATAGACATAAAATCATTCGACTCTACTCCTATTATAAATGCCATGCGCGATATGTCTTTCACCTCGCGTGATACTGCTGCTGCAACCGACATACTTGAGATGATGGTGTCTGATAAGGAATGCAGTAACTGGCTTATCCTTGCCGGTAGTACAAGTGCAGGAGGTTGCATGCAGGCCTATGTTGATATGGTTAAAAACAATATGGTTGACGTTGTTGTGGCAACAGGAGCATCTATAGTAGATATGGACTTTTTTGAAGCGCTCGGATTTAAGCACTACAAGGGCACTCAGTTTATTGACGATAATCACCTAAGGGATAATTACATCGATAGGATATACGATACTTTTATTGATGAACAGGAACTACAAGTTTGCGATACTGCCATCAAAGAAATTGCCGATGGCATGAAACCAGGGGTATACAGTTCGCGCGAGTTTATTAAAGAGATGGGTAAGTACCTAACCAAGAATTCCGTTAAAAAGGATAGTCTGGTTCAGGTTTGCTACGAGCATAATGTGCCCATTTTTGTGCCTGCCTTTAGCGATTGTAGCGCAGGTTTTGGGCTTGTAAAGCATCAGATTGACAATCCAGATGCGCACGTATCCATCGATTCTGTTAAGGATTTTAAGGAATTAACCGATATTAAAGTTGCAGCACAAGTAACCGGTCTGTTTATGATTGGCGGTGGAGTACCTAAGAACTTTGCACAGGATACTGTTGTTTGCGCCGAAATACTTGGCCACGATGTGCCCATGCATAAATATGCAGTACAAATTACTGTTGCCGACCCTCGCGATGGTGCATGCTCTAGTTCAACCCTTAAAGAGGCTGCATCGTGGGGTAAGGTTGATACTACTTACGAGCAGATGGTTTATGCCGAGGCCACCAGTGTTGTTCCACTTATTTTAAGTTACATATTCCATAAGGGATCATGGAAAAATCGCAAAAAACGCGAATGGACTAAGCTGTTTAACAAGTAATTGTATCATTTTATATTGATGCAGAAAGGGTAAAACGTTTTGTTTTACCCTTTTTTTATTATGATAACGCCTAGTTTTGTGATATAAAAGATAGCAGCAAATTATGTATACTCCCCTAAAACATTACTCCCAAACTCCGAAGAACAAGGATACGATTGGGTCTAACTTTCTGCCAGATGCCACAAAGTTAGGGATGATATTATTATAAGAAACAAACAAAAGTAAAAACACCCCAATTACCTGTTACTTCCAAATTCAAAAAAGGTTTGAAGAGTAACAAAAGGAGGATATCCCCATTGTTTTACGAGAAGTTTTGAGTATTATTATCCTGAAAAATAGTGGTTTACCAATTATTTTTACTATCTTTGATTTTCCTGTAAATTCTCAGTGTATTTTCATAATAAGACAATTGCATACATGACATTGTTGTGGTCTGTTCATTTGTCGAGATTTTGAATATTTCTCAACATCTATAATTGGTCATTTTTCAGTCAACTTGTGTTTGACTACCAGTTAATATTTCTAACCAGAGGAAAGTATTTATTCAAAAAGTCACACGTGAGTTATTACACGTAGTTGTTATATTTTATTCATCTAATAAAAAAGGAGGTTATAAAGATGTATCGTAAAAAACCAGTAGTTCACAAATCTCCAGATTTAGCGAAAATGCAAGCAGTTATAATCGATAATAGGACTGTAATTTACATAGAAGCTGGATCGGATGCAGAGGAAGCGAAAGAGAGATACTTATCAAGACCTGGTAGTTTTAAAAG
>JAQUJY010000112.1 GCA_028680705.1 Bacteroidales bacterium
GGTGACGGGCAGCGACCTGGACGTGGTGCTCTCCAACGGGCAGCACATCACCATCGCCGCCGGCACCAGCAGCGGTCACAGGTGCTTCCATAGCATTGGCTGCTTCATCTTGAACAGCAGCAACGGTCAAGGTGTAGTCTGTTTCATATTCCAAGTCTGCAGCAGGTACTACAGTAATCGTGTTGTCTGCGATGGTGGCACTGAAAGCAGCAGGGAATGTTATCAGGCTTTCAACGTTTGTGTTATCAACCAAAACACCTGCAGGGCTTGTATAAATGGGCTCATTGAAGGTGATGGTGGGGTTTATATTAAGAGGCACATCTGTTGCTGCATTAGCAGGGGTGAAGGTGGCAAGTGGGGCTTGGGTGTCAGCACCTGTTTCGTATCCAGTCCAAAAAATATTATCTAGTTTAACTTGAGCAGCACCAGTGGATTTAATCTCCAAGACAACATCCCCTTCAATATTAATGATCTCAGAATAAGAAATTACATCATCAGAAGTAGAACTAACAGTAAGGGTTGATTTTAAGACACCATTCACCCATACTTCTAAACTTCTAGCCTTAGTACCAGTAAATCCTCTAACATAATCGAATTGAAGCACACCCATTCCACCAGCATAAGTAGGAGAAACAACGTTTCTTTCACCTGAGTTTCCCCAACATATTGCTGTGCCATTTATAGTTTGATCAGTTCTAGCACCAGCAGCATTCCATTCAACGCCATCAGTTCCTGTCCAAGTCCATGCTTTATAGCTACTTTGGCTATCTGTGGGTAAGTTTTCAAAATCTTCAGTCCCTTGTGCAAACCCCGCATTCCCCCATAAAAGGAGCGTAAGGGCCACAAGGGTGGTTGTTAATAGGTGTAGTAGTTTTTTCATAAAAAAGGATTTTAAATTATACAATATCAGGTGAGTTGTTTTCTCCTGATTTAACTAGTTAAACAATGTAAACTTGGTTTACCTGTTTTGATTTTAAACAAAAAAGTACAATAAGTACTTGGGATTGTATTAATAAGTGCTAAAGTAGAACATATACTTTAGGTGGGCAAAGTGCTGTGGGGTTTGGTTGACGAACGAGCTAACGGGATTTGACGAACAGCGGGTTTTTGAGTTTGAGTGTGTTTTTATCTTTTTATGGGCTGAATTTTATTAAATGACTATTCGTCTAGTATTCTTTTCTTTCTGAGCAATATCAGGGTTGCGGATTGTGGTTTTTTGTCATTTCCTGCCTGTAGGTTGACGTGCCAGACAGGTGATTCCGACGTCCTGTGTCGGAGGAGGCAATTCGTTCCACAAAGCTATTACCAAATAGGTTTAAATATTTGGTTTTATCTTAGAATGCTTAGGGTGAGAGTCAGGCTTAGCGAAGTCGAAGCCGACAGCCTTAACTAAACGACATTGGATGTTATCTTGTTAATAACTTGACTCTCTCCTTGGGTTTTACTAACTTACGTTCTATTTTGAATATTAATCTAATAAACTTACCACTATGAAAAAGATTTTGGCTATGCTGACCGTTGCAACACTAGTGTTTTTAGTAGCTAGTTGTGTTACAGACAAAAAGGAAAAAGAAACCACAAAGGAAGATGTAAAAAAGGAGTTCATTGAGGCTGCTGATGCGTCGAAGGAGTTTTTAGAGTCGGAGTTTAATGAGTTGGTGAATAATATTGAGGGGTTTGCTCAGAAAACCGAGGATAAGATTGTCGAATTTAAAAAGAAAACGGAGAATGCAAAGGGTGATGCAAAGGTGAGAATGGAAAAGAGGGTAAAGGACATTGAGCAAAAATCGGATGCTTTAAAAAATAAGGTACAGGAGTATAAGAATGCTGCCGACGAGAAGAAGGATGAGATCAAGAAAGAGATAAAAAATCTAAAGGATGCCCTAGACGAGAGTATTAAAACGTTTAAAGAAGAGGTTAAGGATAAGTAGGGGGGCAAACAGCTAAGAGTTAAGAATTAAAAACTAAAAGTTGCGAGTATCCTCTTCCCTCATTTTCCAATATTTCCCGTTATTGCGATTCCGACGTTCTTTATCGGGAGAAGCAATCTTTCCTTCCGCAATAATAGTGCTCCATAGTTGTAAATAATTGGGTCACAAAATACGGGAACAGACAGATTGCTTCGTTGCAAAAGACACTCCTCCAAATAACGTGAAGGATGTCGGAACTTCCTAAACTCTACTACAGTTTATCACATAAATAAAAAAGGCTTTGGTTGTCCAAAGCCTTTTCGAGTTAGTATATAGAATAATACATTTTTATTCTATAACGTTTACATTAGTTGCCTGAGGGCCACGTTTGCCATCAGTAATTTCGAATTCAACTTCTTGTCCTTCGTCTAGACGCTTGAAGCCTTCTCTGGTAATACCTGTGTAATGTACAAACACGTCGTTACCCTCTTCAGTTTGAATAAAGCCAAAACCTTTAGCTGCATCAAACCATTTAACTTTTCCTTTCATGGTAAAAATTGAAAATTAATGAATAAATAAAAATTACTACACAACAAAGATGAGGAATTGATTTGATTTTACAAGTTTTTTTAGGTATTTTTTGACGAATTTTGAAACTTCCTATTATCAGATAATTACAAACATAAGAATGGTGCATTAATAGCGACTTTTTGAGTAGTATTAATTTTATTACTGAGCGCTAGAATGTATTATTACGGGTGTTTGCTACTGAACTGAGTGGATTGCAATGGTTTTGATACTAAAACTAATGTGCTATAGGGATAACCATTCCCCATAGTTTTCTTAAATATTCTAAAAATTAGCGCCAGTTACTCGCCTTGCTAGCTGTACTGGCATTAACGAATCAAGTTAGAGGGTGGTTCGTGTGCAGAATGAGTGCAAAAGTACTGCCTGAATTAGACCCAATCCAAGATTATTCCCAATGTTTTGTATTTAGCATTAAATTTTGGTGTTCTAAAAATATTGCCGTTCCTTTACTGCTTAATTCAATTTTTTAATTTAAAAAGATAGTTTAATGATTGTTTCAAAGGACAAAGTAGTTTCAGTAAGCTATGAGCTTAATGTTAAAGATGAGATTGTTGATAAGGCAGAAGCCGCCAATCCCATGAAGTTTATATACGGTAAGGGAACCCTTATTCAGTCGTTTGAGGATAATATTAAAGACCTTAAGCAGGGCGATTCGTTCGATTTTAAAATCGCTTCGGACAAGGCATATGGCGAGGTTAATCAGGAGTATATCCTAAAGTTGCCAAAGACCGTTTTTGAGCAGGATGGCGAGGTAGCAAGCGATTTGCTTGTGGTTGGTACTCGTTTGCCAATGGTTGACCAGGCAGGAAATCAGCTTAATGGGTTAATCCTTGATGTTAAGGACGACCATGTTGTTATGGATTTTAACCATCCGCTTGCAGGCGAAGATTTGCACTTTAAGGGTAAAATAGAGAGTGTTTGCGAGGCCACTGCCGAAGAGTTAGCCAAAGGGCATGTTCATAACCCAGAGCATGATCATGGCGAAGGATGCTGTGGAGACTGCTAAAAACGATAGTTTTAAGAATATTTTAAACCGGCTTCTGCCGGTTTTTTTGTTTTTCCTTGTGGCATTTTGTTTTGATTAATGCCCATTTTGGTATATTTGGTGAACAAAAAAACAGAAGCGATGTGGCAAAAATTTCCTCTTTGGGCAAAAATTTTAGCGGGTATGCTGATTGGAATACTAATCGGCATTTTGGGCGTTTGGCTTAAAGTAGGCTGGTTTGTAACCGATTGGGTAAAGCCCTTTGGGGTGGTATTCCTTAATCTACTAAAGTTGGTGGCTATGCCGCTTATTTTTGCATCGCTTGTAACGGGTGTAACAGGACTTTCCGATATTACAAAGCTATCGCGCATAGGATTAAAAACAATTGCATACTATTTACTAACCACTGTTTTGGCTATTACAGTGGGGCTTCTGCTGGTGAACGCTTTTAAGCCTGGAGAATCGTTTCCTGAGGATAAAAGGTTGGAGATGCTAGAGCAGTATGCTGTTGATGTTGAGGGGCGGAAATTGGCCATTGATAATATAAAGTCAGATGGTCCGCTTCAGTTTTTGGTTGATATTGTTCCTGACAATGTTGTTGGTGCGGCATCGGATAATGCCAATATGCTACAGGTAATATTTTTTGCCATACTCTTTGGGTTGGCAATTGTAATTGTTAAGCATCCAAAGGTTGAGGTAGTCAAGGATTTTGTTATCGGCCTAAATGAGATAATCCTGAAAATCATCGACTTTATAATGCTGTTTGCCCCATTTGGCGTGATGGCTCTTTTAGCAGGATTAATCGTTGATTTTTCAGGCGATAATCTATCGGATTCCTTACACCTATTTGCAACACTCGGGCTATATGCCCTTGTAGTTATTGGCGGATTGCTTTTTGTGGCATTGGTAATCTATCCAACCTACCTAAGGTTTTTTGCGGGTATTCGGTTTGTCGATTTTTACAAAACCATGTTTCCGGTCCAACTCGTTGCTTTTTCAACAAGTTCTAGCGCTGCAACTCTTCCCGTTACCATGGAGCAGGTTGAGAAAGGACTTGGCGTAAGCAGTGAGGTTGCCAGCTTTGTGTTACCCATTGGTGTAACCATTAATATGGATGGAACAAGTCTTTACCAAGCTGTTGCTGCTGTTTTTATTGCTCAGGTTTTTGGTATTGAGCTAACCCTAGTGCAGCAGCTAACCATTGTGCTTACCGCAACATTGGCATCCATTGGTTCAGCAGGTGTTCCAGGCGCAGGTATAGTTATGCTCATTATTGTGCTAAATGCTGTTGGATTACCCGTTGAGGGGTTAGCGCTAATACTTGCCATTGATAGGCCTTTGGATATGCTTCGAACCGTGCTTAATGTTACTGGCGATGCAGTGATTGCCACCGTAGTGGCAAAAAGCGAGCGCAAGATTGATTACAAGCCAGGTATGATTGGGGAGTCAGAACAATAGTCGAATTACTTATACGGAAGAATCCGCATCGGCACAGCTAATAAAATTCAAAAGCACCCTGTTGGCCTATTTTATGTAATTTTATGCCCTTTTGTAAGGCGGTTTTACTTATCCTCTCAATTTCCCAAGGCGGAACGGTTTGGTCAACCACCAGAGTGTTTGGTGTTAGTATGGCCAGCACATCATCAATTTTTGGCGACTCGGAATTGAGCATAATAAAATCTAAGGTTAGTGTCTGCTTTTTATCCGCATAGGGAAATGTTTTGGCCAAAGGAATTAGCATTGTCTTATGGTTTACTTCTATCCAATAGCCCAAATCGTTCTGCTTTATGGCAAGATTGTTATGATGTATTTCTTTGCTGCTGTCATTGGCCATGCGTTCGCTAATAATTTGGTGTGGTTTTATTCTGTTTTTGTTGATATATCCCTGAAGGGCAAATGAGTATTTATCGGACAGGTTGTCCGCAGTAGTATCATTTGAAAACAGTACGAGTTGACCCTTGTACCTGTGTCCCATTAGGCTAGCCGACCGATTTGCGAACACCAAAAACTCCGATTTGTTATAGGTTTCCAAATATGTGATGAGGTTTAAGCCAAAGAAGGCCATTAAGCCGGAAAGCGATATGATGAGCAGATTCAGCTTTTTACTGTGAATAAAAAGTGCAATTAGCACAATGCTGGAGCAGAGCAAAAATAGCTGTGCGGGAGTTATTGCAAGTGCGGTTGAGGTGGAGTAAGGGAGCGATTCTGTATGCTTGGTAAGGTGATTCAGTATGGTTAGTAATCCATCCAAAAGCCATGCTAACCCTTTGAAGAGAATGGGTATAGGCGATAGTATTATCAGGCCTATTGCTGCATATAGAATTAGGAATGCTAATGGTATGGCGTAAAGATTGGCTAAAAGAAAATAGTTAGGAAACTGGCTAAAATAGTACAAGCTAAGCGGAAATGTTCCTATTTGTGCGGCTATGGAAACAGCTATCAGCATCCATACCTTATTGATTAAGGGGTTTTTAATAAAAACGAGGTTGTATATGTGTGGATAAAAGAAAACAATTGACAGTACAGCACAGTACGATAATTGGAAACCAACATCAATAATTAGCATAGGATTAAAGACAAGTATAATAAAAGCCGATGCGCTTAAAGTGTTATACACATTTGTGGTTCGGCTAAGCGATACGCCAACTATCACCAGCGAAAACATTAATGATGCTCTTACCACCGATGGCGACAGTCCGGTAAAAAAAGCAAAACACCACAGAAACGCAATAAGTATTATTGATTTAAGCAATTTACCCTTTTTTGTTCGCGATAAAAAGAAGAGCAAACCCGATAGGGTTGTAAAAAAAATACCAACATGTAACCCCGATACTGCTAGGATATGCATTGCTCCCGATGCCGAAAATACCCTTCGGGTTTCCTGGTCGAGCAAGTTTTTATAGCCCATGGTTAAAGCCGATAGTACTGCTAAGTTTTTGCCATCTATTCCTGCATTTTTGTATAACGCCAGCAATTTGTCCCTTAGTTCAAGGGCCAATCTTTTAGCTATTGAAGGTTGATTTTGTAAAAACATCCATTTTTCGGGTGCAATATATGCTGTTTGGTATATCTGTTTACGCTCAAGGTATTGCCTATGGTTAAACTGGTGTGGGTTTAGCGGTTCTGGCGGTGGATTGAAACTAGCATTTATGGTTAAAATTGAGCCGTATTTCTGTTCACCCAAAAGCGAATCGGATGATGAGAAGTAGAGCATTACCTTTTCGTTTTTTGAAATCCAAACCCCGTCGGTTTTTACAGTGAGTACCTTGGCCACTGCTCTGTAGCTGGATGTTCTGTAATCGGGTGGCTCCAAAAGTTTAACCAAAGCGGTTTGCTCTAATTCGCTTGTTAGGGTTGTGCTGCCTAAATAACTTTTTGTGATAATAAAACCTGCAAAGGTTAAGAGCAGAGTTGTAATCAAACCGAAAACCCACCGAAGATGCCACTTATCTGAGACTATTGTGCCCCATATAACCAATGCAGGGCAAGTTGCCATTGCAATAATTAGGGTTATGCCTGAAAGATATTCCGAAAAACTAAGCGAGAGGAGTATCCCCAGTACAAACGGAATAAGCAATTTAAAAAAGGGAACTTGTCTTAGCATTACACAAGTTGTTTATCCGAAGTTAGATGTATTTTGTCAACTAACAAAGTGGTAATGTCGTATTTTATTCATTGTAAGGACTAAAGGTCGTAAAGTTCTTTACTTCTTAGCTTCTTAATGGTTTAATTTTATTGCTGTTTTTTAGGAATTAAACTTTTTGAGCTGAGGTATTGTGTGAGAGATAATTTGGTTTAGATTGACAGTTCACGTTATTTTTGGATGCTTATTTATTCGGATTTTCTACTCGCATGTTTAATAGCTTAATCCAATAAACCTAAATCAGGTTGATTTGTTTTTTAATTGATATGATTTGCCATAGGTTGAATTTATTAGCCTAAATCATAATAAATATGCTACGATAATGGAAAATAAAACGGGTTTGTCTACGGTAGAACTGGATAATCTACTCAGTGTATTAAAAGTTCGTTTTGAGAAAAACATAAGTCGGCACAAAGAGATTGAATGGGTTAATGTAAAAGCTAAGTTGGAAGCAAACACTGAAAAACTATGGTCGCTTAAAGAGATGGAAAGAACTGGTGGCGAGCCAGATGTGGTACATTATGACAGTATAACGAGCGAATTCATTTTTTATGATTGCTCTGCGGAAAGCCCTAAAGGCCGACGGAGTCTTTGTTACGACCGTGATGCACTGGAGGCAAGGAAAAGTTTTAAACCAAAAGATACTGTTGTGGATATGGTAGCTACTATGGGAATTGAACTTTTAACGGAAGAGCAATATCGGGAGTTGCAGAAACTTAGGGACTTTGATTTAAAAACATCGAGCTGGGTGAAAACACCTTCTGAAATTAGAAAACTTGGGGGTGCCATTTTTTGCGATAGACGTTACAATACTGTTTTTGTGTACCATAACGGAGCCGAATCCTATTATGCTCACAGGGGATTCCGTGGATTGCTAAGAGTTTAAATTTTGCGCCATACCACATAGCCAAACAGTAGACATAAAGGGGGCGTCAATGCAATAGTTTTACCAAAAACAAAGTAGCTGTCTCATAACTGGGGCAGCTATTTTTGATTTTAATAGTAAAATGTTTAGTGTTTTCTATTGCTAATTCAATTGATTTTTTTATCTTTATGTAATTGAATATCAGTTATATGATGGCTAATTTTAAAGAATATAATCAGCAACAAAATTGGTTATTTCCTCCCTCCATAGAGGATTTAATTCCAGAGGATCACCCTGCTCGTATCGTTAATGGCGTTATTGAACAGTTAGATTTAAAGTTG
>JAQUJY010000113.1 GCA_028680705.1 Bacteroidales bacterium
CAATCTTTTTTTCAATATACATTGATGTAAACGACTCTTTAAACAGCGTGAAAATTACGGGGATTGTGCTAGCGCTTGTTGCCGTTTTACTAACTGTTTACAAAAAAGAAAATACAACTATCAACAAAGGTTTTTACTTGCCCCTTATTATTTTTATAGGCATTGGCTTAGTTGACTCATCAATGAAGTATGCCCAAATAACCTTTGTTACCGACGATATGAATTCTATTTTCAACTCTTCCATATTTGCTGTTTCAGGAATTGTAGGCTTTGCCCTACTCCCTTTTAATAAGCCAGCAGTACTCGATTTGAAGCGACAAAAAACATGGATAATCGGCATTTTTCTAGGATTGGTAAATTTCAGCTCTATGTATTTTATGATTGCTGCCCTAAACTACGTAAACCCCATCACGGGAGTATCTCTTCAAGGTTCAATTTTATTCGGAATAAACAATATTAGTGTTGTGCTGATTAATGTATTTATAGGATTAATGCTTTTTAAAGAGCATCCCACCCGAACAAACTGGGTTGGTATATCCCTTTCCGTAGTGGCAATTTCAATACTTGCGTATGGGCACTAGGCGCTAATATTGCGAAATAAATTTTTAGAATATTTTTTTTACTAGGAGATTTAAAATGGAGATACCTTCAAGAATGCTCGAAGTTCTTAAAAATGAAGAAGTATTGGCCATTGTTACTTAGGGATTTGCAGAATCTCATGTATTTAGATGTGTTGCGGAATTGTAAGTTATCTGGGAAATAATTTTTTCTCAAATACAATTTCTTTTTGAATTATAGGATGAACCTCTCGGTCCCCTCTTCTGACTTCATTGTACACCTAATGCTATTATAGGTAGTGGTACAGACAGGTTTTTTTCTGGTAAATATAAAAAGGCAATAGAGTTTTTATCAATTGAGCGCTTTATGAGACTTTTCGGCAGGGTAACAGGCAGTTTTGTATCTATAGATGAAGCAATCAATATTACCGTTGGGGCAGGAACAATTATTTAAGCCCTAGTTTATCAACAGCAAAATCGATTATTTGCTCATGGTCGAATGCTAAAGGTGGAAGGGCATTTAGTGGGAACCATTGTGCTTCGGCAGCATCGTCCCCAGCAGTTACTTTACTATTATGAACTGCAAAACCGTAGAATGCTACAGAAATATTCCTCCCTCGTGGATCCCTGCCAATAGCATCAAAGGTTGAAAGAGGTTCCAGGTTAATCCCGGTCAGCCCAGTTTCTTCCATTAGCTCACGTTTTGCAGCATTGGCTAAAAGTTCGTCCATTTCCGGAAAACCACCAGGCAGGGCGTATTGTCCTTTAAAAGGGGGATTTCCTCGTTTTATTAACAATAATTTGTATAAATCGTTTACCCCTTTGTTAAAGATAAGAGAGTCTACAGTAACAAGCATCCGAGGGTAGTTGTATGAATATTGCATTTAGTTTATGGTTGTTATTGTTACCCTTTTTTCTTTCCTCCAAGTTTATAGACTACCCAAATTGCAAAGGCAATTACTGCAAGTAAAATAATTATATGATGTTTAATCATTGGTGTTGGTATAGTTGATTTCAGTCGTTGGTAATCAGTCGTTTTACCACTCTAAGCCTATGGGAGTATCGTTTGCTTGTGGCTGAAAAAATTCCTTGCTGATCAAGTTTATCTATCCTAACAAATCCAGAACTATGGATAATGCTATTATTGTCCAGAACTATCCCTACGTGGACAATATCCCCTTCCTCATCGTCAAAAAAGGCTAAATCGCCTACCTTGTACTGGTTTAAGAACTCAACCGTTTGACCAAGCAAAACTTGCTGACTGGCGTCTCTAGGGATTACAAGACCAATCATCTTGTAGATTACTTGCACTAATCCGGAGCAGTCAACCCCGTATGGTGTGCGACCACCCCAGAGGTATGGGGCGTTTACGAACGATTTTGACAGTTCTTTAATACTTTCATAGCTGCTACTAAAAGGATTGTCGAATGGAACATTAAAGGTTTTGTAGTGCCTACCTACCATATTGAAAGAGCCAGTTGTTTCGTCGTAGTTATATATGGTTGAACCAGGGCATAACCTTATTGGGTAGTCACATTCCTGAGCTTTTGCGCTGAATAGCCTAGATGAAACCATTGATATGCCTTTGAGCGAAAGGAGATTGAACTGTTCTTGATCAAGAACTATAGAACTTTTTCTATCAACCCAACCCTCATAGGAATCGTACGTAAGCACTACCCTTAGCCAATCTTTATGCTCCTCAATAATCATAAAAGTTTCGCCAAATAGCACTTGGGTAACCATTTCGCTACGTTCAAATGGTTCTTTTCTTATGGGGACTACACTTTGGAAAACAACACCATATAACATTGCACCTATTTTATTTTGTAAAAATAATCCTTTTGCTGCTAATGTTCCTTTTTTTAATCGAACTATTTTCGGAAATCATCAACCAGCATTGTGGATTATTTTTTATATTCTACTTTAATTCAGATAATCCCAAATATAAGATTATATATTAAATTGGCATAAAAATTAGTAGTTTACCACCTATTCATAATCAAATTACCCTTAAATTTGTACTTTAATAATCAACATAAATGGAGCAAAAAGATTTTATTCAAAAGGGTTTAACATCTAGCCAAGTTGTGGAAAGTAGGCGTAAGCATGGCAGTAATGTTCTTACTCCCCCAGTTCGCGAACCTTGGTGGAGGCTGTTGTTTGAAAAATTTGACGATCCTATCATTCGTATCCTTTTAATTGCCGCAGCTATTGCAGTTATTGTTGGCTTTTTTCATGGCAATTTTATTGAGGGAATAGGCATAATAATTGCCGTTTTGCTTGCCACGCTAATGGCGTTTTTTAATGAGTATAGGGCAGGTCTCGAGTTTGATATTCTTAATAAGGTTGGCGATAGTCAACCAGTTAAGGTTGCAAGGAATGCTGGTGTAACATCAGTTCCTGTTTCCGAAATTGTTGTGGGTGATCATGTAATTATTGATACTGGAGAAGAAATTCCTGCTGATGGTAAAATTCTAAGCAGCATTTCATTGGGGGTAAATGAATCGTCGCTAACAGGTGAATTGCAGGTATATAAGCATACTAATATTGAGGATGCTAAACAAGAGCATACATATCCCGCTAACATGCTATACCGTGGTACAACCGTAATGGAGGGGACTGCAACTTTTATGGTTACTGCAGTAGGAAATGCAACAGAAATAGGGAAGACGGCAAGAGAGGCATCAATACAGATTAACGATCCTACACCGTTGAGAATTCAACTCGAGCGTTTAAGTAAGGTTATTGGGGTGATAGGATTTTTGGTTGCCTTTATTGCTTTTTGGGGCTTTATGCTTTTCGATTATTTTGCTGGTAGGTTAGTACTTAGTCCAGAGAATTGGTTTAGCCTCTTTTCAATTTTAATTCCGTTAGGCGTTATTCTAATCAGGGTTTGGTTGCCCATTGTGCTCGATCTTTTTGTGTTTTTCGGGAAATCACTGTCCCTTCCCAAAATCCTTACAGGTAAACTAAGTGTCACTGTACCAATACTTTTGCTAATCGCGGTTTTGCTATTTGCCCTATTTTATGGTGTTGGACTACTGTTGGGCATCAACTTGTTTTCGTCGCAAGCATGGTTTAGCATTGAGGCCACAGAGCAAATATTACTTTTCATTTTGGTTGCAATAACGCTTATTGTTGTGGCTGTTCCAGAGGGATTGGCCATGAGCGTTACCCTTAGCTTAGCGTATAGTATGCGCAAAATGACAGCCACAAACAACCTGGTTAGAAGAATGCAGGCAACCGAAACCATGGGGGCAACTACGGTTATTTGTACCGATAAAACGGGCACGTTAACAGAAAACCAGATGCAGGTTCTTGATTCTACCTTTTTTGCAGGTAATTTGGAAGGTAACGCGAACCTAAAGACATTGGTAAGTCTTTCGATGGCAGTAAATTCCAAGGCTTTTCTCGATAGATCCGGGGATTCTATAAGACCTTTAGGAAATCCTACCGATGCAGCACTCTTGCTTTGGATCAATGATGTTGCAGAGGACTATGAATTGCTCCGCTTAGATTTTGAGGTAACCTCACAAGTCCCCTTTTCATCGGAAACTAAGTATATGGCAACTGCCGGTAACATCGATTTGCTTCCAAAACCAATAATACTCCTAAAAGGGGCGCCAGAGATTATTAAAGCCAAATGCACCCAGTTTTTAAGCGAAGATGGTATTAAACCCATTGACTCGCTAAGCAAAGAACTGTACGATGATAAGATCTTGGGGCTTCAGGAATCGGCAATGCGAACCATAGCTTTTGCCTATAAACTTGTTGATGCTGATAGTGGCAAAAACACATTGGATGAGAATACCTTGGATAATATGGTCCTGTTGGGTTTTGTTGGTATTACTGATCCGGTTAGGCCTGGCGTTACCGATGCTATTAATGAGTGCCGTTTGGCGGGTGTTGATGTAAAGGTAGTAACAGGTGATACTAGCGTTACGGCCAAAGAAATTTGCAGGCAAGTGGGTCTTTGCAATGATGAGAATGAGAGTAACCTAATATCAGGAGAGGAGTTTGCAGCATTAAGTGATAGTCAGGCTACCGCTATAATTCCCGGGCTTAGGGTTATGTATCGTGCACGCCCCGCCGATAAATTAAAACTAGTAAGATTACTTCAAGAGATGGGCGAAGTTGTTGCTGTTACGGGCGATGGGACTAATGATGCCCCAGCATTGAATAAGGCGAATGTTGGTCTGGCAATGGGGTCGGGAACCTCAGTGGCTAAAGAGGCAAGTGATATAATTCTTCTCGACGACTCGTTTACCAGTATTGTAAATGCAATTAGATGGGGACGTTCGTTATATCAAAATATTCAGCGGTTTCTCTTCTTTCAGCTAACAATCAACCTGCTTGCTCTAGCCATTGTTCTTTTCGGCCCATTGATTGGGGTAACGCTACCTCTAACTGTTGTTCAAATGCTTTGGGTAAATCTTATTATGGACACATTCGCCGCTTTGGCATTGGCAACAGAGCCGCCTCACAATGAAGTGATGAAGCAAAAACCCCGCAAAGCCACCGATTTCATTATTACACCCCAAATGCAGCGCTGGATAGGGATGTTTGCACTTTCGTTTTTTATTATTCTTGTTGCTTTTCTCCGATTGCTTAAGGCCAATAATGGGATTACAGTTTATGAGCTTACCCTGTTTTTTAACGTATTTGTCATGCTTCAGTTTTGGAATCTGTTTAATGCAAAGGCAATGGGATCTGGAAAATCTGCTCTATCCAATATTGGTAAAAGTAAAAGTTTTTTGGCGATTGCCGCCTTAATACTTTTGGGTCAGGTGCTAATTATTCAGTTTGGAAATAACTTTTTCAGAACTGTACCCTTAACTTTGTATCATTGGCTTTTGATATTCGGTAGCACATCTATTGTTCTTTGGGTTGGCGAGGTATTTCGATTAGTGAATAGGCGCAGGGGTGGGGAATAGTCGAAAAATGCCCATATTTGTTACACAATTCAAAAACGGATATACATGGAGTCACAAACAAACCTTTTACAAGCTGAAGTTTATCAGATTATTAATAGTTGTAATGTTTGCACGGTGGGTATGGTTGATCTTGAGGGAAATCCGTATGTATTACCCTTTAACTTTGGGTATAGCAACGGGAAACTATATATCCATTCTGGACCTACCGGTAAAAAAAACACTATTTGGGAGAAGAATCCTAAAGTTTGCATATCGTTTAGCTCCGACTATCAGATGAACATTAGGCACGAGGAGGTTGCCTGTTCGTATTCAATGAAATACAAGAGCGTTCTGGTGCATGGCAAGGTGGTTCCCATTAATGATTTAGACGAGAAGGCCAGAGTTTTGAATATTGTGATGCAGAAGTATTCTGGGCGTGGCGACTTTACCTATGGAAAACCTGCCCTTGTGAATGTAGCCGTTTTCGAGATAGAGGTCGATAAAGTTGAATCAAGGGTCTATCTGCATTAGCATTTATTTGCTAGCAGGTTGAAAATATAGAAACAAATCTTAAAAGAGGAGTAGATTTAATCGTTTTAAAGTTAATAGGATATGGGCATATTTGGGAAATCATTTTCTCAGGAACTTGGTAAGAACACAGGCAAATGGGCGAGTAACAAAATATTTGGCAATACAGGTTGGGCAACCCCAAGACGACACGTAATTGAAGTTGAACAGCGTAAAAAAGCAACGTGAAGAAGCAATAGAGTATAAGCAACATAAGAAAGAGATTGAACAGGAACGTAGAGAACGTGAACAACGCCTTAAACAGTTAGAGAGAGAACAGGTGGAGCGTGAAAGGCACGAAATGATTAAAGCCAACGAAGATGAAGTTCGTGAACACAACAATTATTTGGAGGTAATTCAGTCAGTCCACAAATCCTATTCAGACCAGATGGATTGGGAAGAGTAACAAAAGCAAGAAGCACCCCAGTATGTTGAGACAGCAGAAGAGTTAAGGGACGAAATCACAAAATTCACCAATGATCACATTGATGGGGAGATTCAAAGTTTAAAGAAAAGTTCAAAACTGTCGTTAGCTCGTTTGGTTGTTGGGAGAATGTATGCCCCTAAAAACCGATGGATATTTAAAACCTTAGGAAATAAAATAGTACTGGGCTTCTTTGGATTTCTTTGTATGGTAGGCTTGATTTATGGTTTAGCACAAGATGGGTTTCTGCAATATTTTTTACCAATTATTTCTGCCTTAGTTTTTTTTACTATCCTTATTTTTAGATATGGAGCTAAAGACTTCGAGAAAAATGTAGCACTAGAAAATAAGTTAAGCGAACTTGAGAATAGCCGTAAACTATTACTTGAAGATAATTTTAAGTATCAACAGCAAGCGCACGAGCAGTACCTGAAAGACCAAGAAGAATACCGTAAAATGATGGATATTGTTAATGGAGTAATTGGTAAAGATTCACAGGCATATACCTATGCACTGAACTATTTCAATCCGCTTGAAGATTTAAAAGAGTACGGATCCCACATCTCATTTGAGGTGAGTTCAGATAAGATTTCAGTTGATTTTTATGTTCACAGCGAAGATGTTGTTCCTAATACAATCAAATTTATCCCAAGAAAAGGACTTGAAATAAAAGAGGAACAGCTATCTAAATCCCGTTTTAATGAAATTTATCAGGACTATGTATGTAGCTGTATTCTAAAAATAGCCAAGGAAATTTTTCAATTGCTCCCAGTTGTAAATAAAGTTCAGGTTAATGCTAAAGGCTCCTTGCTGAACTCTGCAACAGGTAATTTCGAAGAGCAAACAATTGTTTCAGTAAACATCAATAGGGCAAAACTTAACGAGTTGAATCTTGACCTCCTTGACCCATCCGACAGCATGAGCAATTTTGAACATAGAATGGACTTCATAAAGAATGAGGGATTTAAACCGGTAAAGGATTTGTAAACAGTTTGAGAATTAGGTGTAAGTTTGATAGTAATATAGGGAAACACTATATTTGTACATTATAGCATTTAATAAACGGTTTCGCACTTTGATAATAAAGTGGTTCTAAATTCTCTATGCCCATAACAAGATGGCACACAATAAATGACACTTTTTCGAGACACATACCATAAATTAATCTCAATACTATTTGCAATTGCATTTAGCGTTAATTTTTTTATGCTCTTAACCTTATTTGCCGACAATACTTCTTTCAATAACAGTAAATGGTTGTCGCTTGGCAACACTGATGTAATTGAAGTTATAGATCTTTTGGTTTCTTCAAAACAACTTATTGTAACTGGTCCCTTAGAATGGAATCTTTCGTTTTTTAAAGAGACATTCTCACAAAATCAGAAAGCTCCATTTTGTTTTTACAAACCACAAATCAAGGGAGAAAGACTCTTTTATCCATTACCCCAAATTTGTTCTCATACAGGTATTTTTATGTGCTTACGATTATGATTTTTTGCCACAACTTTTGAGGTTGAGTATAGTTAAGCATTAATCATAATAAACCAATGTTGTTTAGATAAGATGATAGGTTCGTTCATAAGATGAAACCCATCCGCTTTCCAATAAATTAATTTTTACTACAGTTAATGGATTGCTTGTATGGCAGTTGCTGGAATGCAGCGACGCCTTAAGAGGTGACTTACCTAAACAGCATTACATAATATCACATACAATGAGCACAAATAAAAAAAAACCAATGCCAGTGTGGGTTAGCATACTTATATTTATTGTTATAATGGCTGCTGTAATGATTGCAGGAATGTCATTATAACTCAATCCCTACTTTTAACATTGCAT
>JAQUJY010000114.1 GCA_028680705.1 Bacteroidales bacterium
TAATGCAAGGCTTATTGTTGAGGATAATACTGGAAAATTGCACGTTGTGTACTACAATAATGGTATCTATTATTCTTCTTCTGAAACTAACGGGTCAACATGGTCTACGCCCATTCTTGTTGATGAAATTGGAAGGAATCCATCGCTTGTAGTTGATTCGAACAATGTTCTTCATTTAGTTTATAAAAATGGAGGAATTAGTGCTGTTAACATTGTTTATCGATCATTCTCAAATTCAGTGTGGAGTACAACCGAAGTTGTTTATCACGATGTTATTAGTACTGTATCGAGACCCGCTTTAGCAATTGATACTGACAACAATCTGCATTGCGTGTGGCAAAGGGCAGGCTTCTCATCTACTCCTAATTCTGAAATATGGTACAGCAAGCGAACTCAAGATGATGGCTGGCAACCTGCGGTGAATGTAAGTAGCTCCTACGGAGCATCAGAATACCCAACTCTTACTACCGACCTATCAAACAATGTTCATGTTTTCTGGAAGGATTCGGGAGAAACAATTGAAAATGATAAAATGGTACTGTATAGAAGGTTTACAGTTGGAGTGGGCTGGGACTCAAACTATACCAATTTGAGCAACACTACTGGGAATGGAAGTTCTGCTACAATGGATCCTTGTGCAGTTACTGATGTTCATGGTAATATTCACTTGGTGTGGAAGGATAGCCAGACCGGAACAAGGGAAATCTACTATAAAAAATGTACCAACGGTACATGGGACAGTGGTTTTACAAATATCAGCAATTCTGCAGTTGCCTCCTCGTATCCTTCAATATCAACCGATACTCAAGGAAACCTTTATGTATTCTGGTCAGAAAAGATAGGTGGAGTTTATTTTGAAACAGTGTACAAAAAATTTGACAAAAACCTTAACACATGGTCGAATCTAATAAATGTTAGCAATACGGCAAGTGCCGATTCCAATCATCCAAACACTCCATTCCAAAGTAAATCCAGCATATCCGTGATTTGGACCGAGGGAGAAGCCTCGCCATATTCAGTTTTGTACTTTGGCCAAATGTTAACTCCAGTTTATTCCGTTTTGGGTACAGTAAAAGGTGATGATAATCCTGACATTGGTATATTTGGAGCGGTTGCGCAGCTGGAAGGAAACCAAAGTTATGAAGTCACTTCTTTGGCTGATGGTAATTTCTTGTTTCCTGCGGTTTTGGACAACGATACGTATACGCTAACAATCACAAAATCAGGTTATCAATTCTTTGTTTCAGAAGTAATTATTGATGGTGAAAACGTTGACCTAGGAACAATTATTTTAAATGAGCTAAAGAGTTTGCCGTATGACTTGCAAATTAGTTTCGATGAATTGCCTCAAGGACAAGCTGCTTTTACATGGAATCATGCTATTGCCGAAGGAACTTCTGATAAAAACTCAAAATCGCTAATAGGTTTCAATGTTTACCTTAATGATATTACGCATGGAAATCAGTTAGCTACAATAGGAGCAACTCCAAACTATTATCTGTTTACCGATTTAGTTGAGGGTAATCATATTGCAGGCGTTTCCGGCTTGTATAGTAGCGGCGAAACAGATATTGTTACGATTCCTTTTGTTGTTGGTCCAGTAAGTGCCCCATGCCTGATTAACAAAACCCATGTTTACCCTAACCCTTTTAAAAACAACCTAAGTATAAAGATGGAAGCGGAAGGAGATAATGTTAACTTTGAGATTCTGAATTTAAGGGGACAAGTTGTCTTAAGAGGTAATTTTAATGAGAAAACTAATGTACAAACAACAAATTTTGCCTCTGGCATTTATCTTATAAAACTTTGGAGTAGTAAAACTTTTGAATTAATAAAGGTTGTAAAAGAGTAGCAAACGCATTGAAACCAGTACATTGTTGGATTGCTCCAAAACTAAAGATAGTTCATTAATTCAGCAATGTGCTGATTTTTTACTATTCAAATAAAAAATTATATCCAAATGCGAATTTGTATAACATTTCTAATGACAATGCAATTGAGAGTTTATATCATAGCAACTCGTGTTAAAGTACTGAAAACAAAATGCACATTGAATTTTCAATTTTAATCAATTTTAGCTAAAACGAAAAGAGGAACAACGGCTTATCCGTTATTTCTCTTTTACAAATATTTACGATTGGGGTAAACCTAAACCTTAGCTAATGCTTGATCCAAATCAGCTATAATATCCTCAACATCCTCAATCCCAACAGCAAAGCGTACAAGGCCTTGGGTGATATTCGCTTTCTCTTTTGCCTCAGCACTTAGCTTCGAGTGGGTCATTGAGGCAGGGTGCTGAATAAGGGTTTCAACACCACCCAGCGATACGGCTAGCATGGCAAGTTTAACATTGTCCATTAGTGTTTTGCCTGCGTTAAAACCACCCTTTAACTCAAAGCTAATCATGGCGCCTGGGCCATCCATTTGCTTTTGAGCAAGTTTATACTGTGGATGTGATTTTAACCCAGGATATTTCACCCATTCAACCTTTGGATGGTTCTCTAGGTACTCGGCAACTTTTATAGCATTTTGTTGTGCTCTTTCAACCCTAATAGCAAGAGTTTTTACCCCACGAAGCACAAGGTATGCCTGATGTGGATCCATATTGCATCCCATGTTTACCATGGCAGAGCGTAAAACCTTACAAAGTTCCTCATTTCGGGTTACTATCATTCCCGCAACGATATCGGCATGGCCATTAATAAATTTAGTCATGCTATGTAGCACAACATCAATTCCAAATTCCAATGGGCGCTGCAGGTAAGGACTGCAAAAGGTATTATCAACAACAGTAATAATGTTATGCTCACGGGCAAGGGCCACACAAGCTTCAAGGTCTGTAATTTCCATTGTTGGGTTGGTAGGGGTTTCAATGTACAGTACCTTGGTGTTGGGTTTAATTGCCTTTTTGATATTATCGATATTAGATGTAGTTATATAGGTTGATTCAACGCCAAATTTCGAGAAGTATGATTCCATAACTACCCTTGATGGCCCATATACGGCATTGGTGCTAACCATGTGATCACCTTGCTTGAGCAAACCCATGTAAATGGTCGATATAGCGCCCATTCCCGATGCGGTTGCAATACCGCCGAACCCGCCTTCAAGAATTGCGATTTGTCGCTCAAGGGCTTGTATGGTTGGATTGCCAATACGGGTGTAAATAAAACCATCGTTTTCGCCCGAAAAGCATTTGGCGCCATCATCGGCACTTTTAAAACCGAATGTTGATGTTTGGTAAATCGGAACTGTTGCGCTTCCAAATTGGTCTTTATCAGCACCTGCATGAATGAGTTTGGAGTTAAACCCCATTTTATCTAATGCCATAATATATATTGTTTTTAGTAGATTAGTAATATACAAAGTTAGCACTATTGATTAAAAAATTCCCCCCAGACCAACCAAACATTGAACAAACTATGAACAATGCTTTATTCAATCGTAATAAATGAATAGTTTTGCTATTCCATATCCTTTAATAAAACACAGAATTTTATGAAGATTTTAATGGTACTCGATCATGAGTTCCCTACTGATGTAAGGGTAGAAAACGAAGCCACAGCGTTAATTGCAGCAGGGCATGAGGTTCATATTGCCTGTTATACTCAAAAGGAAAAACCAGCGAATGAAGTTTTTAAGTCTATTCAGATTCACAGAGTCGAAATATCCAATCTAATGTACAAACTCAGTGCGGCTGCTTTAACCTTACCCTTTTATTTTAGATTCTGGTTTAAATTTCTGGATGCCCTTTTTAAAAAACATGACTTCGAGGCAGTTCACATTCACGATTTACCCTTATCGAAAGTTGGTAGTAGAATTAGCAAAAAGTATGGTGTAAAGTTAATTATCGACCTACATGAGAATTGGCCAGCTCTATTAAGTGTATCAACCCATACAAGCACATTGATAGGGAGAATGGTTTCTCCAAATTTTTTATGGGTTGCTTATGAGAGGAGAATTCTAAAGCGAGCCAATGCCATAATTGTTGTTGTTGATGAGGCAAAGGAGAGGATATCAGCATTAGGAATAAATAAGGATAAAATATTTGTGGTGAGCAATACTCTAAACATGAGTGAGTTTGATGTAGATACAGAAAAACCTGACTCAAATCACTTCACGCTTTACTATGCGGGTGGAATAAATTTTCATAGGGGTTTACAGACTGTAATAGAGGCCGTTGAATTGGCAAAAGATAAAGTTCCCAATTTGCGTTTCCACATTGCTGGCTTTGGTAGCTATAGGTGCAACCTTGAAGAGTTAGTTAAAAAACTAGATTTAGCCGATAGAATTGTATTTCTGGGATATCTTACCCTAAAAGATGTTGCCCGAAATTTATCACAAGCCAATGTAGCTCTAATACCCCATTTAAAAACACCACATACCGACAGTACAATACCGCATAAACTGTTTCAGTATATGTATATTAATAAGCCAATTATAGCAAGCAACTGTGCTCCAATTGAAAGGATTGTTAACGAAACAAATTCAGGTGTAATATTCAAGTCAGGCGATGCAAATGACCTAGCCAAAAATATAGTACAGTTGGCTACTAAAAGTATAGAGGTTCCAAGTGCTAGGCATTGGGTTGAGGAAAAATATTGCTGGGATAACGACTCCAAGGTTTTGGTGGAAATTTATTCTTAAAAGTTTGTCTTAGGTAGTTCACTTCTATTATAAGCTGGGTTTCTCTCTTAAAAGACTAATATTCAGTTGGTACTTATAAAATTTTGCTGATGCTTTAAGAGCATTTGGCTTGATATGTTATTAAACATCTGTGTGATTACTAGGCTATTAGTTCGCATTTATATGTAATTATGCAACAAAATGGAAAAAATTTATAGTTTTGTTGTTTATAAAAAAACGGAAATCAATAATAGTATGAATATGAAGAAATTAGCAGTTGTAGCCTTAGGTGGGAATGCCCTTCTTAGAGCTGGTCAAGATGGGACAGTTGAAGAACAGCAAAGAAATGTGTTCACTACCATTAAGTATTTACTTGATTTAATAACCCCAGAGCATAATTTTATAATGGTACACGGAAATGGCCCTCAGGTAGGTAACATACTACTCCAGAACCATGCTGGTGCCAAAGTACACGGAATTCCTGAAATGCCGTTAGATGTTTGTGGAGCATATTCACAAGGTTTTATAGGTTATTTAATAGAACAGCAACTAAGAAATATTTTACCATCTAAAGATTTAGAAAGAGGTGTTGTAAACCTTATAACCCAAGTTTTGGTAGATAAGAATGACCCTGCATTTAAAAAACCTACAAAACCTATAGGACCTTATTATACAAAGGAAGAAGCTGCGAAACTAGCTATTGATACTAATTCGTTGTTTATAGAAGATCCTGATGGAATTGGATGGCGTAAGGTTGTACCTTCACCTTTGCCGAAACAAATAGGGAATAGCAAAGTAATTGAAAAATTGGCCAGAGATGGGCATATTGTCGTAGCTGCTGGCGGTGGCGGGATTCCCGTGTATTATGATGAGCAAAAAAACCTGCGAGGCATAGATGCAGTAATCGATAAAGATCACACATCTGCATTACTTGCTTCTCAGATAAATGCGGATGAATTTTATATCTTTACAGACCTTAAGAGGATTATTATTGAGGATGGAAGCGCAGAAGGAAAAGTTTTAGATGTTATACCTATTGCCGAGGCAAAAAAATACCTTAAAGAGGAGCGTTTTAGCGCTGGAGGCATGGCACCTAAAGTCAAAGGAGCTATTAGGTTTATTGAAAGTGGCGGTACTGAATGTATTTTTATACATTTTCCCGATACTCCTGATGAACCGATATACCAGACCAGAATTGTACGTTAACTGAGGCATTAATTATAATAATAACTTAAAATAAGTGAATCATGGCTTTTAACCTAAGAAACAGAAATTTTCTAAAGCTTTTAGATTTTACACCAAAAGAGATTCAGTTTTTACTAGACCTATCTCTTGATCTTAAAAAGGCGAAATATGCAGGAATAGAGCAGCAAAGACTAAAAGGTAAGAATATAGTTTTGCTGTTTGCAAAGGATTCTACTCGTACTCGTTGTGCATTCGAAGTAGCAGCATTAGATCAGGGTGCGCATGTAACCTTTTTAGGCCCAAGTGGTTCTCAAATGGGAAAAAAAGAATCTATGAAAGATACTGCTCGAGTTTTGGGTCGTATGTATGATGGTATTGAATATCGTGGTTTTGGACAAGAAATTGTTGAAGAGCTGGGAGCCCATGCAGGAGTTCCTGTTTGGAACGGCTTAACAACCGAGTATCACCCAACGCAAATTTTGGCTGATTTTATGACTATGCTTGAGCATTCTGATAAACCACTAAATCAGGTTACCTTTGCGTATCTGGGTGATGCACAGAATAATATGGGTAATAGCCTTATGGTTGGTGCTGCAAAAATGGGTATGGACTTTAGAGCTGTTGCTCCTAAGGAATTTCACCCAAATAAAGAACTTGTAGCCCAATGTCTAGAAATTGCTAAAGAGACAGGCGCAAAAATAACTATTACAGAAAATGTAGATGAAGGCGTTAAAGGTTGCGATTTCTTGTACACAGATGTATGGGTTTCAATGGGTGATCCAGCAGAGAAATGGGAAGAAGCAGTAAAGGCTATGGGACCATACCAAGTAAATATGGATATGATTAAGAAAACCCAAAACCCTAACGTTAAATTTATGCATTGCCTGCCAGCTTTTCATAATGATGAAACAGAAATTGGTGTTGATGTAGCCTCAAAACTTGGGAAAAAATATCCCATCGTTGCAAAGGGTGAAATGGAAGTAACCGAAGAGGTGTTTGAATCTCCGCATTCAATTGTTTTCGATGAAGCAGAGAATAGATTGCACTCCATCAAAGCGGTTATGGTTGCTACTTTAGGCTCATAATAAACCTTACTATATTTATAAAGGCAGCAAATTTTTGCTGCCTTTTTTTTGCACTTTTCAAAAAAAATGATTTAACTTTATGTAAAACAACCAACAACCACAGTTATTATGAATATTTATTTTGGAAATATTTCTTACAGTATAACCTCTGAAGAGATTAAAGAGATTTTTTCGCCCTTCGGCAATGTTTTAAGCGTTAAAATTATTACTGATAGGCAAACTGGCAGATCCAAAGGTTATGCTTTTGTTGAAATGGAGAATGAGGAAGAAGGCCAGAATGCCATTAAAGCGCTAAACGAAACAGAGATTAGCGGTCGAAATGTCAAGGTAAATTCAGCACACCGTAAAGAGAGTACTGATCAGCTGTAAACTAGTCGTTGATTAAATCATTATTATTAATAGCGGAACTATGTTGCATCTCTGAACAGATGTGTAGGTTTGTAATCTCTTATCTAACCGCTAGTTCCATTATAAAGTAGTAGGTTATTACACCCGATACAGCAAACTTGAGTCCTGTCCCCAGCAAAAATCCAATAAATGAACCCAATGCTGAGCGTAATGCTTTATCGTGCTTTTTCTTAGATGATATTTCACCCAAAAATGCGCCTAGAAATGGTCCAATAATTATTCCCATAGGAGGGAAGAAGAACAGACCAATAATTAGCCCAACTGTTGCACCCCAAACCCCACGCCTTGTTCCTCCAAACTTTTTTGTTGCCCAAATGGGTAAAACATAATCGAGAACTGTAGCGACTCCAGCTGCAAGTGCCAGCCAAATAAGTAGGTTCCCCTCAATATCGCCCCAGCGAGTATAGTGAAGAATTAGGATACCCCCAAAGCTAAGGGGTGGGCCAGGTAAAATAGGCAATATACAACCCAGAATTCCAAGAATAATGAGAATTGATGCTATAGCTATAAGTGCATAGTCCATTACAGAGTGTTTTTATGGGTAGGTGCAAATATATCCGTTTATTACATGTTTATGTAGTTCAGAAAACACTAATTGCAAAATTTTTAAATCTTAATGTCATTGAGTGTTTGTTGTATATTTGCTTAAATGAATGATAGGATGGAAATAAAAGGTGTAAGTATAGCCCTATATGGCCGTGTTCAGCAGGTTGGGTTTAGGTATTTTGTATATAGATTAGCTGAAGAGTTGGGGGTGAGTGGTTTTGTTAGAAACGAGCCGAATACCAGCGTTTACATCGAGGCCGAAGCCGAGCCCCACACCCTCGACGTTTTTGTTGAGCATTGTAAAAAGGGGCCACCCC
>JAQUJY010000115.1 GCA_028680705.1 Bacteroidales bacterium
TAAATTTGACTCACACAAAAGTAGGCAACATACGGTTTACTGCGAAAGGGAACCTTATGGTCATTTACACCCTATCTCGCAGAGATAGTTTAACTAACTTTCCATAATTATTTAGATAAACAAGAGGGCAAAAATGCTTAATAGATGAAGAAAAACTTGAAAAGATTAGGAAAAGAATATCCCATTACACTGTTTATCATTGTAACAACCCTTGCATTCTCATTCCTAATTCTTAGTGCCAATTACTTTCATTACCCCGTAAACGGTGCTAAGGATTATATCTTTATTGCATTTCACTGGATTGCATCTACGCTAGGCATTTTCTGTATTTTATCTATTCTAAACCTAAACAGATTCATATTTATATTATTCCCAATTCTCCTAACAACCTCTTCCGTAGTTGCATACTTCACATGGCAATATGATATCTCTATTAACTCAGCGCTTGTTGAATCAATCCTTTATACGGATGCTAATGAGGTGCAGAACTATCTTTCGGTTCCGCTTGTGCTAATTATAGCATTGTCGCTTATTGCGGGGATATATACGGTATATAAACGATTTAGGCTAAGGCTAAAAAGGAAGGATTTTTTTGTGATTATAATTATCGCATGCGTTGCGAGTCTGGCTTTCTATTCCGTTAATAGGCTTAGGTTTAATACGCTGATGGTTCGCTCGCCCTTTTCGCTCTATCTTGCTTCCAAGCAATATTTTGATGAAAAGGAGGAGATTCAAGCAAACCGATTTTTTCTTGGCGACGACGCTACCGCCAAAACCGATACAATTACTGTAATTTTTGTAATAGGCGAAGCATTAAGGGCAGACCATGTTCAGCTGAATGGCTACTACAGAACCACTATGCCTATGATTGAAGAACTGGGGGCCATTTCGCTACCAAACGTATTTTCACCCTACACCCACACTGCTCAAAGTTTAATGTATATCCTAACGCGAGCCGACTCGCTTAACACATTGCCCATGTATGAGGAGAGTTCCTTTATCGATATCTTCAAATCATCATCATTCAAAACGGTTTGGCTGGGCAATCAGAATCCAATAAAAACCTTTAGGTTTTTTATTAATGAGTGTGAGCAGGTATTTATAAATAAGCCTCAACTCTCAGACTATAGCAACACAAAGAAACTTGATTCAGACCTAATCCCTCATCTCGAAGATTTTTTAGGCGGTAGTTCTGCCAAAAAATTAGCCCTAATCCATATAGCAGGAAATCATTGGTGGTATAATAAAAACTACCCCGATACCTTTGCAATTTTCCACCCCATACTCGAGAATAAAATAATATCACCTTCTAACAGAGAGCGAATGATAAACTCATACGATAACGCCACACTTTTTACAGATTATGTGCTTAGTGAGTTTATCGTGAGAATGGCCAATGAAAACGCCCTGCTGATTTTTCTTGCCGACCATGGGCAATCGTTTGGTGAAGAGGGAAAATGGCTACACGCTAACAATACCGATGCAGAAAAAAATCCAGCCTGCTTCATTTGGCTTTCAGATGAGTATAAAAGTAGATATCCAGATAGGGTTAAAAACCTTGAATTGAATAAGAATAAGTTTATTAACACCTCATTCCTTTTTCACTCTATTTTAGAGGGAAGCGATATTTCCAGCCCTTTCATAATCCCTAACCTAAGCGTTTTTTCTGAGGTTTTCCAACAAGAAATGGTAAATACCGATTTAACAAGAGAATAACGGGCACCAGGATTATAATCTGCAGTATACCATAAAGCAACGAGAACCATAAATTATATTGTAGTTCAAATTCAAACCCCCACAAGGCAATTGCCTTAATTACGGTCATTGCTGAGAGATGAAAAGTTAAAAGTGGTAGGGTATTGCGACCCACCCAAACCAGCAAGGATGAAGTGGGTAAAACTTTAAAAAGCGCAAAAGCCCACACAAAACCAAGGATTCCATTTAGATACATCAGCGGAAAATTCCCATACTCACCATAATAATACAAAACCCTGCCATTATATCTTGAGCAGAAGAAATGTAAAACAAAAAATATCACAAAAATTGTTAAAGTTTTTTTTAAGCCTGATAGGTATCCAATAAAATCGACCTTGCGTAAAAACGCTCCGAAAAAGTAAAATCCATAAACTGCAAGGGCTACATCAATGCTCCAAGGCAAATGAAATTTTAAGATTTTAAATAGAAGCACCCCTGTAATGGGTAAAATAACGGCAGGTATAAACCTAAACTTAAACGGTAATCGTGAAACCAAAAAATCGAAGAACATCACCATAAACAAAGCAGGGAGAAACCACATAGGTATTCCCCAATTCATATATTCAGCACCACCCTGCGCATAGAATATTCCAATAAAATTTTTAACAGGATCGTAAGCGGTATCAGCACTATAACCATAGTGCCTGCCAATGAACAGCCAAAAGAAGAATAGTAAAATGCTGATTAGAAAATATGGTACAAGTAAGCGTTTGAAGTACTTCAACATAAAATCAGCAAAAGATATGTTCTCCTTACCCTTTGCTACAATACCTGAAATAATAAAAAACAGAGGTAATCGGAATGAAGAAAGGTACTCCCCAAAATATGAGTTATAATCGTTATGACCAAAGATTATGAGGTATATGGCACAAGCTCTGAGCTGATCAATAAAAAGATAACGTTTCTCCATTAAAAAATATTTGAGAGCTAAGTAAGCCAAAAATCAGCATAAATTATAATGCATATTGGATAAACAAACTACTTTCACTTCCACCCACAAAAAAAGCCCCACATAAAATGCATCTTATGTGGGGCTTTCACTGGCTAAATAGTTACTATTTTATCTCCACCTCAATCCAACCACTACGGTCTGGCTCGGCAGGTACGGGCCATTTCTTAGGAGGATTCTCCTCAAGTTGCTTAAGCAACACCTCAACTGCCTTTTCAAGCGATGGATCGTTACCTTGATGTAACAAGTGTGGTGTATCAATCACCTCAATATCGGGATAAACGCCAACTCCCTCGATAATCCACTCACCTTTATCGTTGTAAATGCCAAAGCGCGGTACGGCAATGTAACCACCATCCATAAGCGATGCATTACCGCTCATGCCAACCAATCCGCCCCAAGTGCGGGAGCCGATAATGGTTCCCAGATTCTTCTGACGGAAGAAATATGGGAAAGCATCACCACCCGACGATGAGTACTGGTTAATGAGCATGGCCTTAGGCCCATCGTGGGCAACGCCAGGTGTACGCATTGGCTCAAGACCTGCCACTTGCCAATGGGCATGGGTTTTACGACTAAGCATCTCTACCATCCTATCGGGGATAAAACCACCTCCATTAAAACGCTCATCGATAATTAGCGCATCCTTGTGGTGGTATGCATACATCCCACGGTGCAATTCGCGGTTACCCTCAATGGCGGTATTGGGCACATGCATGTAACCTATGCGACCGCCCGATAGTTTATCAACCATAGCACGACGCGAGTTTACCCAATCAAGGTAAAGCAACTCCTCTTCGCTGGCAATGGGTCTGATTGTATAGGTACGAGCATCTTTTGCAGTAGGCTTGCTGTTTACGGTGATACGCACTGCCTTATTAACCTTATTCTCAAGGAATAGGTAAGGATTATGCTGAGTTGTAACATCCTCGCCATCAATGGCAATAATATAATCGCCCTCATTTATTTCAATTCCTTGCTCGGTTAGTGGCGAGCGACGGGCAGGAGTCCAATTTTCACCTTGATAAATCTTGCTGATAATGTAGCGTTTATTCTTAGTATCGGCCTTTAACTTTGCGCCAAGCAAACCGCCCTCAACCCGAGTTACGCGCTCAAAATCGCCCCAGTTGGCATAGGAGTGTCCAGTGTTGGTTTCGGCAATCATCTCACCAAAAATATAATCCAAGTCGTACCGGTGATTCAGGTAAGGCATCATTTCGCCATACTTCTGTCTAAATCCATCCCAGTCAACATAACGTAGATTTGTAACGTAAAAATAATCGTGAAAAATGCGCAAACCATCGGTGAAGATCTGCTCACCCTCCTGACGTGGATCAAGGCGCAGGGTTAAATCATCCAGATTTAGTTTACCTTCGCCCGGCTTTTGGCCAGGAGCCAACGATGCAACTCCATAATCGCCACGACTCTGGTAAAGGAATTTTTTTCCATCGGCCGAAACAACTGCACCACGGATGCCCGCCATAATAACATCGTTCTTCTGCTCCTTAATGTTGTAACGGTTCATACCCTCGCTATTGAAATAAACCAAGCCATCATCAACTGGCTGCAGATTCCAGTAGCGACCTGATGAAAAAGGAAAAGCTACAATTCGCTGATTGGCACCCTCAAAATCGATGCTTACGTTAACTTCCTTCTTGTCATCAACCTTGGGTTCTTCTTTTCCTGCTGCCTCAACGGTCTCTTTGGGTTCAAATAGCCTTGGACTATCATTGCGAAGAGGCAATGCATAAACTCGGGTTGCATTGTTATATAGGTAATCAAACTCAAAACTGGAGAACTCAAGATTAAAATCGCGATTCGAGACGAAGAAAATATAGTTTCCACATTTTGAAAAGACAGGATTGTCGTCACTAAACGTATCATTTGTGAGCTGGGTTGTTTTTCCCTCATCAATATTATAGACCCATATAGCACTCTGTCCGTTTGCGCTATTTTTGGTATAGGTAATCCAGCGTGAGTCGGGCGAAAAATGGTAGCCACGTATCTCGTCGGATGTTGGCGTATCCACAACCGTTAATTTTTCTGTTTCAACATTGAGCAACTGTAGACGCATGGAGCGATCGAAGAAAACCAGCATTTTGCTGTTGGGCGACCATGCAGCGGAGTATTTCCAACCCTTCGATCCCTTTGTAATCTGCTTTGGCTTAGCATTCTCAATGTTTTCAAGAAGATAAACTTCGTACTCACCTGTCTCGTCGGAGTAGTAAGCAATGTTTTTGCCATCGGGCGACCATTCAGGAAAAACGGCACGAACGCCTTGCTGGTTAGTAAGATTATGGGTTGTACCCTCGCCTGCAGGAACAGAGAAAATATCACCACGTGCATCAAAGAGCACACGGTTTCCGCTTGGCGAAATGGTCATGCTGTGGATATTATCCTTCACATTCTTGAAGTATGGAAGGGTACTAGCGTTATCGTAGCGGATATTTACTTCTAACTTTTGGGTTTGCTCGGTTTTTAAATCCAATTTATATAGATATCCACCAACCTCGTAAACCAATTGGCCATTTGAACCGCTGGGCCACATCACATCAAATTTCTCATGCGTGGTAATCTGCTTTACCTCTTTGGTGTTTACATCGTAGCTATGGATATTCAGCCACAAATCGCGGTCGGTTGCAAAGTAAATCTTATTGCCATACCAGGTTGGAATATGGTCTGTTCCTTTAAAATCGGTAATCTGCTCTGAGAAATCTTTCTCCAAATCATAAATCCAAAGGTTAGATGCACGACCACCCTTGTACCTTTTCCATGTACGGAATTCCCTATCAACATAGGTGAAAACCACCTTTTTGCCATCGGGCGAAAGATCGGCGAATCCGCCGTGCGGTATTGGCAATTCCTCCTCAAAACCTCCGTTGATACTAACGGTAAAATACTTCCCCATTCTATCGCCATAGGGGGTACGGTTTGCACGGAAGAAAACCTTCTCGCTATCGGGAGTCCAGCCAAGCACAACATTGTCGAACCCACCACGAGGCGGCATTTCGCCAGCATCATTGTAAAAGGTAAGTTGCTGTGGGGTACCTCCCTGCGATGGCATAATAAATACCTGACGCGACCCGCTATACTCGGCCGAGAAGGCTATCCACTTACCATCGGGCGAAATTTTCGGAAAAAGTTCGAGCCCTTTGTGTGAGGTAAGCTGACGAGCATCGCCGCCGTTGGAATCAACAGTCCAAATATCGCCTGCATAAACAAAAACAATCTGGTTGCCATTAATATTGGGGTAACGCAACATTCGGGCATCCTCATAGGCCATGGTGAGTTTGGGCATAATAGCCATTATGCTCAAAAGACCAATAATGCTAAAAAATTTCTTCATATTAATTTTAGGGGTTTAGTATTTAGAATTAAACAAATTGTGCAGTTTTATGATGTACTATTTTAATCTGATTAAACTATTTGACTCCAAGTTTAGCTTAAAGTTAAATTTTCATCCCAAAAGTTTAGCAAAGTTAAGGTTTTTTAAGAGTTTCATATAAGATATAGGGATAGTTATTAGATAGTTGTAGAACTTGCTCACTATGCACAATTTAAAGGGATAAATAAGGCAACAATATACCGAGGTAACATTTTAAAACTGCCATACCTTGTGCATTTTAAAGAGCAAAAACATCAAAGTACTGAAACAGCCTAATAAACTAACTGCTCCTGACAAAACTATCGGGGTTTCGATGATAGAAAAATTGATTAATAAAAATTGGCTCCCCCACCCCTATTTCATCTCCTTAGGTAAAAAACAGAAAAACTCCACCAATTGCTAGAAGTGCCCCAACAAGCTCCTTTGGATTAAACTTCTCCTTCATTATAAGTACTGAGAATGGAATAATGAGCACAGGGACAATTGACATAATAGCCGAAGCTACACCAGTGGTAATAAACTTAATAGCCCATAGCGAGAACGATACGCCCAAAAAGGGTCCAAAAAAAGCACCAACTGAAACCCAGCCAAGGGCTTTGCGCTGTTTAAGCGCTTTTGCCATGTTACCCCATCTGCCCATGAGCGAAAAGATAATGGCAAAACCAACTATACCAGTTAGCACCCGAATTTGTACTGCCGAAAAAACATCGTAATCGCCCATTCCGTATTTGCTTAGTACCAACCCACCACCCTGACCAACCGCACCACCAAATGCCAATAGCAACCCAGCAATAGGGTATGAGAATTTCACCTTCTTTCGTCCCCTCGGCTTTTCAGGATCATCAATCTCTCTGCGCAGAACAACTAAAGCAATTCCCGCAAAGGTTAAAAGCATGGCTATGCCCTGTTTAGGGGTCATGGTCTCACCAAGCCAAGCCCATCCAATTAGTGCAGCAATAGGCGGTGCAAGCGCCATAATAAGCATGGATATGCGGGCGCCCACCACAACATAGGCCTGGAATAGCAACAAATCGCCCAGCACAAAGCCTACCAATCCTGAGATTGAAAGCCAAATCCAGTTATGGATGCTCGCATCAGCAGGGAAAATTACTCCCCTCATTATCCACGAAAAAATGCTTAAAAATATAAATGCTAAAGTAAGCCTTATAAGATTTACCGAAAGCGATCCAATTTTTTTACCGGCCGACTCGAAGGCCAGCGCGGTTATGGTCCAAAAAAATGCAGTTAGTAGTGCAGCAAGTTCGCCCTTGTGGGCCATTAGAAAATCGTTTAGCATCACCTCTCTGTTAATTGGCTTGTTTGACCTATATTGTATGCTGTTGGTTTAACGTGAAGCATAGACATTATTCAAATTTTGCAGTTCATTATATTTGATGTAGGTTTATTGCAATGATTTGGTGATAAAAAGCTAATTTTACACTAATAAAGCCTTTATGAATAAATTAGCAAAATATATTATACTCGGAACGGGTTTAGCTATTATCATCTTCCTGCTTTGGTACTTTAGTAACATCGTGGTTTACGTATTGGTTTCGGCAGTATTATCGCTTGTGGGGAAACCCATTGTTGAGCTAATTGGCCGAATTAAGATTAAGAATTGGCATCCCCCAAAAGCGCTGGGAGCTTTTATTGCTTTAGCCACCCTTTGGTTCCTGTTTATTCTCTTTTTTAGGGTGATGATTCCCTTGGTAGTTAGCCAGATTAATGATCTTAGCGCTGTTAATGTACCAAGTATGGTATCGAACTTTAACCAACCGCTCGAAGCCATTGACAATTTTATTAAGGAGTACTTACCCGAATCGATTAAAGGTTTTTCAATTAAAAGTTATCTTATCGATGCAATTAGCGGGGTTGTAAGCGTTAGCATTGTTACCGATTTATTTAGCTCAACGGCTAGCCTGTTAGGGAGTTTGGTTATTGCTGCATTCTCAATATCATTCATCACCTTCTTCTTTCT
>JAQUJY010000116.1 GCA_028680705.1 Bacteroidales bacterium
TTTCCACTTTCCACTTTTAGTTTTTAGTTTTTCACTTCTCACTTTTAGTTTTTCACTTCCCACTCCTTTCAGCAAACAAAAAAACCCGCCAGCAATTAGCCAACGGGTTCTTCATAATACTTTCTATCAATTATCCTTTACCCACAATAGCCTCAACCTCCTCAACGGTTATTGGGATTCGTTTTGAGCCAAGTAGGCGACAGCCTTTTTCGGTTATCAGCACATCGTCCTCAAGGCGAATACCGCCAAAGCCAATATATTCTTCGGCTTTATCGTAGTTAATAAACGAGCTGTTAATCTGTTCGTCTTTCCACTTTTTAATTAGTGCAGGAACAAAGTAGATACCAGGCTCAACGGTTAGCACAAAACCGGTTTGCAAGCGGCGACCAAGCCTAAGGAATGCCGTTCCAAACTGATCGATGCGCGAAATCTCATCATCGTAGCCAACGTTATCTTCACCTAAATCTTCCATATCGTGAACATCGAGCCCCATCATGTGTCCCAACCCGTGGGGGAAGAACATGGCATGAGCGCCGTTGGCCACTGCCTCATCAACATCACCCTTCATAATACCAAGATCTTTTAGTCCAGCGGTAATCACTTTGGCAGCCTCTAGGTGTATGCTTTGGTAAGTAACACCAGGTTTGCACAGCTCAATGGACTTGTTTATGGCGTTGAGCACAATGTTGTAAATCCCCTTTTGCTTATCGGTAAACTTGCCATCAACGGGGAATGCTCTGGTAAAATCGGATGCATAGTGCGATCCAATTTCGGCACCCGCATCGGTTAGCAGCATACGACCCGAGGTTAATACTTGGGAGTGATCGTGATTGTGAAGCGTTTCACCATTCTGTGAAAGGATAATGGGGAAGGATGGCATGTATCCTTTTCCTATGGCTACGCCCTCAACCGCGCCAACTAACTCTTGTTCGGTTATGCCAGGTTTTGCCAGGCGCATATTGGTTGTGTGCATAAGATAACCCACATCGGCAGCCTTGTCGAGCTCGGCAATTTCCTCAGGTGCTTTAATCGACCTAAGGGCAACAACAGCCTTAATAAGATCAACAGAGGCATACTTACCAATTAGCGAAGGATGGACACCGATTAGCCTTTCGAGCATAATAATATTCTCCGATCGATACTGAGGCAAGAAATGGATTCTACGTCCGCTGCGAATGGCACGCTGAAGCGTTGATGCCAGTTCCTTCATGGGTTTGGTGCAGGGGATTCCAACTTTTTGACCCAGCTGGCTAACGGTGGTTTGGGGTCCCATCCATATTATATCGTCCAGCTCAAAATCGTTTCCGTATAAGCTATCCTTGCCTTCCTCAATATCAATAATACCCACAAACCCGGGATGATCGATACCAAAAAAGTATAAGAAATTGCTATCCTGTCTAAAGCGATAAGTGTTTGACGGATAGTTCATGGGCGATTCGGAGTTGCCAGGGATAAGAATTAAGCCTGTGCGAATTTTATTACGCAGGTTCAACCTACGGTTGATATAAACTTGTTTGTCGAACATATTTGTATATAATTTTAGTATTAGTAATCCAAAAAACAATATCAGTTCTTAAAGGTACAGACTTTTTTGTTTGAGGCAAAATATATCCATTGATAAGGAATTATGATGTAGCTAAAAAACGTCAAATTGTTTTTTTTCGTCATAGTCTTCCATTCCGTCATTGCGATGAAACTCACGTTTTTTGGGAGTTTCAGAAGTAATCTGTCTGTCCCCGCATTTAGTGATCCAATTATTTGCGACTGTGAAGCACTTTTATTGCGTAATGAAAGATTGCTTCGTAGCAAAGGGCGCTCCCTGCCTACCGGCAGGCAGGCCCGCCTACCGGTAGGCAGGCTCGCAATGACGGAAGAGGAGGAGTGCAATGACGTGGGGAAATGAAGGAATGAAAGGTGATAAATGAATGGCTTAGAGAACCTCATTGCATTGCTCAATCTCAAATCTCTCGAAGACCCCCAATAATATTAGGGATCATTACATTTTAAAGTATATACTTTATTATCTTTGTTAGTCATTACATTTTTATTAAAAACCTTGTGACCCCTAAATGGGACTCACGGGCACGAAGTGTATTTAGGCGGGAGTTATACATGCTGATAATCAGGTGTATATATGAATCCGTCATTGTCTGCCTGTCGCCTGCCTACCGGCAGGCAGGCTCGCAATGACGTAGGGGGCTAGGTTCGCAATGACGTGGGAGAGTTTTCAATGACAATAGAGAAAAATAAAATCAACAAAAAACCATTTACTGTGAAAAACAAACTGCTAATTACCCTAGTTGTAGTATCAATGGTATTTGCCTCGTGTAACCGCCGAAGCCAACTGCTGTACATGCGGAATATCGACGAGACGATGGATGTTCCCTTTGCAACGCCTCCCAGCTACAAACTTGGCGTTGGCGATATACTACACATACAGCTGGTAACTCACAGTCCCGAGATTAGCATGGCGTTTAACAACCCTACAGGAATACAATATATGAGCCAGGGACGGGACGAGTCATCCCTATATCTTAGTGGTTATACCGTTAATCCTGATGGGTATGTACAGCTACCTTTTTTGGGCGAAGCCCAAGTTAAAGGGCTAACTCTGGATGAGGCAAGAACCATAATCCAGCAAAAAACCAATGCGCTGTATAGGGATGCTTCCGTAATTGTTAAGCTGGCCAGCTTTAAGGTTACCCTAGTGGGCGAGGTGCGTCGGCCCGGTGTAATCAAAAACTATAACGATAATCTTAACATCTTCGAGGCTATTGCTGCCGTGGGGGACATAACCGAGAATGGCGATCGTCAGAAAGTGCTTGTTGTGCGTCCAACCAGCGAAGGGAATAAAACCTACAGGTTAAATCTTGCCGATAAATCAGCATTTGCCTCAGAGGGTTTTTACCTTTTACCCAACGATGTGGTAATAGTAGAACCCATTGGCAATAAGGTCTTCCAGATGAATATTCCGTACATCACGCTAACCTTCACATCAATTAGTACGATGATACTATTGTATAATTTTATTACGAAGCTTTAAGGAAGGTTGCGGGTTGTGGGTTGCGGGTTTCTAGTTTAGGGTTGCGGGTTGCGGGTTGGGATACGGGAATTTCATTGAGGAAGCAATAAAATAAAAACTGAATAAAATGGGAATACAAAGATTTGAGGATCTAGAAATATGGCAAGAAGCACGAACGTTGTGTCAATTCATATTTAAACTCACAATCAAAGAACCTTTTTCGAAGGATTATAAAATAAGAGACCAAATACGAGGATCATCAGGTTCAACAATGGATAATATTGCAGAAGGCTTTGAAAGAGATGGCAGAAGAGAATTTATTCAGTTTCTAAGTATCGCAAAAGGGTCGTGTGGAGAAACCCGATCACAATCCTATCGAGCATTTGATTTCAATTATATTACTCAAGAAGAACTAGACCAAGTCCTAGAGCGTACAGATTTACTTGGAAAAAGAATAGGCAGTTTTATAAACTACTTAAAAAAGACAACTATAAAAGGAAGTAAATTCGATTAACCCGCAACCCACAACCCACAACCCACAACCCGAAACCCGCAACTCGTAACCCTCAACCTCAACCTCAACCTCAACCTCAATTCCTAACTAGCAATAATATTTCTATGGAAACCCCCAACAACAACTACCCCCACTTTGAGGAAGAAACTCTTGATTTAAAGCGATATTTCTTTCTCTTTCTATCAAACTGGTACTGGATAGCCATTAGTGTATTTGTCGGACTTTTTGTGGCATACTTGGTAAATCGATACTCTGAACAGGTGCACTCCGTTAAAGCATCACTGCTGGTGGGCAATGCCGATGGCCGCAGGGTGGGACAGGGTGTGCAAACCCTTATGCGCGAGCTTAATCTGGCGCAGGACAAAAAACGGATCGAGAATGAGATAGGCATTCTAAAATCGTACACTCTGGCTCTAACGGCCATTGACGAATTACCCGATTTTATGGTAACCTACGTAAATGTTGGCCGAAGAGGGATAGCCGAGAGTAAGCTATATAACCGTTCGCCCTTTATTGTTGAGGTGGATACCGCTGGGGCAAACACTACAGGATACCCCGTTTACATAACCATACTGTCGGACGAGGAGTATGCCATTGATTTTGATGATGGTATGCCCGAAAAGCAGATGCGATTTGGCCAAAGGTACACCGATAACCGCTTTGCTTTTACCATAAACTTTAGGAATCAGGACGGATACGAGCAAACCAGCCAATCGAAAAAGTACTACTTTGTAATAAATAGTGCCCATGGGCTGGCTGTGAACTACATGAAGAAGGTAAACATTGAACTTAACGATAAGCAGGGGAGTTTGCTAACCCTATCGACCACTGGTTTTGTGGCGCAGCAGGAGGCCGACTTCCTAAATAAGCTTATGGAGGTTTATATCCGTAACGATTTAAATGAGAAGATGCAGACCGCCATAAATACTATGGATTTTGTGGATGAGCAGCTGGGAGGAATTACCGACTCACTGCGAATGGCAGAGTTAATGCTTCAAAATTTTAGAACTGGTAAAGGGATAATCAATCTGAGCACAGAGGGAAGTGCATTGCTCCAAAGGTTGGAATCGTTGTACACCGAAAAGAATATCCTTTCGTTTCAGCTGGAGTACTTCGATTATCTGGAGAAATACTTAAAGGAGAAAGAAGACCTTAAAGGCTTGGTATCGCCTGCCACCATAGGGATTGAGGAGACGGGGATTGCCACCATTGTGGCGCAGCTCAATGAGCTATCGCTGGAGCGCAACGGATTGCTGCTTACGGTTAATGCGGACAATGTTCAAATAGTAAGGCTCAACCAAAGCATGGAGAGTTTAATATCGCTTCTGTTCGAAAAACTTGAGGGAATGCGGGAGGTGAATGGGATTCGAATTAAGGAGATAAACCAAAGGATTGCCAAGCAGGAGGGACAATTGCGTATGCTCCCCGTTACCGAGCGCGAGCTGGTGAATATGGAGCGGAAGTATAGCATTAACGAGAAGTTTTACACCTACCTAATGGAGAAACGCATTGAGGCCGGAATTGCTAAAGCATCCAACGTATCGGACAATAGGGTAATTGACGAGGCAATGCCCGAGATGGCCGAAGTGGTTAAGCCCAAAAGGAGCATTAACTATGCCATGGGTTTTTTGGTTGGCCTACTTGTTCCCGTGCTGCTAATCCTGCTTTTCGATCAGCTCAACAACTCCATTCAGGATCCATCGCACATCAGCAAAAAAACCAGGGTTCCACTAATGGGCACCATTGGGCATAATCCATACGAGAGCTTACTCCCCGTTTCCGATAAGCCAAAATCATCATTTGCCGAGTCGTTTAGGGCACTCCGCACCAATCTCGATTTTATGCTGAGTAAAGCCGATAATAAGGTAATACTTGTTTCATCCACCATTAGCGGCGAGGGTAAGTCGTTTGTGGCCTCAAATCTGGCGGTTAGTCTGGCCATGCTGGGTAAACGAACGGTGCTACTAGGACTAGACATGCGAAAGCCCAAGGTGCACAACCTGTTTGAGGTTGAAAACAGCAAGGGGCTAAGCACCTATTTTATTGGCAGAGATAAATGGGGCGATATTGTGGAAACTACCACCATACCAAACCTTTCTGTGATGCCCTCGGGTCCCATACCACCCAATCCGGCCGAACTGTTGGCGGGTAGTAAGTTCGATGAGCTTATAGCAGCGCTAAAGCAGAATTTTGATTTTATAGTTATCGACTCGCCCCCCGTTGCAGTGGTTACTGATGCAGTGCTCATTAGCCGACTTTGTGATACCACCCTATTTGTGCTAAGGCACAGGTACACCTCACGAAATGTTTTAGATTTGGTTGAAGACCTATCCAAATCCAAAACCATAAACAATATGGCATTGCTGCTCAACGACTTTAAAAAGCCAAGGGGTTACGGATACGGGTATAACTATGGATACGGTTATGGCTACAGCTATGGGTACGGTTACAACAATGGTTATGGGCAGGGATACTATACCGATGAGGAGAATGGGAGTAAGGTTAAAGGGTTTTTGAAGAGGTTTTTTGGGTAGGCATCCACAAATTACTCAGATTTACACAAATAGTAACCCTAAAAGTTGTCCACAGATTTCACAGATTTTCACAAATAAAAAAACATAAGAATCTGTGTTAATTCGTGTAACCTGCCTGTTCGGCAGACAGGTCAGTGGACAAAAAAATTAATCTGTGTTCATCTGTGTAATCTGTGGACAGAAAAAACAATCTGAGGATAAAATGGAAGAATACCTCTACAAAGAAGAAACCTACGATATAATAGGCTGTGCCATGGAGGTACACAATGAGTTAGGATGCGGTTTCCTCGAACCTGTTTACCAGGAAGCGTTATCAATAGTATTTAGAGAAAACAACATACCATTTGTTAAAGAAAAGACTCTTGATATTAAGTTCAAAGGACAAGTTTTAAATAAAAAATACATTGCTGATTTTGTTTGTTTTGATAAAGTAATTATTGAATTAAAAGCAATGGATTCCATTAGTCCTCAGCATTTAGCCCAAACAATAAATTATTTGAAGTGTACAGATAAAAGGCTTGGATTGATTATAAACTTTGGCACTACAAGTCTTCAATATAGGAGAGTTATACTTTAATAAGATGTCCACAAATATTAATCTGAATAAAAAGATAACCACAGATTACTCAGATTTTCACAAATAGTAACCCCAAAAGATATCCACAGATTTCACAAATTACCACAAATAGCAACCCCAAAAGATATCCACAGATTTCACAGATTTCACAAATTACCACAAATAGCAACCCCAAAAGATATCCACAGATTTCACAAATTACCACAAATAGTAACCCCAAAAGATCTCCACAGATTTCACAGATTTCACAAATTACCACAAATAAAGAATATAATAATCTGTGCTAATCCGTGTAATCTGCGGACAAAAAAATCAATCCGTGTTAATCTGAGTAATTCGTGGACAAAAAAAATAATCTGTGTTCATCTGTGTAATCTGCGGACAAAAAACCAGAGCACTACACGAAAACGTGTCATTAAAAGCCAATATGTTAGCCATAAACTTCATTTAACCTAGTTAATAGCCAATAAATTGAACGATATACACAACATATTAGATAAATACAATCCCAATAATGTGGCCAAAGATATTGCAGCTAGAGCCAAGCAGCTTAGGCTAGCAGTAAATATTACCCAGCAGCAGCTTGCCCAAAAAACCGGTGTTAGCCTTGGATCCATTAAAAGATTTGAGACAACCGGGCTAATATCATTACAAAACCTGCTTCGAATTGCAGTTACACTTAACGCAGTTGATGATTTCACAAATCTATTTGCCCACACCAACTACAGTTCCATTGATGAGGTTGTAAAACACCAAAAGGTAAAAAAACGTCAGCGAGCAAGAAGTCATTAGAAATCAGATGCATTCTGGGTTAGCATTCAGTCTAATGAAAAGGGTATAGTTAATGACACTGATAATGACACTGATAATGACACCGATAGTATTACACAGAGGATAGACAAGATGATTGAACTTATTAAGGAAAACGAAGATATTTCGGTGAGCATATTAGCAACAAAACTAAATGTATCAAGAAGAACTATTTTAAGGGATATTGAAAAACTAAAGCATCAAAATATCCTAAAAAGGGTCGGTAAAGCAAAAGGAGGTCACTGGCAAATAATTGAACAATAAGCAAATGAAATTCCACAGTGTGTGCTGCCCTGATCTTATCCAAAGGGAATCCACAAATAAAGAATATAAGAATCTGTGTTCATCTGTGTAATCTGCGGACAAAAACAGTGTCAATCCGTGTAATCACTGGACAAAAAAAACAATCTATGTCAATCTGAGTAATCCGTGGACAAAAAAACATCAACCAGCATAAAGAGATATCCACAGATTTCACAAATTACCACAAATAAAGAATATAATAATCTGTGCTAATCCGTGTAATCTGCGGACAAAAACAGTGTCAATCCGTGTAATCACTGGACAAAAAA
>JAQUJY010000027.1 GCA_028680705.1 Bacteroidales bacterium
TAAGATGTTGGTGTGCCTTATCAATATCAAAGCACTTAATTTTTGCTGCAAAAATCCCTAAATCGCCCAGCTGTGGCTTTTGGGCAGGGGGTTGGGGCGTTCGGCCCGAGTACTGCCAAATCTCAAAACCACCGCCACCATCGAGGTTCATGGCAAGGGCAGCATGCCTTTTTTGAGGCTGACCACCCGTGTAGGGTAGCATAAGCTCGGCCACTGTATCGTCCTCAAAAATTCGGATATCTACCCCAAACGCCTTAAAGTACCATCTCCAAGCATCGTAAAGATTGTTAACGCCAATACCTATCTGCTGAATTCCACAAATTATTTTCGACATGATTACTCGTATTTTATGTTGTTTTAATCTTATTTATAACTCTGTAAAAAATACCGGGGAACAACCGCTTAATATGTACCATTAAAAGTTCTTTGCCTCCTATAAGCACTTCGGGTTTACCTTTGGCAATGGCTTTTAGGTATATTTTTGCACACTTCTCTGCCGATATACCTCCCGCTTGTCCATCGTCCATTTTTCCATGAGCCTTGCCATCCTTCAGAATTGCGCTGAGCGAGATATTGGTATTTACCCTACCCGGATAGGCAATGGTTACATTTATGTTATGGGTTTTTAGTTCAATGCGCAGGGTTTCAAAAAAACCTTGTATTGCATGCTTTGCTGCAGCATAAGCCGATCGGAGAGGGAAACCAAATTTTCCCGAAATGCTGCTTGTTGCAGCAATGTATCCCTCTTTGGCCTCAATCATGCCAGGTAGAACAGCCTTGGTAAGGATAACGTACGAAAAGTAGTCAATCTCCATTATTCGCCTGTCTATCTCAACGGGTGTTTCGTGGGCTAGTGCTCGTTGGCTAATTCCCCCGTTATTAATCAGTAAGAAAATTGGTCCAAACTTTTCTGCCGTTTGCTTTGCCGCTAATTCTACTTCAGCAGGGTTTGATAGGTCAAAGGGAATTGCCTCGCAATGCGATGTGTGCTTTAGGCAATTTTGCTGCACCCTTTGCAGCTTAAGCTTATTGCTTGACGAAATGATAAGCTTGGCACCACTTTTTGCAAGTTCCATGGCAATGGCCTCACCAATACCCGATGATGCCCCTGTAACCCAGCAAAGTTTATTCTTAAAAATCATGATAATTTCAGATAAAAAAGGGTTGAAGAATATCTTCAACCACCACAAATATGCTAAAAAAAAACAATTTACTCACCTTATCACTTAGGGATAGTTTTTTGACTGGTTTACTTTGAATGTATTTTAGGAGTGCTTTTTCTGTTTGTTCGCCAAATCGTTATTTAACTAGTGCCCAATTGTGTTTAAATGAAATTTATAAAATACATTTTGCAGATAATGAGACATATATAATTTAGAGAGGGTTCGAGTTTTTTTATTACATTTGGCTTATTCGCTTTTTGAGAAAGCAATTGATTTTTCTATTTAATATAATATTTACCTAAATACTTAATGCGATGAGACTTTTCTTCAATCTTCTACTAATTGTTACCCTCAGCTTATTGTCAACCAATGCAAATGCCCAGCTAATTGAGGATTTTGAGCAGGGCAGCAAAAATTACTATGTTTTTGGTTACGATAATTTGGCAACAGGACAGTGGGCATTTGATGATGCATTAATTGGTACACTTGCTAACGACAAGAAGAATGGGGCAAAGTCGGCACGTATTAGGAATGGCTATATTGCTATGAATTTTGACTACCCCAATGGCTTACTCGATTTATCTTTCTATGCGGCAAATTATGGGTCAAATACTGGTGGTAAGGTTCAGGTGAACTATTCAACAGATGGCGGATCAAATTGGATTCCCTTTGGCGATCCAATTACTTTAACATCAACCCTCACACAGTATGAATATACCAAGAACATTGCAGGCAACGTTAGGCTAAAATTCACAAAAACAGCGGGCGACAGAATAAACGTTGATGATGTAAAGATTACAGACTACGTTGAAACTATTGAAGAACCAACCTTGTTAGTCCAGTTAAATGGGTCAACAATTAACAGTGGAGGCACTTTCGATTTTGGCAATAATACAGGCGAGGTTTCCGCAGAGCTAGAACTTCGAAATATTGGGGAACAAGACCTTACAATATCCTCATACGATATTATTGGTGAGGAGTTTACCGTTAATAACGATTTAAGTATAACCCTTACTAACCTTGAGTCGCAGTCGTTTGTGTTAAGTTTTGCTTCCGATATGCCTGGGATAAAAACAGGGACACTTACCATTAATTCCAATGACCCAACAAACGGTCAGTTTGTAATAAATCTATTGGCCGAAAGGCTTGAAACAAGCGAGCCAATCCCAATTAGTATAGCCCGCAATTTACCCCAAGGATCAACGGTAACCGTTGCTGGTTGGATAACAGCGGCAAGCCAGTTTAGAGGACCCGTTTATTTTCAGGATAACACAGGGGCCATTGCATGGTACAACGACGATATTATGCGTAAGGATTGGTTACTTGATGCGGTTATTGGCGATTCGCTTGTGGTAACAGGTGAACTGGGGAGTTTTAGCGGATTACTACAGATTATTAACGAGGATAGTTATGAGATTTTTCATGAATCACATAATGAGGTTGAACCAGTAAATATAACTCTTGCCGATTTAAACTCGGGTGATTATGAGGCTTGGCTTGTGCGTGTTAACGATACTGAATTTGAAAGTGCAGGTCTCTTCTCGGGCGGGAACAACTATTTGGTAACCGATCCTTCAGGGCAAGGCCAAGTGCGGATTGATAATTTTACAAATATCAACGGCACAATAATACCCAATAGCAAAACCGAGATTACTGGTATAGCTGGTCGTTTCCAGACAACACACCAACTACTGCCCAGGTTTACCACGGATATTGTTGATTTAAGCGGGCCAATTATTACTACTATTCCACCATACGAGGTTTCTGCAACTACAAATTCAATCACCTTTCAATGGGAAACTGAAGTTGAGGGGCACTCAGAGGTTCGTTACGGAACAACATCAACGTTTGAGATGGGACAGGTTGTTGATGAAGAGCCCAAAACCAGTCATAGCATTACCATTGCCGGCCTCTCCCCTGCAACTGCATATAAGGTTCAACTCCGCTCGGCAGTGGAATCGGATACGAGCACAACGGCAATCTACATCGCCTCCACACGTTCGCCAAATGGAACAAACGGTGATATTTACACATATTTTAATAAGAGCGTTGATCATACTTTGGCAACCTACCGAGAGGCCGATCAGAATGTCAATTTCTCTGAGAAACTTATTGAGTACATCCAAAAGGCTGAACAGACTGCAGAATTTGCCTTCTATAGCATTAGTGGCAGTGTGGGCAGCGCAATTGCCGATGAGCTAATTGCAGCACACAATAGGGGTGTTGATGTTAGGGTTATTGCCACAGGCCATACCGGAGTTACAAACGATATCATTACTTATCTTGCAAATGCAGGCGTTAAAGCGGTTCAAAGCATTGGTGTTGAGCAGATGCATAATAAATTTGCAGTTATTGATGCTTACCACGCCGAACCCTCAAAAACATGGATTATTACCAGCTCATGGAACGCAACTGATCAGGGAACCTTCAATCAGTACCAAAATATGGTTATAGTTCAGGACGTTGCCCTTGCAAGAGCATATAGGCTTGAGTTTAATCAGATGTGGGGCGCCGAGCAGGGAGTATTCAATGCGTCTAAAGCAAAATTTGGCCCTAATAAATCAGTTGTAAACCCCTCAGTATTTTGGATTGGTGAAGATAATGTTAGGGTCGAGGCCTACTTTAGCCCTCAGGCTAATGCAGAATCCAAAATTATAAGGGCAATAAATACTGCTGAAAAAAATATCGACCTTACGCTAAATCTAATTACGCGGAGAACTATTTCGGATGCGATGCACCAAAGGTTTAATGAGGGGATAAAGGTAAGGGGCTCAATAGGCATCGTAACGGGAACGGGAAGTCAGTTTGATTATCTTAGTACGTGGGCTGATGTTCATCATTTTTCGCAGGAAGATTTTGGTTTGCTCCACCATAAGTATGCAATTATTGACGGTGAGTCCACAGGCCAAAATTCAAAGGTAATTACTGGTTCACATAATTGGTCGTCAAATGCAAATTTTAATAACGATGAGAATATTCTGATTATCCAAAACCCACGGATAGCCAATGAGTATTTACAGGAGTTTGCAGCCCGATACAGGCAGGCTGGTGGTTTGGATCAGTTTAACCCTACGGTTTTTGTTGAAAACTTTGACGACATGGCTTCGCAGGTGGGTTTACGTCTTCAAAATTATCCAAACCCTGTTCAAATATCAACCAATTTTCGGTTTGTAATAGGTTCCAGCCAGTCTGCAAGTTTAAATATTTATGATGTTTTAGGGCGAAATGTATCCACTTTAATTAATGCAAAGCAGTTGATCCCCGGCGAGTATATTATTCCTTTTGATGTATCGGGACTGTCTAATGGTCTATATATATATCGTCTACAACTTAGCAATGGTTGCTCAGAGTCAGGTAATATGGTTGTTGTTAAGTAATCACTAATATCGCAATTTGGGTTTGTTGGGCATAATACATTGATCAGAGGAGGGCTATCTTTTTTTCGTCAGAATATGACTTATATATAAGAATTTCGGGTGTGTTATAGAGTGAAATTCTGTGTAATAAATTGTGGCTACTCCAAGGTAAATAGAACTAGCAAAACAGAATAATACGATGATAAACAACGATTTTAGAATTCTGCTTGTTGATGATGAACCCGATATATTGGAGTTTATTGGGTACAATCTTCGTAAAGAAGGCTTTAAGGTTCTTACTGCAAATAATGGGAAAGATGCTATCCTTTTGGCAGAGGAGATGCAACCGCACCTTATATTACTGGATGTGATGATGCCTGAGATAGATGGAATTGAAACCTGCAAAGTGATACGGAAGCATAATATCCTTAGCAATACGCTAGTTGCCTTTTTAACCGCAAGGAGCGAAGACTATTCGCAGATTGCTGGATTTGAGGCAGGTGGTGACGATTATATTACTAAGCCCATTAAACCAAAGGTTTTAATTAGCAGAGTAAAGGCTCTACTCAAAAGGGTTGACCAAAACATTACAAAAGATATATCCCAAAGTTTAGGATTACAGATTGATAAAGAAAGGTTTGTGGTTATTAAAAACGGAAAAGAGATTAGCCTTCCAAAGAAGGAGTTTGAACTTCTAGCGCTTCTAAGCAGTCGACCTCAAAAGGTATTTACCCGCGATGAGATTTTCTCGTTGGTCTGGGGTAATAACATTATTGTTGGTGAAAGAACCATTGATGTACACATTCGCAAACTCCGTAAAAAAATTGGAGAGGAGCATATTAAAACAATAAAGGGAGTTGGCTATAAGTTTATTGATTGATAAACTTGCGAAGCAATTTTATAATTCAAATCAAAAACAACTATGAGTTTTATAGTGTGGCAGTCTAAATATGAAACCGGTGTAATGAGTATCGATAACGATCATCGCAGCCTGGTTTCTATGATTGAAAATCTTTATAGCGCGATCAGTAAGGGCGAAGGCAAAAACGTTATTGGCGATATAATTAAAGGGCTTTCGGAGTATGCAATAGTGCATTTTAACAGGGAGGAGATTTTGATGAAAAGTATTGGATTTGATGGACTTGAAATGCACAAGGAAACCCATCAAGGTTTTGCTGATAAGGTAAACTCTTTTCAGCAAATGCTGGCTTCGGGCCAGCAAAACATATCGGTTGAGGTGGTGTCTTTCCTGCGAGATTGGTTAATAAATCACATCCAAAATACCGATATGCAGTTTGTTGATGAGTTTAAGAAGCATGGCATTGTATAGTATTTCAGGGTTAGCTTAGTGCAGCAGACTACAAATATTGTAGTTGGGGCTTAAACCCAAATGATTACTGTACAACCGAAGTTTCATTGGAGAGTATTTAGCGTGACAATAATCAGCAAATTAGTGAGTAGGGTATAAATTGCTAGCGCCCAGCGCCTTGTTTACCGCATCGGTGAACCCCGATTCGTTATTCGATTTAGCAACCTTAAATTGTTTTCTCAGTTCTTCGGGAGCATTTGATACCACGTAACTATTGGGGAAATGGCTAAGCATATCCAAATCATTATAGTCATTTCCAATGGTTGCCACCTCTTGCGACTTTACACCAATGAGTTTACAAATTTGCTCAATGCCAAAAGCCTTTGATACATCACGCCTAAAAATTTCCATCCATATTGAATGTCCATCCAGTGGCGAGGTTGCACGGATAACTTTTAGCTCGGGGAAGCAGTATTTTAACTTTTCGAACCATTTAACATCGTGCGAAAGCACTGCAATAATTTGTGCTGCCGATGAGCCATACTCAACACCAGGAGCAAAAGGTTGGCTATATGCTTGGTAAATAGCTAATCTGCGATCAAAGTCGGGGTTGTTTTTGCCTGATCGATAGTATAAAAACCTATGATTAGAGGGTATTGGTTCGTGTACCATAAAATCTACTTTGTGGCGCATTAGCTCATCTACAATCAATTGAACTTGATTTGCTGATAGTTCAGTTTTATAAATAAGGCTTTTCTTTTCAAGATCAACTGCGCCTGCACCCGACGAAAAGATTAGGTAATCTACAGGAAAATCGTCAGGAAGCGCTTTTGAATAGGAGTAGGGTGATCGGCCAGTTGCTATTACCCTAATTATGCCCCTATTACCAAGGTTTTTTAGTGTATTGATATCCTTTTCGCTTACAGTCCCTTCGTCGTTCAAAAGGGTGCCGTCTAAATCGGTCACAAACATTTTTAAATTCGATCGCATATTTGACAATATCTATGTCTATACGTTATTTTATAGTTTCGTCTAAATGGAAGTGTGAAAATTTAAAACAAATACACTTTATTTTCGTTACTCATAATAGGGACAAAAAAATAAATCTTGGCAAATTCTCTTACAAAAGTATTAAAAGATACTGCGCTTTCAAACTGTAACTCGGTTTGAGGTGTTGCTGAGATTGTTGCAAAAAACTTTGCGTTATTTTTTGGTTAAGTAAGGTTAATATCATCTGAATTATTTTTTTTTTAAGATCTAATTCGTATTTTTATAGCAAGTAATTCATTCATTAAAAAAACTTGGGATATGTCGAAAACAATCACATTTAATGAACTCAGGAAGGTTAAAGACCAATTACCTGATGGAACTATGCAGATCATTGCAGAGAAGTTGAATCTGAATCCAGAAACCGTGCGAAATTATTTTGGAGGGACTAACTGGGAAAATGGCGAATCTGTAGGTTTTCATCATGAGCAAGGACCCGATGGGGGATTTGTTATACTCGACGATACTACTATACTTGACTTAGCATATGAAATAATAGAAGAGTCAAAAGCAGAAGTGTAGTCGTTGTTTTGTGTGAAGTTTTTAGACAAAGGCAGTGAGTTTTTCTCTGCCTTTGTTTGTATAAATATCAGCCATTGATTTATTGTATGTTATAGATGACCCATAGTTTTAGTCAACTCGAAGCTAAATGGCTTAATATAATTTGCCATTTCCTTAGGTCTGTTTACAAACACACACACCTTCCTTCGCACGATTTATCGCATCATATTAGGGTTTGGCATAATTGTAAAACTTTAATGGTACAACCCAGTGTTTCTCCTGATATTAACCCTGCAATTAGTGCGGAACACCTACTTATTGCAAGCCTTTTTCATGATACCGGTTTAACCATTGATAATAGTGAAGAGCATGGTTTTGTGAGTGTGGAGATCTGCAAGGAGTTCTTTAACCAAAATCCTAATCTGAAAACAGATAATCTGGATATGGTTAACTTTGCTATCGAGCATCACGATGATAAAAGCCTACAGTTGAAAGATTTTAAAGATCTTTCTCCTGCTTTGCAGCTTACCCGACTATTATCAACCTCCGATGATTTAGATGCTTTTGGGATAATTGGCGTTTATAGATACATTGAAATCTACTCCTTAAGGGGTAACGTGCTGGAGGTAATTCCGCAAAAGGTTTTAACCAATATGGCAAACAGGTTTGACAATTTTATAAAACTAGTAAACGATAATTCTAATTTCACCCAATATCATACGAAACGATATCATGATGCAGTTTGCTTTTTTAAGAACTTAGATTGCGAATTGAAAGACAAAACTATAGGTTTAGGCAATCATGTTTATTTTGCCGAATCTATTATCCATAATATTATTGAAAAGGGGTATTCTACAAAGCAAACCATAGATAATGAGCTAAATGTGTTGCATGAAGGTCAGGTTTTGGATTGGTTTAACCAGCTAAAAAATGAGATTGAACATCCCCATACTGCACTGTTATAGGTAATCGTTTTATTATAACTTTGCAAAAAAAATATAATTTCACTTTTATTTTAAACTTAATCCCTAATAATCATCAAACAGTAAGCCATTGCAATGTGCTTATCAATAACAATTCGCAATGTTAGTCGAATTTAATCACTCGATTTCAAACCTACTTTGTTCTTATTTTGACAAATTGAAAATATTATCTGAATGAAAAAGTTTTTTGCCTGTTTTCTATATTCTATTATTGGCGCATTGGCCTTAATTTTTATTGCTCAACAAATAGTTAATGTAAGTGCGAAAAGAAACCCAGAGGTTATTCTTAGATACGAGGATAACTATAGCTTAACCTATGCCGAAACCATAGATGCCTACAAGGCTTTATCGAAAGAGCACTTAACAGCCAAGCTGTTAAACTATGGTAGTACCGACATAGGCTTACCTCTTCACCTCTTTGTTATATCAAAAACCAAAAACTTTAGTCCCGATGCCATAAAGGAGAAGGGTTTTAGGGTTATTATGGTAAATAATGGAATTCACCCCGGTGAGCCATGCGGCGTTGATGCTAGCGTTAAGTTGGCACGTGCCATTCTTGAAAAGAAGGATGGGCTTTGGGAGAAAATGGATAGCACAATTCTTTGTATCATTCCAGTTTACAATGTGGGAGGTGCTCTTAATCGTTCACCATATTCAAGAGCAAATCAGAATGGTCCGCAGGATCAAGGGTTTAGGGCAAATGCTAAAAACTTAGATTTGAATCGTGATTTTGCCCCAATGAAAAGCAAGAATGCGCAAACCTTTGCTAAGATATTTCATCTATGGAAACCCGATTTACTGATAGATACCCATACAACAAATGGCGCCGATTACCAATATGTAATGACCCTACTTCCTCAACATCCACAAGAGTTACCGCCTATACTTGGTAGTTTGTTGAGCGACGATCTTGAACCATTCCTTTACAACTCTATGGAAGGCTCTGGATACGAGATGATATCATACATATCGCCTATGGGACAAACACCCGAAAGTGGACTTCAACTATTCCTGAATTCTCCCCGATATACCACAGGTTATGGACGGCTTTTTAATACCATTACCTTTACCACAGAGGCTCATATGTTTAAGCCATTTAAGGAAAGAGTTTTGGCTACCTATGAGTTTATTAAGGCTGCAATAGATTATTCAAACGATAGAGGATCTTTGCTTACCAAGGCAAAAAGTCAGTCGGATGAGTTTGTTAAGGCTCAAAAAGAGTTTACAATACGTTGTGAACTCGACAGTACCCGAGTTGAGGAGATTGAGTTTAAGGGTTACGAGGCGGAGTATATCGATAGCAAAATAACTGGTGGCAAACGACTCCGATACGATAGGGATAAACCCTTTACCAAAAATATTCCATACTATAGACATTACTTGCCTAAGTTAAGCATAACAACGCCCGACTACTATCTTATTCCACAGGCCTGGCATGAGGTTATTCTTAGGCTTAGCATAAATGGCGTTCATATTGAACAGGCTAAACACGATACTATAATGAATGTTGAGGCATATTATATTACTGGTTACGATACGCATCCAACACCATACAACGGAAATTACCTGCACTATAATGTTGAAGTAAGAACAGTGGAGCAGAGCATACAGTTTTTTAAGGGAGATTACATAATTCCAACCAACCAGATTACAAATTCTTATATTGTAGAGATGCTGGAGCCACAGGCCGACGATTCGTTTTTTGCATGGAATTTTTTCGATTCAATTCTGCAACGTAAAGAGTATTTTTCCCCCTATGTATTCGAAGATTTTGCCCAGCAAATGCTCGATAACGATGAAGAGCTTAGAATTGAATTTGAAAACAAGAGGAATTCCGATAAAGAATTTGCTAATAATTCATATCAGCAGCTAAGTTTTCTTTATGAACGTTCGCCCTATTTCGAGAAGAGTTACTTGCGTTATCCGGTATATAGGTTAAACTCCAAATGATGATGAACAGGCAGTATGATGTAGTAGTAATTGGTGCTGGTCCTGCGGGATTACTTGCTGCCGGAAAGGCAGCAAAGGAAGGTGCAAGGGTACTGGTTTTAGAGAAAATGGAAAAACCTGCTCGAAAACTTCGGATAACCGGCAAAGGACGATGCAATATTACAAGCCTGAAGCCTCTGGATGAATTTTTAGCCGAAATAAAACCTGAACCCCGTTTCTTGAGAGATGCTTTTGGCGAATTCTTTAGCAATGATATAATTGAACTGATAGAATCCCAAGGGGTTGATGTGGTTATAGAAAGAGGACAGAGAGTTTTTCCTAAAAGCGGAAAAGCTTGGGATGTTGCTGAGGCTTTAATCCGTTGGGCTAAAGGACTCGGAGTTAGCATTGTTTGCCATGCTACAGTAACTGCCATTAATCTCACTAACAATAGCATTAGTTCTGTTGCATACAATGCAAATGGGGAACATTTGGTGCAATGCGGTAGTGTTGTGCTGGCGGCTGGAGGAAAATCATACCCTGCAACCGGCTCAACGGGAGAAGGATATTTATTGGCAGAAAAATGTGGTCACAGAATTACCCCTTTAAGGCCTACGTTAGTTGGTTTAGAGTCTAACCCTGTGTATGGTGGCGCCTCGGGATTAATCCTTAAGAATGTTAATCTATCTGTATTTGTAGACGGAAAAAAGGTAAGTCAAGAGTTTGGCGAATTAGACATTATGCCCTATGGCCTCAGCGGTGCAATAGTGCTAAGGGTAAGCAGGGAGGTTGTAGACTTTTTAAATGATGGGAGAGATGTTGAATTGGAAATTGATTTTAAGCCTGCATTGGATCATGAAAAAATAGATAATCGCTTGCTCCGAGAAATTGAAGGAAACCCAAAAATGGGCATGATTGATTTAGCGCGCAAGTTGTTGCCGAAGCAGCTAGCCGAAATAATGCTTGACGAGTTGGAGATAGCATTCCAAAAAATTGTTTCCAGAGCCTCATCAGACGATCGTAAACTCATCAGACTTTGGTTAAAGGAAAAACGTTTTAGGGTCACCGGCTATCGCCCGTGGAACGAGGCAATAGTAACAGCCGGGGGGGTATCGCTTAAAGAGGTTAATCCGCATACCATGGAATCGAAACTTGTGAAAGGATTATACTTTGGCGGTGAAGTTTTGGACTTAGATGGTGCAACAGGAGGATTCAATCTGCAAATTGCCTATTCAACAGGATGGTTGGCGGGTAAGAGTGCGGCTGCAACTCGTTAGCGAATAAAAAAATCGAGCATAAGATTATCGTTCATATAGGCTTTCAGCCTATCGCCAACTTTAATAGGGCCAACCCCCGAGGGCGTTCCTGTGTAGATTAAATCACCAATTTTTAGGGTAACAAACTGCGATAGGTATGCAATAAGCCTATTGATACTAAAAATCATTTGAGATGTGTTGCCCCGTTGTACTGTTCTGTCATTCTTGTCAAGCCAAAAGTCAATGCTGTTCACGTCACCAAGGTTTTTTATACTAATAAAATTACTAATGGGTGCGGCTCCGTCAAACGCTTTTGATATTTCCCAGGGTAGCCCCTTTTGCTTGCATTCTTGCTGCAAATCTCTGGCTGTGAAATCAATACCCAATCCAATTTCGCTATAGTAACGGTGGGCAAACTTCTCTGCAATATTCCGTCCCAACCGATTAATCTTAATAACTACCTCCACTTCATGATGAACGTCATTTGAAAAAAAAGGATAGAAGAATGGTTGATTGTTCCTCAAAAGTGCGGTGTCGGGTTTAAAGAAAAAAATAGGTTTATCAGGCACTGGAGATGCCATCTCTTTGGCATGCTCTGTATAGTTTCTCCCAATACAAATAATTTTCATTAAGTAAAAGTTTTAACGTTCAGATGTGCTTCAAAACTCAATAAGAAGCATGGAATTGGAAGAAACGTCTGGTACTTAAAAAAGGAAAATACCCTGTTCTGAAAATCTTCCATTACCACCATAAAATTAAATATTAGCAGTTGTGGTAGTGCCAAAAGTATCTTTAAATCCATTAAATGCAAAGTAAATTCTATTTAAAACAGATGTTTTTTAAGAAGCCTAATTCGATTATTTAATAAAATAAGTACATTTGAAAAACTAAAACCTTTAACCATGAATTTTAAACATTTTACTTTAGCTCTGGTAGTTGCTATGCTGCTGACCTTTAGTGCTAATAGTCAGGAAAGTACTAAAGGGAGCAAAGAAGAGAAGGTGAAGACAGGTTGGAACTTTGGTGGCCTTCCTGCCGTGTCGTTTGACTCAGACCTTGGCTTTCAGTACGGTGCACTGCTCAATATTTTTAACTATGGCGATGGTAGCATGTACCCAAGTTTTAAGCACAATCTATACGTTGAGTGGTCGCGCTTTACAAAGGGTAGCGGTATAAACAGAATTTTCTTCGATACAAAGCACCTAATACCAGGGGTAAGGTTTACCACTGATTTAAGTTTACTAACCGATAAGATGTATGACTTTTACGGGTTTAATGGGTACGAATCTCAGTATAATGCTGCTTGGGTTGATAGTGATGCTCCCGGCGATTATTTATCCAGAGCTTTTTACAAGTACGATAGAAAATTATTTCGGTTCTCAGTCGATTTGCAGGGTAAACTTCCCATAGAAAATTTTGGCTGGGCTGCCGGAATAGGAATGTTTAATTATCAGGTAGGACCAGTTGATGTCGATAAGCTTAATAAAGGAAAAGATGATGAGGACAAATTGCCAGATATCCCTTCACTTTATCAGCACTACGTAAATTGGGGTATTATTTCGGCCGATGAGGCCGATGGCAGTTTTGTTACATACCTAAAGGCTGGGGTAGTTTACGATACCCGCGATAATGAGCCAAACCCAAACAGAGGGATATGGACAGAGGCAGTTTTTTCTTATGCGCCTTCGTTTATGGGGGTTGGTAGCGAATTTCAGCACATGAAATTTAATTTAACCCACCGTCAGTACTTTACCCTTTTTCCAGAGCGACTTACTTTTGCATACCGTTTAGGGTATCAGGGAACTGTGTTTGGTACTTGCCCATTTTACTTGCAACCCAGTATCACCACGCTAATCCTACGCGGGTCAACCTCTGAGGGGCTGGGTGGTGGAAAATCTGTTCGTGGAGTTGTTCGTAATCGTGTTATAGGTGATGGAATTGCCTGGGCAAACCTTGAACTCCGCTGGAAATTTGTTAAGTTCCAGTTTATCAATCAAAATTTTTATCTATCGCTAAATGGTTTTGTTGATGCTGGACAGGTAGTTACGCCCATTAAGTTTAGCACAAGCAATGTTGATTGGGATGCTTACGATTGGCTAACGCCGGAGGATAACTCAACGCTGATGAATACCCCAACACAGGATGAAATATTTGGTGATGATAATGAATCGCTCCACATGAGTTATGGTGCTGGCCTTAGAATTGTGATGAACAGAAACTTTATTATTGCCGTTGACCATGGTCGCCCATTCGATGAACGCGATGGCAAAAGTGGAACTTATATAGGTCTGAATTTTCTGTTCTAAAGTTGGAGTATTATAAAGTATAAATCGGGTTATGAATGAATGTCATTCTATAACCCGATTTTGCTTTTTGCAGATTTTGAGGAATCAGAATAATTTCAGAAGTTCTGCTATTATATAGCCCAAATAGTTGCCAACAGCGTAGCCAATAATTCCAATGGTTAATCCTGATACGATAACTTTTTTATTCCCAATAGCCGCTGCAATTACAGGAACAAAGGGCGGTGAGCAAACTAACGCAGTTGATGTTATCATCGTTGTATCGGCATCAATTTTAAACACTTTGGAAAGGAGCACGTGTAGAATTAACGAACCAAATACGGCAAAGGTGATATAGCCAAACAGCCCAGGGGTTAAACCAGCAAATCGGCTAATATCGGCCATTGAGGCTACAACAAGACTAAAGATTAGGATTAGGTACATTCCCGCCTCAAAGGTTTTATCAATCCTATTGATTTTGGGTATCAGCGATGCTACTATGCTAAGGGTAGTAATGGTTAGTATAACAACAACCATTTGCTGGCTTTCAGAAACGAGTAGGCTTAAGCCCCCGCCAATGGCGAAAATAATTGCCGAAACTAGACCAGCCCAAAGAACAGGGATAAACTTTTTTCGGGTAAGCATTCCTTGGTAAGGGTCTTTACCGTCAAAATCCCTATCATTCTCATTATCCTTTTTAATGGGAAATGGCTTTAGAAAAAGGCGGAATACCTTTTGCCCAATGGTCATTAGAAAGGCTAAGTAGGCTACCGAAATCGCCATATCGTAGGTGTGGGTAAGCACATAGGTGTCGGCATCAATATTGAGCATTATTTTTAGTGCTGCCAAATTTGGCGTTCCGCCAGTGTAAACGCCAACCAGCATACCCGAAATCTTCCATGCCTCGGGCATTCCTTTTCCCCTAAAAAGGAAAAAACCAATTGTTACGATAATCGTTACTGAAAGTATCCCAATGAATAGGGAGAGAAAAGTGCTCTTTGCAAGTTTACTCCACTCTTTGATATTGGCCGAGAAGAGTAGGAGGGGAATGGCCAGTGGGATTGTAATCATTGTGATTAAATCCTGAACATTGGCACTTCCCTCGGGGAGAATTCCAATATTTCCAACAATTAACCCAAGGAGGTAGGCAATAAATACTGCGCCAAGTTTATTGATAAACTTAAATCTATGGCAAAGATGTAGAATTAGCAGTGGCGAAAAAACATAAAAAAAGACTAGAATAGTAATTTTCATACTCAGTAATTTTTCACTAATGTATGAAAAATTCGGAAAATATGCATCATTATTGCTGTAAGCTAATCAGGCGCCTAATCCTCGATATATTTTGGAAAACTGATAGTAAAGGTTGAACCTTGTCCTTCAATGGATTCAACATGTATTTTCCCGCCATTTTTGTCAATAAAGTTTTTTACCAGTTTCAGCCCCAGTCCAGTTCCTTTCTCTTTATTTGTGCCTAATGATGTAAAGTTAAAGTTGTTATCAAAAAGTATTGGAATTTTGTTTTCGGGTATACCAACTCCAGAATCTGCTATGGAAATTTCAATACTGTCCCCTTTAGAATTGGACGATATGTTAACTGTACCTGAATTTGGGGTGAATTTTATGCTATTGCTCACCAAATTTCTCAGTGCAGTTTTTATCATCTCTTCATCCACAAAAACTGGGATATTCTCTTCAATATCTTTTTGGATACTAATTCCTTTAGCATTTGCAGCTCCTAGGCTGAGGGCAATTACTTGGTCAAATAAAGGCGCAAGATTTGTTCTTTTGGGTTTATAGATGTCTGTTCGTTGTGAGTTTGCCCATTCAAGCAAGTTTTCGAGCAAAGCATATGTCTCTTTGCTTGTTGTTTGCAGGGTGTTAAGTGTCGATTCCCTAGTTTCTTTATCCATTCCATCCTTCTGGTCAGCGTAAAGTTCAATTAGTTGGCTAATTGAGCTAATGGGCGAACGCAAGTCGTGGCTAATTATCGAGAAGAGTTGATCTTTTAGCGTATTTGCTTCTTGCCATGCCATTTCTGCCTCTTTTATCCGAGTAATATCGGCAAGGGTAACCAGGACCTCTTTAACGTTATCTTTATCATCCTTTGTTATTCCGAAATTAGATAGGATATACTTTACATCTCCATTTGGTGTTATAAACGCTTGCTCAAAATCTCCTTTTACAGGAATCCCATTTTCCAAATCGTAGATGTTTTTCTCAAAATTGGAGTTAGGGTTTGGGACTAAACTCCTAAAGAAATCTCTTCTTGTAATTACGGGTCGTTTTTCCCCAAATTCCAGTATCTTGTATGCTTCAGTGGTAAAAGTAACAGTATCAATTCCAGGGTAAAACCAAATGCTCCCCAGTTTAGCAACGGCTTGTGCTTGGCTTAATTTGGCTCGGCTAATTTTAAGTTCTAATTCGGTTCTCTTTTCAACGGATATATCTTCAACCAGAATAATGAAATGGGAAATAGCTCCCAGTGCATTTTTTATGCCCTTAAGGCTTACCTTACAGTGAACGGGGACAGAGTTTCGAGCAATAAAACGTTTTTCAATGGAATAGCCTTCTGATTTGTGAGTAATGACCAGATTAAACAGTTTGGTCTCGGCAGGGATGTCATCGGGGTGCGTTAGCTCATCAAGGTTTTTTCCTAGGAGTTCATGCTGAGAATATCCTAGAATTTTTGTTAGCTGATTATTGAAAGAGATAAACTCCTTTGTAAACGATACTTCAGCCATGCCAATTAGATCAGATTCAAAGAAAGTTCGAAACTTTTGCTCTCGCTCTGCAATCTTTTCTCCCGACTCCTTTCTGCGGGTAATATCGTGGGTAATAATAAAGAGCATCTCTTTACCATCCAGAATATGCTTTGTTACATTCGATTCGATGTGGAATTTTTTTCCGCTTTTTTTTATGTGTAATCGTTCGATTACCCTAAAGTGCCCTTTGTTCCGTCCAGTTTCAATGGTCGATTCAGTTTCGCTGGGTTTATCTGAGAGGGTCATGTAACTCTTTCCTATTATTTCATCCCGATTATATTCGTAAACTCTCTCAAAAGCAGGATTAACATCATGTATTATAGCCGAGTGGGCATCTACAACGCTAATGGGGTCAATGTTAGAGTCAAATAGCGCTTGGTGACGCTGCTCACGCTCTAACAGTATTTGTTCCGATTCTTTTCGATTAGTTATATCCATTATCATTCCAAGCACCTTTCCAGTCCTATTATCACTATTAAATGCCTTCCCTTTAATCCAGTAGTAATTATATCCTCTGTTGTGACTAAGAATTCTTAGTTCAAACTCAAAATCAGCATTCTCTATACTTTTCAGCTTGTTTAGGTTGATAATTTGTTTTAGGTCATCGGGATGGATTATTGATCTAATGTTGTTAATCGATAGTTTATCAATGTTAAAGTCAAATAGCGGGTCGTTGGTATCGTATGTTATCCAGTTGAATTTTTTAGAACTTATTATGTATTCCCATGTGGCAATTCCGCTAATAGCTTGTGCATCGGTTAAAATTTCTTGCTTTTGCTTTATTTCTTTTTGGGTATTGCCCAACTTTTCAATTTCGGTTAGTAGCCTATCGTTTAGTTTACTATACTCCTTTACTTGCCGCTTATCCTCATCGTTTATATTTTTACCAATTCTGTTTCTAACATTTTGAGCAAAATATGCAATAAGAAGAGTTGCCGCAAATAGTTCTGAATGGTTTATTTGGTCAAACAACAGTAGATTATAATTGCTAAACAAGAATATCAATTCGCTGATTGATAGTAGGATAAATGTAGAGTATGCAATAAAAGGCAAATATATTGCTGCATAAAAAAATGTAATCACTATTATAGTAAATGCAATTGCTTGTATGTGGTATGAGTCTATAATTTGTGGTAAGAGCACTGCGGTGGTAATTACAGAAAGTGACCCTAATGCAAAAATAATATGAAGGCCATTTGTTTTTTGCTCAATGCTGTTCTTAAGGTTATGAAATGCTTTGGAAAAAGAAATGGATAGAAAAAAGATTAGAGCATTCCCAAAAAGCAAAGGAAGGAACAAGCTAAAAGATATATTGATTTGTAGGAAAACAAATAACAGCAAAAATTGGGTAATCGATAAAAGTAATGGAATAACGATTGCGATAGCCGTAATTCTATGATTACTCAGGTAAGTGATATTTTGGTAAAAGCTGTATTTCTTTCTATTAATGGCATAAAAAACAATTGTAACAGCGGCTATCTCAACTACGGATAGCGCAATAGCCATTAGTAGAGTGGGAGATAAAGGCCCAAGACTTTGTGTAAGACTAATGAGCGTAAAATGCGAAATTATGGTAGCAATTGAAAGCCCTACAAGTACTCTAAAACCCTTGTAAAGTGTAAAGAAAATACTAAATCCAATGGGAAGCCAAAAGTAAATGTAATAGGTTGACTGGCTTAGCAGATAGTAAGCAACAACAGCAGTTGCTATATATCCCCAAAAAGCCCATATATTGGTAATTAAGTTATTTTTATTCTCAAATAATATCATATAAGTATTATATATAGTGATGAGTGCATGTTTTGAAGGTTAAAGCATTTTAACCATTTAAACAATAAAGTTGCAGAGTTGTTTTTGGCTGGTTCCTATGACAGCATGTTACTATATTTCTGTTCATTAGCAATAGGGTTTGTACTTTTGTATAGAAAGTTTGTAACAAATGTATATTTTTGCCCCCGCATTTAGGGGAACAATGATATTCTGTGAGCAAACTGGATGACGACAAAGATATCCCCTTTTTTGAAAAAAATTACCTCAAAAGATTATAAAGCATGCTTAAAAAAGTACCTCACACCTATGTTATCGTTTTTGCAATAATTGTTATTGCTGCAATAATGACCTGGTTTATACCATCAGGCAAATACATCGAAGTGGCTAAAGAGGTTGATGGAATTAAAAAATCAGAGATGGTTTTTCGCTACAACCAGGATTTGCCCGATGAGGTTAAGGAAGGTTTTAAGCCAGAACCCCAAACATGGCAGGTTTTTTCTGCGCTTTTCAAGGGTTTTGTAAAACAGAGCGATATCATAGTTTTTATACTGATGATTGGTGGTGCGTTTTGGATAATGAATAAGAGTAGGGCTATTGATATTGGCATATTCTCATTCTTAAAGTATACCAAAAGGCTTGAGCGAAATAAACTCATGCGAGTTGTGGGTGTCGATAATATAATTATCGTATTGATAATGCTGATGTTTAGCATTTTTGGGGCAGTTTTTGGGATGAGCGAGGAGACCATTGCTTTTGCAATTATTATTGTTCCGCTGGCAATTTCAATGGGTTACGATTCAATTATTGGGGTATGCATGGTTTACGTTGCTGCTCACCTTGGTTTTGCGGGTGCAATCCTAAATCCATTTACCATTGGCATTGCTCAAGGACTTGCCGATATTCCTCTTTTCTCCGGTATAGAGTATCGTATTTTTAGCTGGATTATTATCAACGTTGTAGGCGTTGCTTTTGTGCTAATCTATGCAAAAAAAATAAGAAATAAGCCTCAAAATTCTCCTGTATATGCTGAGGATGAGTATTGGCGAAATCGAGAGCAGAATGAGTCGGAAGAAGTCAAATACTATACGCCGCGAATTGCTTGGGGTGTTTATGCTTTTATTCTGGGCGCCCTTACCATTTTTTCGTTTCTTTATCCAACTACGACTTTAAATGTAGGTAACAGCAGTACTAGTTTAGTGTTAATCCCCGTTTTTACAGTGCTTTTTGCTATTTTGGGTTACCTAGCGCTTCGCAAATCGGTGCACTTTTTCATACTATTGCTATTAGGGTACACAATCCTTTTCCTTATTATAGGCGTAATGGGTTACGGGTGGTACGTAATGGAGATAGCAACACTTTTCCTTGCCATGGGTATTGCTAGTGGTGTTTCAATAAAAAAAGGAGCCGATGATATTGCTAAACTTTTTCTCGAAGGGGTTAAGGATATCTTGTCTGCTGCTATAATTGTTGGGCTTGCGGGGGGTATTATTGTAATTCTTGAGGATGGCGGCGTTATAGATTCCATTCTCTATGGTCTTTCTAAAGCCATGGGCAACTTTGGAAATATTGCCTCAGTTGGAGTTATGTATCTGATTCAAACCACTTTAAATATTGTAATCCCCTCAGGCTCTGCCAAGGCGGCCATTACCATGCCCATTATGGCGCCATTCAGCGATTTAATTGGAATATCGCGACAGGCAACTGTAATGGCATTTCAGTTTGGCGATGGTTTTACCAACATGATTACACCCACCTCTGGGGTGCTAATTGCTGTACTTGGAGTTGCTCGAGTACCTTACCATAAGTGGGTAAAGTGGGTTTGGCCTTTAATTCTAACTGTTATAATATTGGGGTTCTTGCTGCTAATTCCCACTGTAACTATGAAGTTAAACGGGTTTTAACACATTGTTTTAGTTGATGTTGATAACTTTTTACTTAATGTTTGATAAGGGCTCAAGCATAACCTTATTTTTCGGTAACAACCAGATATATAGGTGTATATGCTTGCTGTTCCTGAACTTAACCGCCTGTTGCTATTGATTTAATCACTAGTATCTGATCTGTTGTTTACATAAAGAGGTTTAAAGATTTGTGAAATATAATTTTTTAGTTATAACTTGCATACTGTTTAAAAGGCTTATAAAGTGAGTAAATCTTATACATGGCAAGATAAAATTGTTCTTCTAGTGGAAGATGATTCTTCTAGTTTAATGCTACTCAAAGCAATATTGTCTAAAACTGGTGCAAAGATTCTTGTGGCTGAGGATGGTGAAACCGCAGTTGATCTTTTTCAAAACAATGCTCACATCGATTTAGTTCTTATGGATATTCGCCTAAAAGGTTTGAATGGGCTGCAGGCTACTCAGCAAATTAAGCATATAAAGCCTAATACGCCTGTAATTGCCCAAACGGCTTGTGTTTTTACAGAAGACAAGGAGAAATGTTTCAATGCCGGATGTAATGCGTATATTACTAAACCTATTGAACCAGATCTTTTACTCGAAACCATGGATTATTATTTTAAAAAGGGCATAGCCCAAGGAATACTTGAAACTGTAATATATTCTAACTAAAGCAATACCCCTAAAACCAACCTAGACCCGAAAAAGTGATGCGTACTACAGCATCACTTTTTTTAATTAAATCAATACAAGACTCCGTTTTTCAATGGCAGAAATTTCAGCTATTTTTGCAATTCATTAGCATTTATGAAGTTTGAACTAACATCCGATTTTAAGCCAACCGGCGATCAGCCCAATGCGATTGCGCAACTTGTCGATGGGTTAAACCGTAACGATCGTTTTCAAACACTTTTGGGGGTTACCGGTTCCGGGAAAACATTTACTGTAGCAAATGTTTTGGCTCAGGTTAACAGACCAGCCCTAGTCTTAAGCCATAACAAAACATTGGCAGCTCAGCTTTATGGCGAGTTTAAATCATTTTTTCCCAATAATGCCGTAGAGTATTTTGTATCGTACTACGATTATTACCAACCGGAAGCCTACCTACCCGTTACCGACACATATATTGAAAAGGACCTTTCGATAAATCAGGAGATTGAAAAATTGCGCTTAAGTACATCCTCTTCTCTGCTCTCTGGCAGGAAAGATGTTGTGGTTGTCTCCTCTGTATCGTGTATATACGGCATTGGTAATCCCGATGATTTTCACAGCAATACCATAAACATTGCCCAAGGGCAAAAGATTAGCCGTAACGTTTTGCTGCGCAGTTTGGTGGATAGCCTTTATTCACGGAATGAGGTTGAATTTAAGAATGGTACTTTTCGTGTAAAGGGCGATACCGTAGATGTTTTTGCTGCTTATGGTGATTTTGCCTATCGTATCATTTTTTGGGGCGATGAGATTGAGGGAATCGAAAAATACGATCCAATGTCTGGCCAACTTATCGAGGAGCTAACTGAGATTAGCATTTACCCAGCCAATATCTTTGTGACCACGCGTGAGCGTATAAATTTGGCTATATCTCAAATTCAGGATGATTTGGTTGAGCAAATCGAGTTCTTTAAGCAAATAGGCAAGCACATTGAGGCCAAAAGAATACAACAACGGGTTGAGTACGATATTGAGATGATTAAGGAGTTGGGATATTGTCCTGGCATTGAGAACTATTCCCGCTATTTCGATGGTCGTAAACCCGGTACGCGCCCCTTTTGCCTACTCGATTATTTCCCCAAGGATTTCATCACCATAATTGATGAGAGTCACGTTACCCTATCACAAATTAAGGCAATGTACGGAGGCGATAGATCCCGTAAGGAAAATTTGGTGGAGTACGGATTCCGTTTGCCTGCAGCAATTGATAATAGACCTCTCAGGTTCGAAGAGTTTGAGGAAGTTATTGGTCAGCAAATATACGTTAGCGCAACACCATCTGATTATGAGTTGGAGCGAAGTCAAGGGGTGATTGTTGAACAATTAATACGTCCAACGGGACTGCTCGATCCTATTATAGATGTTAGACCGAGCCTAAACCAGGTTGATGATTTGGTAGGAGAAATAAATGCGAGAGCAGAAAAGAACGAACGTGTATTGGTTACTACGTTAACCAAGCGAATGGCTGAGGAGTTGGTTAAGTATTTAGATAGACTTGATATTCGTTGTCGTTACATCCACTCCGATGTTGAAACCATTGCGAGGGTTGAAATTATGGAAGATTTACGCAATGGTGTTTTCGATGTGCTGGTTGGAGTAAATCTTCTGCGCGAGGGGCTTGATTTACCAGAGGTCTCTTTGGTGGCAATTATCGATGCCGATAAGGAGGGGTTTTTACGGTCGGCTCGTGCGCTTACTCAAACTGCGGGAAGGGCTGCAAGAAATATTAACGGAAAGGTTATTATGTATGCGCAGAAGATTACAAAATCGATGCAGTTTACCATTGATGAGACCAACAGAAGAAGAGAAAAACAGCTCAAATACAACGAGGTGAATGGTATAACCCCTCAGCAGATTGTTAAGGCGCATAAATCGATACTAGGTGAGGGGATTGGACGTAAATCATCTCCTAAACCTTATTATATTGAACCTCAAAAGGCCGATATTGCTGCCGACCCTGTTGTTATGCTCATGTCAGTACCTGCACTTGAAAAGGCGCTTGCACAAGCAAAAAAATCGATGGAGGCTGCGGCCAAGCAGCTCGATTTTATTGAGGCAGCTCGCTATCGCGATGAGATGCTTTCTCTGCAAAGGATATTAAACGATAAAGTTTCTTAATTAGAGACTTGTTTGAATCAAGTATTTAAAGGCTAGAGATACCTAGTCCTTTTTTCTTTTCAGTCTAAAAAGACTAATTTAGTGCCAAAATAATTTTACCGATGACAATACTTATAAAAAACATCAAAAAGTTGATTCAGGTTGAGGAATCACCTCGACAGTGGGTGGCTGGAGCCGATATGGCATCGCTAAATACCATTGATAACGCTTATTTGCTGATTGAAAACGGAGCTATTAAAGATTTTGGTACCATGAGTAATGCTCCAAAAGCCGCTGGAGGTGCTCAGATAATTGACGCCAAAGGCAAAATGGTTTTTCCTTCTTTCTGCGATTCCCACACACACCTTGTATATGCTGGTAGCCGAGAAATTGAGTATGTTGATAAAATCAGAGGGCTAAGCTACGAGGAGATTGCCAAAAAGGGAGGAGGAATCCTCAATTCCGCTAAACTTCTCCATAACACTTCTGAGGATGAACTTTATAATCAGTCTCTACAAAGAGTTAACGAGATTATTTCGCTTGGCACAGGGGCTGTTGAAATTAAAAGTGGTTATGGGCTTACCGTTGAGGATGAACTTAAGATGCTAAGGGTAATTAAACGATTAAGAGAGACCACTCCAATAACTATTAAATCAACTTTCCTCGGGGCACATGCAGTGCCTGCCGAGTATATAGGGAAGCAAGATGAATATGTTGATTTAATTATCAATGAGATGATTCCGCTTGTTGCTAGTGAGGATCTAGCCGATTATATCGATGTTTTCTGCGATAAGGGCTTTTTTACTGTTGAGCAAACTGAACGCATGCTTATGGCCGGAATAAAGTATGGGCTTAGAGGAAAGATTCATGCAAATGAGCTTGCTTTTTCAGGCGGAATTCAGGTTGGCGTGAAGTATGGTGCTTTATCTGTTGATCACCTTGAGTTTACCGGAGACGATGAGATTCAAGCATTACTAAACTCTGATACCATGCCAACACTTCTGCCGGGTGCAGCGTTTTTTCTCGGAATGGAGTATCCTCCGGCCAGAAAAATGATTGAGGCAGGATTGCCCATCGCTCTCTCGTCAGATTATAATCCCGGATCATCGCCTAGTGGCGATATGAAGTTTGTTATGTCGTTGGGATGTGTTATAATGCGCCTTGTTCCCGAAGAGGCAATTAATGCAACAACAATTAATTCGGCTTATGCAATGGGAATAAGCAACACGCATGGAAGTATTGCGCGTGGTAAGGTGGCCAATGTGTTCATCACAAAGCCAATAAGTAATTACGAGTTTATGCCCTACGCTTATACCACAAACCTTATCGATACGGTTATTCTTAACGGCGAGGTGTGGAAGTAGTGTCTCCCTTTTTTATTATCTAAATTAAGCGATATGAGAAAAATTATTTATCCCCTTGTTTGTTCGCTTTTCCTAATTCTGTTAATTGGCGGATGTGGTCAGTTTAATTTTCCTGCCGACTTTAAACTTCCCCAGCAAACCCAAGGATTAACTTCTGCTGAGGTAATAAAAGGACTAAAGGAAGCGCTTACAGTTGGGGCTGGCAATTCTGTAAGTTTTGCCTCTAAAACCGATGGGTTTTATAAAAACCCATTGCTTTTCGTAGCATTTCCGCCCGAGGCAATTAAGGTTAAAAATACGCTTGAATCGGCGGGGTTGAATAAACCCGTAGATAACTTTATCCTTTCGTTGAACAGGGCAGCTGAGGACGCATCCAAACGTGCACTTCCTATACTTAAGGATGCTATTTTAGGTATGACCATTACCGATGCTATGGGAATACTCAAGGGTAATGAAACCGCCGCAACGGATTACCTAAAGCGCAAAACCACAAACCACTTAAAAGCAGAATTTACCCCAGTAGTTAGGCAATCGATTAATAAGGTAGATGTTACCAGTTATTGGAACCCTATTGTCACGAACTACAATAGGCTAACGTTACTAACAGGTGCAGAGCAGGTAAACCCTAATCTTGAGGAGTATATTACCGAGAAAACCATCGAAGGTTTATTTACCCTTATTGCCAAGGAGGAGGTGCTAATTCGAAAAGATCCAGCAGCAAGGGTAACGGATATTCTTCGTAAGGTTTTTGCAGAGCAGTAAAGGGATATTCATTTTTAGAACTAAATTCTCACGTCATTGCGATCCGCCAGCTGCCTGCCCGGCAGACAGGGCGGAGAAGCAATCTTTGACATTAAAGCAGTAAGAAATGTCCCGAGGGACAAAATATCGGTAAAACGATAAAATCATAACAAGTATTAAAGTCCCATAGGGACGCCATATTGTTTTATTAAATTCGAGAATGATTTTTTACAGTTACTCCATAAATTCCTTTTAAAATAAATAAATACATGAAAACTAAGCAGCTAATTGAATGCGTTCCAAATTTTAGTGAGGGACGCGACATGAATATTATTAAGCAGATAACCAATGAAATTGAATCGGTTGAAGGTGTTCGGCTAATTGATGTTGATCCAGGGCATGCAACAAACCGTACCGTGGTTACCATGGTTGGAACCCCCGACGAGGTTTGTGAAGCGGCCTTCAGAGCCATTAAAAAAGCCGCCGAATTAATCGACATGAGCAAACATAAAGGAGCTCACCCCCGATTTGGTGCCACCGATGTATGCCCATTGGTTCCCGTTGCAAATATAACAATGGACCAAACCGTTGAGTATGCACGTAAACTTGCCAAGAGAATTGGCGATGAGCTAGGTATTGGCGTTTTCTGCTATGAGTTTGCAGCCTTTGAAGAGAAAAGGCGTAATCTGGCTAACTGCAGAGCAGGTGAGTATGAGGCATTACCAAAGCGTCTTCAGGATCCTGCATGGAAACCCGATTTCGGCTCTGCTGTATTCAATCCAAAAAGCGGTGTAACCGCTGTTGGTGCAAGAAACTTTTTACTTGCATATAATATCAACCTAAATACAACCTCAACCCGCAGGGCAAATGCTGTTGCTTTCGATATTCGCGAAAAAGGCAGAGCACAACGTATTGGTAACCCAATAACGGGTAAGAAAGCCGTAGATGAAAAAGGAAATGCGATATGGACTCCGGGTAGTTTAAAAGCCTGTAAAGCAATAGGATGGTTTATTGATGAGTTTGGGATAGCCCAAATCTCCATAAACCTTACCGATATTACTGTTACCCCTTTACATATAGCCTTTGAGGAAACCTGTAAAAAAGCGCAGGCAAGAGGTTTAAGGGTTACAGGTTCAGAATTGGTGGGTGTTGTTCCACTTCAGGCCATGCTCGATGCAGGAAAGTATTTTCTGCACAAGCAGAATAGATCTACAGGTATTGCCGACAGCGAAATAATTAAAATTGCAGTCAAATCAATGGGGCTTGATGAGCTGTACCCATTCGACCCTAAAAAGAAGATTATTGAGTACATCCTTGAAGATGATATCCAGAAGAAACTGGTGGATATGACTCTTGCCGATTTTGTTGCTGAAACCGCTTCAGAATCACCTGCTCCAGGTGGAGGTTCAGTATCAGCAACAATGGGAGCAATGGGAGTGGCCCTGGCTACAATGGTTGCAAACCTTTCTGCACATAAAGCTGGATGGGATGACCGTTGGGAAGAGTTCTCGAATTGGGCTGATAAAGGTAAGGTATACATGGATCAACTTTTAAAGTTGGTAGATGAGGATACTAATGCATTTAATAAGATTATGGATGCTTTTGGTTTACCCAAGAGCAGCGACGAGGAAAAGACTGCAAGAAAAAAAGCAATACAGGATGCTACTCTTTATGCCATTGATATACCTTATAGAGTAATGGAGATATCGCTTCAATCCATGGAGGTGATGAAAGCAATGGCCGAAATTGGGAATCCAAACTCTGTTTCCGATGCTGGTGTTGGAGCGTTAGCTGCACGAGGTGCAGTAATGGGTGCATACCTTAATGTAAAAATCAATGCTCAAGACCTCGAAGACAAGGAAAAGGTAGCCCTGTATATTGATAAGGGTGAAGAAATTGTCAAAAAGGTTGAACAGACAGAAAAAGAGATTCTGAATATCGTAAATAGCAAGATAACGCTGTAAGCGTGCTTCAACAATCAGGATGTAAGATAATTAATGATTTGTAATTCTTTAAAACAGTTATTTTTAATTATAATTGTTAACTAATGTTAATGTTTTTTCAGTACAATCGTTTGTGAATAGGATTTTTATTCATATTTTAGCCGTGTTGAAAAATTATTAGCTCTATTTTATAAACCTAAATTTTGTTCTATGAAAAGACTATGTGTATTTCTTGCATCGGTTGTGTTTGTTGGGATAAATTTCCTTCAGGCACAAAATGTGCAGGTTACCGGTACTGTTACAAGTGCCGAGGATGGGATGCCGATTCCGGGTGCATCCATTATGATTAAAGGAACATCAACTGGTGTAGCTACCGATTTAGATGGTAATTACGCTATTACTGTTCCTGAAACAGCAACTCTAATTTATCGATTTGTGGGTATGACTACCCAAGAAGTTGGGGTTGAGGGACGTAAAACCATTAATGTTGTTCTTGAACTTGATGCTAAAGAGTTAGATGAGGTAATTGTAGTTGCTTACGGTACAACAACTAGAAGTTCTTTTACTGGCTCTGCAGGTAATGTTAAGGCAGAGGAACTTCAAAAGAGGCAAGTTTCAAACGTTACAAACGCTTTGTCAGGCCAAGTAGCTGGTGTTCAGACTGCTAGTTCAAGTGGCCAGCCAGGAACTAGTGCTTCTGTTCGAATTAGAGGTATTGGTTCAATGAATGCAAGCAATAATCCTTTGTATGTTGTTGACGGGGTACCTTTTGATGGTAATATTTCCTCAATCAACCCACAGGACATTGAGACCATGACCGTACTAAAGGATGCTGCAGCTAATGCACTGTACGGTGCTCGTGGTGCTAACGGTGTTATTTTAATAACAACGAAGAGAGCAAAGGGCAAAGATGCAATTATTACTGTGGATGCTAAATGGGGTAATAACACTAGAGCAGTTCCTAATTATGATGTTATGACTGACCCAGGTATGTATTATGAGACCTTTTATAAAGGACTATATAATGCAAGAGCATACAACAATAAGCCACCTGACGATGCATATAATTATGCCGATAGTAGACTTATAGATCTTCTTGGATATCAGGTGTATACCATACCCGATGGAGAGAAATTAATTGGGCGGGATTTTAAGTTAAACCCAAATGCTACTTTAGGTTTTTCCGATGGTGATTACTATTATACTCCTGATAATTGGTATGATGAGATTTTTTATGCTCAAAACTTGCGTCAAGAGTACAATGTATCTGTTTCAGGTACCTCAGATCGTTTTAACTACTACTTATCTGGTGGATATCTAGATGATACAGGTATTGTGGATGGTTCTGGGTTTAGCCGTTATACTGGTCGTTCTAATGTTGATTATCAAGCAAAAGAGTGGTTAAGAGTTGGTGCAAACATTGGTTACTCAAATTACAATATCCAATCACCTGGTTCACAAACTGAATGGGGATCATCAGGAAACTTGTTCTATGTTGTGAATCACATAGCCCCAATTTATCCTATGTATGTTCGTAATCCTGACGGATCTATTAAGGTTGATCACCGTGGAACTACCGTGTATGACTTCGGTACAGCCGCTTCTACAAATAATATTCGTGGTTTTATGTCAATGGCAAATCCTGCTATTTCTCTAAAACTCAATGAGTATAACTCTTTTCATGATGAGCTTAATAGTAAATGGTATGCAATTTTAACTCCTGTTGAAGGGTTAACAATTACTGCAAACCTAGGCTCAAACGTGTTAAACAGAAGACGTAATGACTTATCTAATCCGTTTTATGGATCAGCTGTTAACGTTGGAGGAAGAGCTTATGTAGAACACTATCGCCAATTCTCTTTTAATCAGCAGTATCTTGTAAGTTACAAAAAGACTTTTGCTGATGTTCATAACGTAGATATTTTTGTTGGTTATGAAGGATACGAGACAAAGATGCAAGGCCTTGCCGGAAGTAATAGCATGCTTTTTAACCCCTTTGTGGGCGAATTAAATAATGCATTGCAATTACCTTCGAATAGTCCATCATCAAACACCCACTATTATGCTGTAGAGGGTTACTTATCCCGTTTACAGTATGATTATGATGGTAAGTACTTTGTAGGTGCTTCATACAGAAGAGATGCTTCATCGCGTTTCCATCCCGATAACCGATGGGGTAATTTTGGTAGCGTTAGTGCGGCATGGTTAGTTAATAAAGAAGAGTTTTTAAATGATGTATCTTGGATTGACATGCTAAAAGTTAAGGCAAGTATTGGATCTGTTGGTAACGATAACTTGGGTTCAAGTAGTTACTATTACTATGCGTATTTAGATCAATTCAATGTTACTAATAATGATGGCGAATTTGCAGTGTCTTTTGCATATAAAGGAAACCCAGACATTACTTGGGAGACAAGTACTGCAATGAATGCTGGTATTGATTTTGAGGTGTTAAAACACAGGTTAACTGGTACAATTGAATATTTCTATAGGAATACAGCTGATCAACTTTACCATTTGCCAGTTCCAAACTCACTAGGTTATAATTCAATACCTATGAACGTTGGTGATGTAGTGAATGCTGGTGTAGAGGTTGATCTACATGGTGTGCTTTTTCAGAATGATAAAGTTACATGGCGTGCAAATCTAAATGCAACTCACCTCAAAAACGAGATTAAAAAACTTCATGAGAGTGTTCAGGAAAATGGTATAAAGTATAGTAATGCTATTATGGAAGTTGGTGGTTCACTTTATGATATTTATATGGTGGAATTCGCGGGTGTTGATCCAGAAACTGGAAAAGCTTTGTACTATCTTGACCCAGATGAAGGAGATTATGAAACAACAAGTGTTCATTCCAATGCAAAACAGGCTCGTTTAGGAGGTAGTTTACCCGATATTTATGGTGGTTTAGGTACATCACTAAATGCCTACGGTTTTGACCTTTCTCTTATGTTATCGTACCAATTTGGAGGTAGGGTTTATGATGGTTCTTTTGAGGCCTTAATGCATAATGGCGATAACATTGGACATAACTGGCATATGGATATTTTAGATGCTTGGACTCCTGAAAATACAAACACCAATGTACCTCGTTTAAACTATGCGGATGTTTCATATCAGAAAACCTCTTCAAGGTTTGTGGTAAGTTCTGATTACTTAGCACTAAATAGTATAGTTTTAGGTTATACTCTACCCTCTAAGTTACTTAAGAGTGCTGGCATTGCTTCTTTACGAATCTATGCAGTTGGCGATAACTTAGCACTTCTTTCTAATCGTAAAGGCTTTGACCCTCGCCAATATTTTGGTGGTGGAAGTTCAACAACTTCAGGAAGTTTTGCATACTCTGCTATGAAAACTATCTCAGGCGGTATTACCTTAACCTTCTAATTTTAAAATATGAATATTATGAAAACAAATATTAGATTGCTGCTCATATCACTGGGCGCATTTGCATTAACTCTCTCTTCTTGTACTGATTTGGATACATTTCCAGAGAGTGGTGTGTTTACTTCCGATCAAAAGCAAGAAATTGCTGAAGCAATACCAGAACGATTATCGGCGGATGTTTTAGGTATGTATTCATTAATGGGTAGGGCAGAAGCTGTTTTTCCTGGACAAGAACGTGCCGATGATTTTGGATACCCAGCAGTTTGTGTTTCATGGGATGCTAATGGTTCTGATTTCGTAACTGATGAGAGCAATTACAACTGGTTCTCGGTAGCTAGTTCATATGAAGATAGGATCTACACCTATGCGAACCCTGCTATGCGTTGGAGATTTTTTTATAAGCAGATGAAGATGGCAAATGACATTCTGGCTGCTATACCTGCTGATACAGATGTTAAAACACTGAAGTTCTATATGGGACAAGCTTTAGCAATACGTGCTTTTGATTATCTCAGCTTGGCTCCTTATTTTCAGTTTAAGTTTAAAGGTAATGAGCAGGAGCCTTCTGTACCAATTGTTACTTGGGATATGACAGGTGATGTATCAGTAAATCCAAGAGCTCCCCAAGAAGATGTTTACGACTTAATTATTGACGATTTAACCCGTGCAATTGAGTTGTTAGATGGATTTTCTCGCTCATCTAAAGGGCAAATTAATCAGCAAGTTGCTTATGGTCTTCGTGCTCGTGCTAATTTAATGATGGAAAATTGGGAAGCTGCAGCTTTTGATGCAGATAAAGCATTAGAAGGGTTTACACCTTACTCAAGGGAAGATGTATCGAAACCAACATTTATTAATGCCGCTGATCCAAGTTGGATGTGGGCAATAATGATTGACCCTGCAAACGTTTCTGGACTCATTGCTTGGCCATCAACCGTTAGTAGTTTCTCTGGCTATGGTTATACAACAGCTGTGGGTTGCTATAAAGGTGTTAATAGGCAACTATGGGATATAATTCCTGAAACTGATGTAAGAAAAGGATGGTGGGTTGATGATAATCTCGAGTCTCCAAACTTGGCTGGGGTAACTTGGACCGATTCTGAAACTGGTGATGTTTTTACCGGAAATGAGATTCCCACTTCAGGCGTTGATGGTATAGCTCCTTGGGTACCCTTTACAAACGTGAAATTTGGACAGTTTGAATTTATAGGTAATCCTCTAAACTCTGCAGATTGGCCTATAATGCGTGTCGAAGAGATGATACTTATCAAAGCCGAGGCAACTGGTATGACTAATGAGGGAGCTGGCAAGAGTATTCTTGAAAACTTTATTAAAGAGTATAGAGATCCTAGTTATAATGTTAATGCATCAGGTCGTGCTTTTAGAGATGAAGTTTGGTTCCACCGCAGAGTTGAGTTGTGGGGTGAAGGTTTTGCAATGTTTGATATAATGCGTTTAGGGAAAAATGTTGTTCGTTCTAATGAATCATCAGCTAACCCTACAAATCACCCGAGCATTTTCACATTCAATATTGAGAGTACTGACGGATGGTTGTTGAATAGAATTATTCAGGCTGAAGTAAATACAAATGCTGGTATAATTCAGAATGAAGGAGGAACATTGCCAGTAAGTGGACAAAATTCTGACTTAATAGATGGCGTAACAAATAAATTTTAAATGAACTTTAATTAAAAAGGAGGATGGTAAATACACCATCCTCTTTTTTTTTAACCACAACATCCTACTAACTATTAACCTAATTTGAATATATAATCCTACAATACAACTAATTAAAATCCGAATTATGAAAAAACTGCTTTTATTACTCTCTGTTTTTATTGTGACGAACCTTTCTGCTCAGGTCTCAACGTTTACACTAGACAATGGTCTTACAGTAATTGTGAACGAAGACTCGCGTACTCCATCAATTTTTGGGAGTATTGTTGTAAAGGCTGGTTCCGTAGATGAACCCGCAGATGCTACCGGATTAGCGCATTATCTAGAGCATATGCTGTTTAAAGGCTCGCAAAATGTAGGAACCA
>JAQUJY010000117.1 GCA_028680705.1 Bacteroidales bacterium
TCAACCTGTTTGAGCCACTTATTGTACTCTATGTCAAACTTACCGCTTGTCATTGCTTGCTGAGTTCATATTCGTAAAGCCATTTCTTTAAAAGGTTTCTTGCCCTTTTATACTGAGATTTTGAGGTCCCCTCAGTAATGCTTAGCCTTTCTGCAATTTCTTTATGCTTTAGCCCCTCAACGGCAAAAAGATTGAATACAACCCTTGCCCCATCGGGTAATTTTTTGATATGATAAAGAATAACCTCGTTTGTTAACTCCTCTAATGAGAAGGTTCCTCTCTCCTCTTCATCGGGCTCATCGGGAAACTCATCAAGAAAAACAAGTCTTTTCCTTTTCCTAAAGTAGTCGATGGCTGTATTGGTAACAATACGCCTTATCCAACCCTCAAGCGAGTTGCTGGAGTTAAAACTTTCGAGGCTGGTGAACACCTTTATAAAGGCATCCTGGAGAATATCCTTTGCTTCGGCCCTATCACCACTATATGAGAGGCAAATCTGAAACATTCCCTTAAAGTATTTCTGGTAGAGCTGCTTTTGCAGCCTTCTGTCATTCTTAAGGCAACCCTTCAATAGCACTATATCTTCATCACGCGAACTTGCAGCCATAGCGCAAAAACCTATTCATTTATTGTTAAAGTGGTTGATACCTCTATCCTGTTGAATATCGCTGTATAGATTTGCGAATTTAAGTGCTTGCTTAAAAGAATATATTCTTCACCATCAATCACACCAACTACTGCACTGTTCAGCATGTCGGGGGTAATTATTGAAAACCAGAAGGATGGATTAAACTGCAAATTTCCTGTATTTGTAATGCCCTTATCAAAAACCACCTCAGGGTCACCGTTCCTGTTATTTCCAATGATTTTGAAGATTAGGGGGTCGTTTACCACCATAACAATGTGCTTAGTTTTACCACTATTTGTAAACTTGCCTTTTAGAATGAAACAAGGTTTTATGTCCTCAAGGTAATCCTCAATTATATCGCCTAAATCCTCCTGCAACTCCTGTAGGTCATCTCCCTCATCAAAATCCTCAAGCCAGTCAATGATATCATCAATTAAATCATCGTCATCATCATCGGGTTGAAATTTATAGGAAAATGAGATGGGGTTGTAAACACCCTGGGGAATATCTAACTTTACGCTAGCATTGCTAGATGTGGGTTTAACTACAAAGAATTTCCCATCGTCAAATTTTCGGGTTAAGAAAACATCGCCACCTTCCTCTCTATAACCATGGATATTGATGGAATTTAATCCCAAGCCAATTTCTTCAACCATTATTGAGCCTCCTAGTACTGGTCCATTCTTTATCGTGAAATTTAATTCAAATTTTACGGGGAGCGTATAGTCCTCCTTCTCGCAGCCACCAAGTAAAGTAATTAGTAGTGTAAAAAATATGATTGGCCATTTACAATGTTCCTTCATATGCTTTTGTTTAAAATATTACTTGCCTACTAGTAAGACGAGCAAGTAATTGAAAGGTTGTAATTTTATGCGATATTTTTTATTTGATTGCCCTCTTTGGAAGTACTTTAACCCCAAACTACACTAGGGATAAATATAACGATTGAAACCAGTTGTGTAAAACCTGCAACACACCCGTCTATTATCCCTGCTTTCATAAAATGCTTAGATAAGTTTTTGCTCCAATGCCATTTTCACAAGAACAGCGGTATTGCGCGCATTCAGCTTAAAGAGTAGATTTTTTCTGTAACTATTTATTGTTTCAATACCTAGAAATAGCTTTTCTGCAATCTCTGGATTTGTATAGCCATCGCAAATAAGTTTCAGTAGCTCTGCCTCGCGGGGAGTTAGGAATATCTGTAGGTCAGTTTTCTTTCTCATCAGTAAATCAACCTCGTGACAGAGAAATGTTTCTCCATTTAAAACTGTTTCAATACCCTCCACAACTTCTTCGGGCATACAATTCTTAAGGATATACCCCGAAGCTCCATTTTCCAACATCTTTCGAATTATGGTATACTCATCAAATGTAGTTATTGCCAGAACTTTAACGTGAGGATGTTTTTCAATTATCAGTTTACAGATATCCAATCCATTGCCATCGGGTAAATTAATATCAAGCAATACCAAATCGATGTGTTTTGTGGCAACTAAATTCAAGCACTCTTTGGCTGTTGACGCTATAGCTACCAATTCTCCCACGCCCGATTCGGTAATAATACTCGCTAAACTCTTTGCAATTAGCGGATGGTCGTCAACAATAAGAATTTTGCTCATCTTTAAAAGAGTTAATTAGTGAAAAACGTCAATCATTTGAAATTAACAATCAATGTCCTTTAGCTAAGACCGTCAACTTCGACTTCGCTCAGCCTGACGGTCAAACTGAGCGAAGTCGAAGTTTGAATAATAGTCCATGTCTTGTTAACTAATTGGCATTAAAAGCATTCTTAATAATTAAATTCAACTGAAACCTCAGTTCCTTTCTCGGATGAGGATAGGATGTCAATCCTTCCGTTAAATGAGATAACTCTGGCTTGAATATTATTAAGCCCGCCAGACTTGCTCCTATCGATAGATTTAACATCGAACCCACAGCCATCATCATAAACCGTTATGCTAATTCTATCCTGCTCCTGAACCAACTGTACGCTAATTTTACTTGCATTCGAATGCTTAAGGGCGTTATTTACCAGTTCGCTCACAATGCGGAACGCAGCAACTTCTAACTTCTCATCAAGCCTCTTTTCTGTACCATAAAAATGGTACTTAACCTTATCAATATTATTGCAAAAATCGCTAATGTCTGAATTTAACCCATAGCGCACAAGCGATTCAGGCATTAGGTTATGGGCAACTCTTCGGAGTTCCTTTATGGAATTGTCGAGCATTTCGAGTGCCGAGTTAAAAGTCCCCACCTGCTCCTCGGGAATAGTTAAGCTACCTTTCATATTGGCTATTTTATGTTTAGCTACAGAGAGCAATCCGCCTAATCCATCGTGTAAATCTTTTGATAATCGTGCACGTTCGGCTGTTTCACCTTCCAAAACAGATTGAGTTGCAATTAGCTGTTTCTCCTGCTCCAGCTGAACTATTTTTTGCTCTGCAAGTTTCCGTTTTTGCGATATTAATTTATGGCTTGCAGCAATCAAAATAATTATAATAACAAGCAGTGTTACGCCAAGGATTGAAAGCAGTAAGGTAATTTTACGCTGCTTTTCCAATGTATTAATTCGAAGTTCCTTCTTCTCAGTCTCATACATAACCTCCTTCTCCGATAGCGCATTTAACATCCGTTCTTGATTTTGTAATGTAATTCGCCCAACCCGACTGATATATAAACTATCGGCCTTATGTGCATCGCCTTTTAGAACATAAAGTTTGAACAGTTTATCTTCTAGCCGTTGCATTAGTATTTGGTTATCCTTTGGGGCAAATTCATTGGCCTTATTGGCATAGTATTCTGCCTTTGACATATCTTTCAACGACATAAAAATGTCAGTTAACTGGGCAGATTGGTCTGCAATCAGGCTTCGAAACTCATGCGCCTCAGCAATTTTTATAGCTCGGTACATATAGTCCAAAGCCTTTGTTGTATTCCCTTTTGATGTGTAATAATCCCAACCAATTGTAGCTAGTGTTGAGGACTCTTCAAATTTATTATTCGCAGTTCTAAATCCTTCTAGAGACTTATTGTAAAATTCATTCCGCAACTTAAAGTCAGTCTCATACAAGCCCAATCCTCTATAAACTCCTCCATTCAAGTTAGGGTCATTCGCCTTTAGGGCGTACGTCAACGCCTCGGTATAGTGCTGCTTTGCGTTTTCGTGATGCCCCATATTGTAGTACAAAACGGCAATATTTGCATTAATTGTTCCAATTGATTTAAAATCATTCTGTTTTTCAAAATATGGAAGTACAGCATAAAAGCAATTAATTGCAGAATCGGGCATTCCCAATTTTGAATAGTTATTTGCCAGCGCAAAGTACGACAGTGCTGCACGCTTTTCATCGCCAACAGCCTTTGCCCATTGTATTGAGTTTTGAAGCATTGGGGTAGATAGGTCTACCTGCGAATTAATAAAGTAGCCAACACCAACAAAGTTTGCAAATGCCGCCATGGCTGCCGTATCCTTCTCAACCGTAGAGTGCTCTAAACCTGTTTTTGCCAATTGTATCGCTTTGTTGGTATTAGAATACATAAGCGAAATAATTGTATTCTGGTAAACCCTATTACGCTCTAGGGGTGCAAGAGTATCAGCAGCAGCTAATTGCGTCTCAATATCTTGCGGATTGGATGTTTGGGCTTTAATTGCTTGAAATCCAATTAATACGATAAAAACACTTGCAACAAATCTACTCATTGCTTAATTTTTTAGGGTTATTTCCAATACGTATAACAGCAAAATTAAGTTTAATAATTACTCCAATTACATAACGAGCAAAATTTACTTCTCTTAAGCACTTATTCCAAAGTAATAGGCAATCATAATATGCTGTAAGCTAGCTCAACCCTACCACAAAATTAAGCTATATAAGCTTTATCAAAAACCCCCTTTTGGGGGTAAAATCTACCCCAATAAGCTCAATACCTTTGATTCATATTTTAAGGCTAAAAAACAACCTAACTAAACTTTATTAAAATGAAAAAGACACTAACACTTATTGCTGTACTATGCAGTTTTTCCCTACTGGGAATTTCGCAAAACACCTTTAACAAAGGTGATAAGGTATTAAATGCAGGCATTGGCCTTGGAAATGCTCTTTACACCGGGAGTGGCTATACCAGTAAAACTCCTCCTCTTTCATTATCGTTTGAAGTGGGCGTAGTGGATGAACTTTTTGATGAGAAAAGTTCACTGGGAATTGGCGGATATATTGGATACTCCGGAGCAAAATGGGAATACTCTGGCTGGGGCTGGAAATACACCAACTTTATTATAGGAGCAAGAGGAGTTGGGCACTATCAGCTAATTGATAAGTTTGACACCTACACTGGTCTATTGCTTGGTTACGATATAGTTAACTCTAAAGAGATAGGGGCAATACCCGGTATGAATGGATACTCTGCTTCGGGTAGTAGTTTTATCTGGGCTTGGTTTATAGGGGGACGCTACTACTTTTCAGATAGCTTTGGCGCTATGGCTGAACTTGGCTACGGTATATCATACCTTACCTTGGGTATTTCATATAAATTTTAACATTTACTAAAACTGTAAAATCATGAGAAATTTAACCTTAATTACAATGGTATTGCTGTCAATATCAACAGTTTTTACCTCGTGTGAAAAAGAGGATACTATTCCTCCCCAAGATGATTATATTCTTATCAATGAGGACATCAATGTAGTTACAACCTGGACCGCAGACAAGTTCTATGTGGTTGAGGGAGTTGTTTATATTGATGCAAATTTAACAATTCAGCCTGGAACTGTTATTAAATTCAAAGCAGATGCTGCTCTCCATTTTGGATATAATCAAACCACAACTGTAACGGCAAATGGCACACCTGATAAGAGGATTGTTTTCACTTCGTATAGCTCAATGCCAACGCCAGGTGCTTGGAATGGCTTGTTCTTTTACAACAATACACTCGAAAATACAAGTTTAACATACTGCGATATTGATTATGCTGGCGAATCGGGGTGGGAAGCGGTAGGTATTTACTGTAAGTTAACCTTTAATAACAACCGCGTTCGTTACTCAAAATCTGTAGCAATTAATCTTGACACGGAGGGTGCGTTTGTTGCAATGAATGGTAATACTGTAGAGAATTGCGGCACTCATGCTGTTTCGTTGTACCCATATGCAATCCATACTTTGGGAACAAATAACACATTTATCTGTAAGGAAGGGTATGGAATAATCATTCCATACTATGGCGAAGTAACCTCTACTCATGGCACAAGTTTAACCTGGAGAAAACAATCTGTACCGTATATTTTCAACAATATTGCTAGGGTTGAAACTAACCTTACCATACAACCCGGAACAATACTGAAATTTAATGCAGAAGGATATATTAGTTTTGGCTTTTATGCTACAAATACCGTAACTGCAATAGGAACAGCCAATGAGCCTATTGTTTTTACATCGAGCAATTTAACCCCAGCCGCAGGTGCTTGGAATGGAGTTGAAGTTTATCAAAACACTACATCAAACTCAATATTCGAATATTGTGATTTTAATTATGGAGCAAAACATACTTACGATTTTAGCGCAGGATTATACATTAATGAGCTAAGCGGATTAACAGTTAAGAATTGTAACTTTAACCATTCGGCTAAATGGGGCATTTATTTAGACTATTGCACATTATCAGCACAAAGTACTGGTAATACTTTTAATGCATGTGCCGCAGGGAATATTGGGACAAGTAACTAGTTGTAAGCAACTAACAAAAAAGGGAATCTGATTTGGATTCCCTTTTTTTATATAATACCCTATAAATTTTATTAATATCGGATAATTAAAGCGTGCTATTCCAAACGCCCCGTTTTGGTAAGTCTGCTTTAGTGTTCAATCTATTCTGACTGACTATAATTTTGCACAACACAAACACATTGTTAAAAAGCAGCTATTCACCCTTTGCCCTTTTCAGATTAAACCCCAAACTCCATTCAATATAATCTGCTCTGCTAAAATTAGTTGCCTTAATAGCAATACCTGCAAACAGATGGTCGGATAAATAGTACCGCAAGCCAACCCGCTGATAAAATTGATTTTTAACAAATTTGCCTCCACTCAGCAATTCGTACCCAACCCCTGCCTGTAAAGCAAGACGATTTACCCTAAACTGCCCGATGGGTGCAATTCCCAAAAATAGTTGGTTTTTAAACGGGGCCAATTCAACACTGTCTTCTTTCACGGTAATCCACCTATTTTCATCTATGCCCACATCTAATCCAAGGCCATACCTAAATACTCCTCCGCCTGGCTTTAAGTACCCCAAAGAAAGGCTCTTAAGTGAAACACTCTTGATATTACGCGTAGTAGTATGTTTTACAGACCTTTCACCTAGCACAATACCAATGTTAAATTCTTCTGTAGGTGTATCCTCCTCAGGAGTTGGAATTGAATTAATTAAATCTTCTCTTGCAATAAAGTCATACCGCAAACCTACAAACGGCGACAAAAGGTTAATCCCAGAGTTGGGATGTCTTAAAGCGCCATTTGAAAAATGGGTCGCCCTAACCCCAGCATTTAAGCTAAACTTTTTGCCCAAATACCACGAATACCCTATTTTAAAATCAATAAATGCATTCATGTAAGAACCAATAGCTAGATTAAACGGATTCTCTAACTCATCATATGGTTTCCAGTTGGAACTTAAGCCAAAACCAAACTCGTAATCGAATGAGGATTTTAGCTTACTTATGAATGGCCCTCCAAAGAAGAAATAGAGTGCCGTTGGATGTCCAATTTCCTCTTGGTGAGAGAATAGACTATTAAAAAAGCCTATCCCATAGTAGGGTAACTTAAGATTATGGTGCCATTGCTGTGTTCCCCTTGTCTGCCAGCCAACACGGGTATCTGAGGCCGTAAAATCGCTAATGGGAATTCCCCTTTGATTCAATCCTCTTACAAAGTCGTTTGTTTTAAGTACTTCTCCCTGGGAGAATACATTCTCAATAAACAAACTATAATTCCGTTCTCTCTGGCTATATGCAACCGAAGTTATTCCAAGAATTAAAAATACTGCAATCAACTTTCTCACAATTCTATCCTAATTAGAATTTAACCTTACATCAAATTCAGTACCATTCGCAGATTGATTTTAAATAACAGACACTTTTTAATAAAGGAGACAAATTGGCACAAAACAACTAACCCTTTAAGTTTTTGTAACCAGTTTCCAAAATGCCGATGGAGTGCCACCATTCTTAATTTACTTTACAACCGAGACAGTCAGTACCTTCCGATTGTTGAAATATTCGTTAATAAATATTCTGCCTATTAATCCCAATTAAAACCTTAAGTTCATTAAAAAAAATAAATTGACTACAAACTACCTAACATTTATATCTACTTG
>JAQUJY010000028.1 GCA_028680705.1 Bacteroidales bacterium
TGATACTGCTCTTTCTTCATTTTTACAGTACCCGAAGAAAGGTTTAGGTTATTGCTGCTTACGGCGGCTCCAACAGCCTCAAGAGGTAGGTTGTAGGCATCGAGTTTTTCCTGATTCAAATCAATATAAACAAAACGCTCAGGTGCGCCAGAAGTAGATATATTACCAATTCCATCAACCATGTTAAGTCGAGGAATAACGCTCTCTTCCAGTATTTTATCAAGTCCAGCATAGCTCTCCTTTGCCGTTACGGCAAACTGAATAATTGGCATTGAGCTGAAGTTGAACTTAAAGATGAAGGGACTAGATGACCCTTTGGGTAGCTGTTCCCTAATCATATCCAGGTTTGAGCGCACATCGTTCATTACCTCATCAAGGTTTGTTCCCCAATTTAACTCAAGGAAAACCATGGACATATTGTCCTTTGATGACGAGCTTATTTCTTTTAGCCCCTCAACAGCGTTTAGTCTGTTTTCGAGTAGGCGGGTTATGTTTGTCTCTATCTCGTTGGCACTTGCCCCAGGATAGGCGGTCATAACGGATATGAATGGAATTTCTAGTTCGGGGAATAGGTCAATAGGTAGTTTTAAAAATGAAAACACACCTATTATTACTACACCCACAAAAATTAATAGGGTAGTAACGGGTTTCGCTATCGCTGTTTTGTAAATACTCATTTTCTGATATTTAAACTATTTCTTATCATAACATAATTGGAAATACTAAAGATTTTCATTGCAGTTCTGTTTATTTAACGATATCGAGTTTGACACCATTAACCAGTTTTGCTTGTCCAACAGTTACAATCTCATCTCCTTCTTTTATGCCGTTGGCCTTTATCTCAATCAAATCGTCGAAACGTTGGCCCATAGTTACCTCAACACGTTTGGCTACGCCATTGTCATTTAAAAATACGTATCGGTTGTTTGCACCTATCAGTTTTAGTACTGCTTGGTATGGGGCAATAAACGCCTCAAACTCACCTAATTCAAGGGTTGTGCGCATAAACATGCCTGGCCTGAGTAAGTTTTTAGAATTTGGAATTTTCAGTTTTGCCTGAAAAGAATGCGTAGAAGCATCAATGGTTGGATAAATAGTTTCAATTGTGGCTTCAAATGCTTGGTTTGGGTAGATGTCGGAGTATAATTTTAAATTCATACCTTTTTTAACCAATGGGAAGTACGATTCTGGAATGTTTACAAGCGCTTTAAGTAAATGAATTTGGGTAAGAACAAGAATAGGGGCTCCGGCATATAACTCCCCATCTTCATAGTTTTTTGCGGCAATAACGCCGGGTATGCGAGCCTTAACAAAGGTGTTCTCAGTCAGAAAATCTAAATTCTCTTTGGTTTGCTCGTAACCCAACTTAGTTTGGTCGTAAGTTTGCTTAGGTATGCTTCCCGACTCGTAAAGTGACTTTACGCGCTCAAACTCAACCTCTAGGTTGGCGAAAGTAAGTTTTGTAGTGTTTAGTTGGGTTTGGTCCATACGTACCAGCATATCGCCTGCTTTTACTTGCGACCCTACATCGTGGTAAATTCGCTCAATTCGGCCAGTTACTGCAGGGGCAATATTCATGGTTTCGTAGCCTTGCAATGTGGTTGATATCTCAATGTGACGGGCAATTGTTGTTTTGTTAAGTGTGGTAACTTTAACCTTTTCAACTTTTTCAACCTCAGCCTGCTGTTCGGACTTTTTACCGCAGCTTATAACGGCAAGAGCCATGCTGCCAACAATAAATGCTCTAAATAATTTGTTCATCTTTTTGCTGTATTAACTAATATATTATTGGTTATCTGTATTAAGTAGTTTCTCTAATGCAATTTGGGCGGTAACAACCTCCATTAGTGCCTGAACGTAGCTGTTTTGAGCAGTAATAAGGTTTGTGCCTGTTGTGGTAACCTCAAGGCTTGATGCCATACCTTGCTCATACTTCTTCGAAATGTTTTCGAGTATACGCTGGTTTACCTCTATGTTTTTCTTTTGAGTATCATAACTCTCAAACGCCGATTTTAGGTTGTAGCACAGCTGGCTATGCTGAATTGTTAGCGCTTCTTTTGTATCGGCTAGTGTGTTTAGCTGTACTTCGTGTGCAAGTTTTGCTTCGCGTACCTTAGTATACCTAGTTCCACTTGAAAAAATTGGAATTGCGATAGCTGCGCCAACTAGGTTAGGAGGGGTCATATTAAAACCTTCGTCCTTACCAAAATATGTTTTTTTAGTGTATTGGTAAAATGCGCTAACGGTAGGACCGTAACTCCAGGAATTTAGAGCGATTTGTTTTTTAGATAAATCGGCCGATTGCTTTACCAGTTGGAAGTTAAAGTTGTTGTCGAGAATAAAATCAGCCTTTAGAAGCTGCAACGCACCCTCAATATTAAGTAGGTCTTCAATGGTTTGTGTGAGTGTAATTTCTACACTTGCCTCAGCTCCCATTTGAAGTCGAAGCGAGTTGTAAAGCATTTCGAGCGAGCGTTTGGTTGAGTTAATTGTTGTTTCCATGGTGGCTATTTGCACCAGTAGCTGATCGGCATCAGTTTGGTCGGCAACTCCCACTTTAACAGAGTTTTCTGTAAACTCATGTAGCTTCCTAATATTACCAAGACTTTTATCTAGTAGGGTAACCGTTTGGTCCATAATAAGAATAGAGTAGTACAGCGATTTAACCTGATTTACAATATCCTGCTCTGTTTTTTGCAGATTAATTTCGGCCATTTTTGTAGCAATAGCGCCTAGTTGTGTTCCAATGAGCTGTGCTCCGCTAAGCCCAATCCCTACCTGTGCCGTTAAATTTCCCGATGGATTCATAGGGATTGGCATGCCACCAAAGTTTATTTCGTACCCCATGAAGTTTGAATAATCGAGGTTCACATTGGCCTGCGGAAGCATGGTGGCAAGTGTTTGCCAGCGAACCGCTTCAGCCTTTTGAATTTCAAGCGAGGCGTTTTTTAGCGTTCTGTTATGCTCTAAAGCCTGATCTTGTGCATCTTTAAGAGTAAGATTGAAACTTTGTGGCTGAGCAAAAGTTTGTCCAACTGCAAAGAATACTAAAGAGAAGATTAAAATTTTGCGCTTCATGTGTCGTAAGTTATTTTTATTTTCTTCTAAAATTTTTGTTTTGTAACTGTAACTAAAACCTTTGTTTGCAATTAAGGTTCATCTTTCCTGTAAAAACTTTATTGGTTGTTAGAGTTTTTGTTTTTGTCTAAGAAACTATTTAAATGTTCAAGACCTTTTTCAGTGCAAATACCCCTTATGTAAGGGAGGAAAACTGAAGACCATACTTTTGAGTGTGGGATAGAATCCTGTTCATCTTTTTTGAAAAAATGGCTCATGGTAGTATGTATAAAAGTATTCACTATGTCAATGTCAATAGTCTTCACAAAGGTACCCTCATTAACCCCTCGCTTTAGTATTAAGTATGATATTTCCCCGTTACCAATTATCTCTCTTTTCTTTATTGACTCGAACATCTCCGAGTAGTATTTTTTTAAATCGTCGAAAAAAATTGGATTAATCTTTGCAAAAGCATCACTATTGTATTTCCCAAATTCAAATAGAGATTCAATCACATTAGTAGAATTTTGTCCAATTTTAATAAGGACATTCTTATGTGTGTTAACGACTCTGGTTAAAAAGTTGTGTATTAAATCCTCTTTATCCTTAAAGTTTTCGTAAATTGTTCTCTTCGAAATACCCAGAGATTGTGCAATAGAGTCCATGGTTACTAACCTAATTCCCTCTTTAATAAAGAGACTCCCAGCGCCATCAAGTATTTTTTCTCGTATGTCCATTTCTTATTTTAGCCTGAATAACTAGCCGACAAAGGTAGAAAACTTTAAGCCTTAAAATAGTTTTCAGTGTTAAAGAGTTGTAATTTTTGTTTGTAAACTATGATTTAACAAGAATTGGGAAGTAAATCAACCTGCTTAAAACGGAGTTAAACCAATTTCCTCTGTAGCATATATTCTAGTTATTGGTAGAGTTGGCATGCAATATTATTTATCTTTGTTGGTTATTATCTTAGGCTATTAACATCGTATTATTTGGTAACAATAAAGTCTTAATGAAAAAAGCATTAATCCCCATTCTATTATTGGTTATTGGTATTTGGCTTGCATCGTGCCAAAAGGATCCAATCTCATCTAATCCCTCCTTTAAGTTAGATTTTAGTATTGATACTGTAGTTTTTGATACAGTATTCACAACAATAGGCTCTGCCACAAGGAGTTTAAAGGTTTATAATCGTAATCGTAGCGATATCAATATTTCATCGGTAAGGCTTATGGGAGGAAACTCCTCGGCTTATCGCATAAATGTTGATGGTCAGCCTACAGATTATGCTCGCGATATCCTACTTAGGGGCAAGGATAGCCTGTTTGTGTTTGTTGAGGTTACTGTTGATCCAACAAATGAGGATGCTCCAATGCTAGTATCAGACTCCATAGTATTTGAGACCAATGGCAATATTCAGGATGTGAAACTTATTAGCTGGGGGCAGGATATGCACCTTTATAAAGCCGACACACTATTCGAGTCAACTACTTTTACTGCTGATAAGCCATACTTAATATACGACTATTTATGGGTGAAACCTGATGTTGAGTTGACCATTGAGCCAGGTGCCCGAATACACTCTCATAATGGCGCTTGGATACTAGTTGAGGGTAAATTAGTAGTAAATGGAGAACCTGAAAATCCAGTTATTTTTGAAGGCGATAGATTGGAACTTTTTTACAGAGACAAACCTGGGCAATGGGGTGGGATTTGGCTTACACCATCTAGCCATAGCAACATAATTAATTGGGCAATTATTTCCAATGCTATTACGGGTATCAATATACTTCCTTTTGCAAATCCAGATTTTAAGACTTTAACAATAACCAATTCAATAGTTAAGAATATGAGCTATATGGCAATTGATGCCAGGGGAGCGAGCATTGAATCGGGTAATTGCCTTTTTGCTAATGCTAAGGAAATGTGTTTATCATTGGCAGCGGGGACCTACAATTTTTCTCATTGTACTATTGCAAACTATTGGGGACAATATGTTACTAGAACAGGTCCCGCACTTTTGCTTGCAAATTATTATTTGTACCAAGCCGCTTCAGGTGATGTTGAAATAGCCGAATACGGATTGGAGGCTTCATTTACTAATTCTATTATTTACGGTTCTAGATCTAATGAGGTTGAACTAGTCAATTCATACTATGGCCAGCCAATAAACTCCCCGTTTATTTACCATTTCGAAAACTCTTTGATCCGTTTTGATAATCTTTCTGATTCCTCAAATTTTATTAATGTGATCTTCGACAAACCTTTATTTATCGATCCTTATGGGCAAGACTTCCAACTCGAATCGGAGAGCCCTGCCATTAATGCTGGGCTAATGGAGTTTGCTCTGAAATATCCCTTTGATCTGAATAATGTTAGTCGTATTTCCGATAACAATCCAGATATTGGTGCATACGAATGGGTGGAAGAGGAAGAAGAAGAGGAAAAGTAAAGTGGTCAATCACAAAATTCTTAATATATTTGAGCTGCGCATACAAGTTTTGTTTGCGTTTTAAATCACTCATTAATACTGTTTAGTAATGTATTTATTAAAAGATACTTATAGGTCAGTAATCCATTTAGTGATCCTTGTGGCGGTATTAACCCTACTCTCCAGCGGATTATTAGCGCAGGATAGGTATAGATTAATGTTTTACAACGTAGAAAACTTGTTCGATCCCTTTAACGATAGTCTTACCAACGATGATGAGTTTACTCCTCAAGGCTCACGCTATTGGACATGGCGCAAGATGACCGATAAGGTTAACAATATATATAAGGTTATTACTGCTGTTGGCGAGTGGGAACCTCCCACAATGGTTGGTTTTTGTGAAATTGAGAATAGGTTTGTGATTGAGCGGATAACTAAGCATACACCTCTTTCCAAGTTTAACTACCAAATTGTGCATAAAGAATCTCCCGATTTCAGGGGCATAGATGTTGCATTAATTTACCGACCCGATCAGTTTACCGTTGAGGAGGAGCGTTTTTTTAGGGTATCGTACCCCGATAATCCCGATCGCGCAACGCGCGATGTGCTCTATGCACGTGGCATTATTGATGGGCTTGATACGCTACATGTTTTTGTTAACCACTGGCCATCCAAGTATGGCGGGGCGCTGGCTAGCGAACCAGGTCGAATAGCAGCCGGAAAACTGGTAAGACAAAAGGTTGATTCCATAAAAATATTTCATCCCGATGCCCGCATAATCGTTATGGGCGATTTTAACGATACCCCCGATAGCAGACCTCTGGTTGAAGGTTTGGTTGCATCCCTTCCAGAAAAGCCTTTTACCGCTGACGGATTATATAATTTGCACTATCCTTATGTGGCTAAAGGTGAGGGAACTCTTAAGTTTCAAGGTGCATGGGAGATTATTGATATGATGATTGTTTCAAAAGGGTTGCTCAATGCTAAGCATGGAGTTTATACTACTCCCGATGGGGGTAAGATATATGAGGCCGATTTTTTGCTTGAGAAAGACGAACGGTTTGTTGGAGTAGTTCCATTCAGAACTTATATAGGGTTTAAGTATCATGGAGGTTATAGCGATCACCTGCCAATATATATGGATCTCTTGCCTAATCGATAGCGGTATATGGAAAATGCAGGTGTAATAGTTTTTGTAGGTCTTATCGTATTTGTATCGCATCTTTTTACAGGGATATTTGAGCGTAAGCGAATTCCCGATGTGTTGTTACTTATGCTTATTGGATTGCTTTTGGGTCCAATTTTTGGCATAATCACGCCTGAGGACTTTGGTATTGCTGGTCCCATGTTTACCACCATTACGCTTGTAATTATTTTATTTGAGGGTGGATTGGCATTGCGTTTCGATATGCTGAAGAATGCAATTAAGGGGACTACAGCTCTTACGACAACCAACTTTTTTGTGACCACAATTATTGTTGGGCTAATCTCATGGCTTCTTTTCGGATTGCACCCTGTTGCTGGGTTTATGCTTGGAACCATACTTGGCGGGACTTCTTCGGCAGTGGTAATTCCCATGGTTCAACAGCTAAGGATGAACGAGGCCTCAAAAACCATACTTGTTCTGGAATCGGCCATTAGCGACGTGCTTTGCATAGTTTTTGCGCTTGCTTTGCTAGAAACATTTCAGGTTGAAGAGGTCAAAATAGGGCTAATTGTAGGCAAAATAATATCGTCGTTTATTCTTGCAGCGATAATGGGATGGCTGGGTGCTTTGGTTTGGTCAATCCTGTTAAACCGGGTAAGAACAATTCGGAACACCATTTTTACAACCCCAGCCTTTGTTTTCATCATTTTTGGAATTGCCGAGATGTTTGGCTTCAGTGGAGCAATTTCAGCCCTGGCCTTTGGGATAACATTAGCCAATCTTGAGGTTTTCAATGTAAGCCTATTAAAAAGATACATTGCCTCTGAACCCATTAGCTTAAACGAAACCGAGAAGATATTTTTCTCCGAAATTGTTTTTCTGCTTAAAACCTTTTTTTTCATTTATATCGGCCTTTCAATTCAGCTGCAAAATCTGTGGGCATTAGTTTTAGGGCTTTTAATTGCAATTATTATCTTCATTTCTAGGGTGCCAGTTGTAAAGTTCTCGGTACGTAAACCTTTTGCCACCTCCGATTTAACCATGATGAGCATAATGGTTCCAAAGGGACTTGCTGCAGCGGTATTGGCATCGTTGCCATTACAGCAAGGTATTGAGGGAGGGGAGTTTATACGCGACATTACCTACGCCGTAATTCTAATCAGCATTGTTTTTACAAGTGTACTTATCCCTTTGGTTGAAAAATCATCAACAGTAAGAACGATTTATGGCCTTTTTCTTCGAAAGGGGTTCTTGTTCTGGAGACGTAAAAAGTAGACCTTTGTCTGCTTCTTGTTTATGCAATTTAGTATACATTACTCCAATCATTCAAAAAGATTCGAAATCCATAAACCTTTTCAGTTTATTGTTGTCTTATGATTATCACAATAAAATATTCACATTATTAAATACTTAAATGGCAAAGCAAAACTTTCTTTTTTTAACAATCTTGTTTGGACTGCTTTTATCTGCATGTGGCGATAAAGAGAAGAGTGGAACCGCAAATCAACAAGCACGTTCAGGTTTGTCGGTTGAAGCCTATGTAGTAACTCTGCAACCTTTAACACAGGGGCTTTCTTTGTCGGGCACTCTATTGCCTGGCGAAGAGGTTGAACTAAGGGCTGAAACAACAGGTAAACTAGTCGAATTTTACCTTATTGAAGGAAGTACAGTTACTAAAGGACAATTACTTGCCCGTGTTAACGATAGTGAGATTAGGGCTAGACTTGAGAAATTAAAGTCGGATTTGAAACTAGTTGAGGACGACTTGCTGCGTAAGCAAAGGCTTAAGGAGATCAATGCCCTTAGCCAGCAAGATTTGGATGTTGCCCTAAATAAAGTTGATGGTATTAAGGCTGATATTAAGCTGTCTGAAGCGCAAATACAGAAAGCCGAAATCCGTGCTCCTTTCGATGGTCGAATAGGCCTGCGTCACGTAAGTCCAGGTAGTTTTATAGGTGCAAATACTATTCTGGCAACACTTATACAGGTTAACCCATTAAGGCTTGAGTTTTCTGTGCCCGAGCGCTACGCCTATGGCGTAAAGGTAGGTAAAGAGGTTACCTTTACCTTGGGTAACTACCCAACAGAATACACCGCAAAGATATACGCAACCGAGTCGGTTATCGATTTGCAAACACGTGCACTTAAGGTTCGTGCATTGTGCTCAAATTTAAAGGGCGACTTAATTCCGGGTTCATTCGCAAGGGTATCGTTTACCATTAATGGGAGTCCAAAAACTTTGCTGATTTCACCAAATGCGCTTGTACCAGTTTTAGGAGGGCAAAATGTTGTGCTTGCACGTAATGGCAAGGCTACCTTTGTACCGGTGGAAACCGGAGTACGTACTTCAACTGCGGTCGAAATCGTATCGGGCATTAGCCCAGGCGATACGCTACTATTGTCGGGATTACTTCAGGTTAGGGAGGGAACGCCCGTTTCAGCTAGCATTGTTGAAAGTTGGTAGGTATATTAGCGCATATTCATTGTCTTTTCATTTTTAATCATTCAACTTACAGTAGATGAATCTTTCAACAGTTAGCATAAACAGGCCTGTACTAACCATAGTATTTGCAATTGTCATCATACTTTTTGGTGTGGTTGGCTATACCTACTTGGGGGTTAGGGAATATCCCAGTGTCGACCCGCCCATTGTTTCCGTTAGTACATCCTACGTTGGCGCTAATGCCGATGTAATTGAGGCACAAATAACAGAGCCGCTTGAGGCTGCCATTAATGGAATTTCCGGAATCAAATCGATTACATCAAGCAGTGCTGACGGCAGAAGTTCAATAACGGTTGAATTTCAGTTAGGTGTTGATATGGAGGCTGCTGCCAATGATGTTAGGGATAAAGTATCGCGAGCAGTTAGAAGGCTACCCCCAGATATTGATGCCCCTGTAGTTAGTAAGGCTGATGCTGATGCTGAAACCATTATGATATTGACCGTTCAGAGTGATACAAGAGACTTACTCGACCTGTCTAACTTTGGGAATAATGTTATAAAGGAAAGGCTGCAAACCGTTTCGGGCATTAGCGAGGTAGGTATTTGGGGCGAAAAACGGTACGCAATGCGATTGCGCCTCGATCCCAACAAGTTAGCAGCCTATAAGTTAACTCCTTCGGATATTCGACTAGCCCTAACCCGCGAAAATATTGAGTTGCCTACGGGTACTATTGAGGGTTACTACACCGAACTATCAATACGAACTTTAGGGAGACTTGAAACTGAGGATGATTTTAATAATCTGATTATTAAAGAGGTTCAGGGTGTTCCCGTAAAAATGAAGGACGTAGGAAGGGCCGAACTCGCTGCAGAAAACGAACGTTCACTACTACGAGGGAATTTCGGAACCCCACAAATTGGGGTGGCGCTAACCTCTCAGCCAGGTGTTAACTATATTGAGATAGCCGATAATGTTTATGAAAGGCTTGCGCAGATGGAACGCGAAATGCCTGATGATATTCGCATTAACATAGCAATGGACGTAACCACCTCAATACGTAATGCGGTTAAGGAGGTACGGGACACCATTCTTATTGCTTTTGTGCTTGTGGTTATTGTTATTTTCGTGTTTCTCCGGAGGTGGCGTATTACGCTAATTCCAATGCTTACAATCCCAATATCTCTTATTGGGTCGTTCTTTGTGATGTACATAATGGACTTTTCAATAAATGTCCTTTCCCTTTTGGGCATTGTGCTTGCTACGGGTTTAGTGGTTGACGATGCCATTGTTATGGTGGAGAATATCTACTCAAAGGTTGAAAAGGGTATGGATCCCTTTAAGGCTGGGTATACCGGAACTAAAGAGATATTTTTTGCAATTATATCTACTACAATAACCCTGATATCCGTTTTCTTACCCATCGTTTTTTTACAGGGTATAACGGGAAGGCTTTTCCGAGAGTTTGGAATAGTCCTCTCGGGGGCAGTAATCATTTCAACGTTTGTTGCCCTTACCCTCACGCCAATGATGAGTGTTCGTATTCTTGGCGGTAAGAAGAAGAAAGAGGGGAAATTTGCTGCTGCTGTTGGAGGCTTTTTTGAGCGGTTTTCCAGTTCATACGAGCGATCGCTCACGGCATTTGTAGCAAAAAGGTGGATTGCTTTTCCGGTAATTATTGGAGCATTGGCTATAATTCTAGGGTTGGGAAGTATTATTCCCTCTGAACTTGCACCAATGGAAGATAAGTCTCGTCTAAGAATATCATCCACAGCCCCTGAAGGAACTTCGTTTGAGATGATGGATGAGTACATTAGCAATATTGTTAGCTTTATTGACACCATGCCCGAGCGCAAAGCCATTATTGCATTGGCATCACCAGGGTGGTCAGGCTCTCGGAATACGGGGTTTGTTAATATGATTCTCAATGAACCCAATGAAAGAAAAAAATCGCAACAACAGCTTGCCGACGAAATTCAAGCATACCTAAATACACAAACCCTTGCACGTTCATTCGTTACACAAGACCAAACCATTAGGGCTGGTCGTGGTGGAGGATTACCAGTACAGTTTGTGGTTCAGGCTCCAACTTTTGAACAGCTTAAAGAGGTTGTTCCAGTCTTCTTGCGAAGAGCACAGGACGATCCGCGATTTCAGGTGATTGATGTTAACTTAAAGTTTAATAAGCCAGAGTTACATGTTGAGATTGATCGCGAAAAAGCCAGAACATCGGGTGTGACGACTAGAGATATTGCCGAGGCTTTACAGCTCTACTTTTCGGGTCAACGATATGGCTTTTTTATCTTTGAAGGTAAGCAGTATGAGGTAATCGGGCAGGCCGAGCGTCAGTATCGAGATGAACCATCGGATATTACCAGTATTCAGGTGCGTAACGATAAGGGTAACCTGGTTGAGCTGGGTAATCTTATTAACATCACCGAGGAGAGTACATCTCCACAACGCTACAGGTATAACAGGTATGTGTCGGCCACATTTAGGGCCTCCCCAGCATCAGGCGTTACTCTAGGGCAAGGTATTGAGGCAATGCGGGAGATATCAGAGGAAATTCTTGATGATACCTTTGCAACCACGCTAACGGGCATCTCGCAGCAGTTTGAGGAGAGTTCGGGCAGTTTGTACTTTGCATTCGCTTTTGCCCTCATTCTGGTTTATCTTGTTCTTGCTGCACAATTCGAGAGTTTTAGAGACCCGCTTATCATTATGTTTACTGTACCACTTGCCTTAGCAGGGGCAATACTATCATTATACATCATGGGACAAACCATGAATATCTTCAGCCAAATAGGTATTATTGTGCTAATAGGAATTGTAACTAAAAACGGAATTTTGATAGTAGAGTTCGCCAATCAGAAGAAAATCGCGGGTTTTGATAAAACTCAGGCCGTAATTGAGGCCGCTGGCCAAAGATTACGCCCTATCCTAATGACAAGTTTGGCTACAATTTTTGGGGCTCTTCCAATTGCTTTGGCCTTTGGCTCTGCATCAACCAGCCGAATTCCTATGGGTATAACCATTATTGGCGGGTTGCTTTTATCGCTGGGTTTAACGCTTTATATTATTCCGGCCATGTACAGCTACATCTCAAGTAAAAAACCAAATATTCTCCACAATGAAGAAGAGTAGTTTTAAGTTTATTTTAGTATTCATACTATTTCCCATTGTGGTAAGTTCACAGGATACTCTTACCCTTGATGATGCTATTCGAATTGGCCTTGAGAATAGTTTCTCAATTAGAATTGCCAGAAATGAGGTTGATATTGCACAGAACAACAATACCATTGGGAATGCAGGTTACCTGCCCCGTGTCGATTTAAATGTTAATCAGAATAACAACTTTCAGAATCGATACTTTGAATATGAGACTGGTGATTCAAATTCTGATAAAGGGTATCGAACTCATAGTCTAGCTCCGGGTGCACAATTGGGATGGACTCTTTTTGATGGTTTTGCCATGTTTATTCGCAAAGAAAAACTAGACGTTTTTGCACAACAAAGCGATTTACAGCTTCGAATGTCCATAGAGAATGCTATTGCCGATATAGTTTATACCTACTACAGTATTGCTTTTAACGAGAATCTATACAAATCGTATAAGGACCAAATGGTGCTGTCGCGCGAAAGGTTAACTATTGCGCGCGAAAAATCTAATATAGGTGTTGGGTATGAACTTCAGGAACTTCAGTCGGAGGTAGACTATAGAGCCGATAGTGCCCGATACATGCAACAATCAACTCACTTAACAAACATTAAAGCTGAACTAAACCGATTGCTGGCACGCCAACCCGACGTGAGTTTTAACGTTAATACAATCATTCCCGTACCCAATCCAGAACTTTCAGCAGACATTTATTTAAAGGTAAGTGAGCAAAACCCAAGTATGCTTTTTGCCCGGTTGCAGGCCGAGGTATCAGAACTTGAGGTTAGCGAGGCTAAAGCATCGCGTTACCCAACGCTAAGCCTTGTAGGGGCGTACAACTTTTCACGAACAGGAACACCCAACGGGCAAACGCAGCTTAGCCAAATTCATGGACCATCGGTTGGGGTAGGAGCTTCGTTTACCCTTTTTAATGGCAATAATATTAACAGAAGGATAAAGAATGCAGCCATTATTGCCGAGAATCAAAAGATTAGTCAGGAAGAGCTGGAGTTAAACTTGCAGAGTAGGACTTTTCAGCTGGTAAACAACCTTAATCAAGCTATTGAACTGGTTTTGGTTGAGGAGGAGTCGGTAAAACTTGCCCAGCGAAACGCCGAGGCAGCATGGGAAAAGTATCAGTTGGGAGCAATTTCGGACATTGAACTGCGCGAAAGCCAAAACAAGTTTCTCGATGCACAAACTCGCCTAATATCATCGCAAATGACTTCACAGGCTGCCGCCATAGAGATAAAAACGCTTACTGGCGATTTGAGCAGTTTTATTGAATAAGCATCAAAAAGAGCAACTCTAATAGTAATTTTGTTCAGCAGATTTATTACCTTAACATAAAAACAAATTGTTATGCAGCCAATACTTAAAGATAAGACCATACTTGTGGCTGGTGCCAGCCAAGGGTTAGGCTATGCTATTGCCCAAGCATCGGCCTTAGAGGGAGCTAATGTATTTATAGGAAGTAGAGACGAGGATAAACTAAAAACCTCTTCGATGCTTATTGCTAAAAAGAGTGGAGCCAATGTTGGTTACGGTGTGCTTGATGTAACCCAACCAAAGTCAATTAAAACTTGGGTCAAGACTGCACTTGAGCAGTTTGGAAGTTTCGATGGGTTAGTTGTTAACGCTGGCGGGCCACCTGCAGGTATGTTCAATACGCTTTCCGATGATGATTGGCAAGCTGCCTTTGAGTTAAGCCTAATGGGCGCAGTAAGGCTAATACGCGAGGTCCTACCTACTATGCAAAAAGCGTCAAAGGGGAGTATTATTACCATTACATCGGTATCGGTAAAAGAACCAATTGATATGCTGCTGCTTTCAAACGTTTTTCGTTCTGGAGTAACCAGTCTGGCCAAAAGCCTATCGCGCAATTTGGCTTCATATAATATTCGTATTAATAATATTCTACCCGGCAGAATTGATACAGAGAGGGTAAACCACCTCGATAGTCTTATCGCTGAAGATAAAGGGATTAGCATAAGTGAGGTACGTTCATCTTTTCAAGAGCAAATTCCGCTTTCGCGTTATGGGAAACCCGAGGAACTAGGTAATTTAGCTGCATTCCTATTATCCGATAGGGCATCGTTTATTACAGGAACAACCATTCCGGTTGATGGTGGAATGCTCAAAACAACCTGGTGATTGAATGGTGCAATGATGAAGAAAATATCCGAAGATAACGTTTTAGTATGTTCGGGTCATTCGCTCTGGCACTACAATAATATAATCCGCTAAGTTTTTGTTGTCTTCACCTAACTCATTGGCTGAAGTTTGAAGAACCGTTGCAATGGTTTTTTGGGTTGCACTAGGTTTATACCTATTTAGGTACCAAACTATACCCTCATAATTATTTGAGTGGTAGGTTCCGTGAAAATGGATAAAGAGGTTACCTTTTTCAAGATTACCCGCAATATTCCACGCCATGGTGGCATCCTTAATTGCCTGTGCTTTAGGGAAGTTTTCCATTTTACTGTCCATTTTCCCAGGCATGCCCATCATGCTTAGCATGGCCTTGTAGCCAGGTAACTCAGGATTGTAATCAACGGGCAAGGGGGCAATGTGCTCTTTTGCTCTTGGGGTAAGGCTGTCGAGAACCTCAAAACCACCCGATGCCACCATTGAAGCATATCGCCTTGGAATATTTGTAGCAATAAACGGAAGGTTATTCTCCTTAGCAAATTCAACCAGTGGCTTGTAATCGGTCTTGTAGTTTGGCCATAAGCGGGCTTCGTTTTCAAATCGGCTTTGCGAGATTAGCCCCTCAAGGTATTCATCTAAAACTAGTTGATTGTCGGTTTCAAACATTTCTGCACCCAAAACCAGTACTTTCCCTTTATTGTTAAGCCTATGGCAAAGCTCTATTTGTAGCCAATGGGCTATTGGGTTATCGTGTAGTTCGCCAAAAAGTGCAATATCGGTTAATGTTATTTCATCAACCATTGTATCGAAAGCAATTGGCTCCCCATTGCTTCTGAAAATTCTGTATGCATATGGTGCTTGTGCCGATACCTCAGTAAATGCCAAACTAACAATCAATAAAAATACAATTTTTCTCATTTGCTAAAGAGATATTATTTTCTGTTTACTGTTCCGGTGAGCCTTAATACTGTTGTTGATTGTTTGGGGGCGTTAGTTATAACGGTAATTGTTTTGCTTTGGCGGCCAGTATACCCGCTTGTTCTAAACGATGCTGAGATGGAACTCTTTTCACCAGGCTTTATAATTGTTACGTTTGGCGCAACGGTTGTACAACCACAACTTGCATTAATTTTCCGGATAATTAAATCGCTTTTGCCAGAGTTGGTAAACTCAAAATCATGCTTAATCAAAGTGCCCTCATCTATTGAGCCAAAGTCCATTTGGGTTTCAGAAAAAGAAATTTGAGGGGCATTTAATAGTTCCTCTTCGCTTAGCCTCGTAAAATCTTCTTCAATGTTTCCGCTAACGCTAATTAGGTTTCCCTGTGTTTGCTTGTCGTTTATTAGAATAGAAATTCTGCTGATTGCAAAGCCCCAATCATCAACATTGCTAGCATCAAAGGTAACATCAATAGTTCCAGCTTCATTGGGCTTTAGTGTTTGGGGTTTGGGGGTAATGTTAATGTGCTTAGGAACCCTTTGGAAAGATAGTGTAACTGGCTCTTCTCCAAAGTTATAAACTTCAAGTGAGTTCGATACCTTATCCTTGTTGGATACTTTACCAACCGAAACGTGTGAGTTGCTCAAACCAAGGTCACCAATTCTTCTTCGGTAAATCTCCTCCGGTGTTTTTGCTCGTGGCTCAACCTGTCCGCGGATGGTGAGCACTGTGCCTGAGGATGCTGCATTAGTGTATACCGTAATGCTTTGGTTAAATGTGCCTGGGCGTCCCTTTGGGTTATAGGTTGCCTTAATAGTTGTATTTGCTCCAGGTAATAAAGGTTCTTTAGACCACTCCGATGCTGCACATCCGCACGATGAGGTAACCCTTGAAATGATTAGGGGAGAACTACCCGTGTTCTTTATCTCGAAATTGTATGAAACAGGACCCGCTTCTTCCTTAATCAACCCGAAATTATGACTGCTCTTGTCTATTTGAATTTGTGGGCCAGCTTGCTGTCCAACAGCAGATAATGCTATAAAAAGTAAAAATGATGCGAATAGCGTTTTCATAATGCATTGTATTTTTTAGAAATAATCTTGTTTTGTGGTAGCTCAAAATTAATAAGTTTTTATTATACATCATTCTTTATGAGCGAATAAATCCTTTCAAAATCTATTCCAATGTGTTTGGTTGCTTTATTTATGGTTATATTTGCTTTACTAAAAGATTAAAATATATGGGGTTGCTAGAAGTAATAACATTATTGCTAATAGGCCTTGTTGCCGGATTTGTTGGTGCGGCATTTGGGTTAGGGGGTGGAATAATTATTGTGCCTGCTCTGATTTTTTTTATGGGACTTACTCAGCATCAAGCGCAGGGTACAAGTTTAGGCGTTTTGGTTTTTCCGGTGGCTATCCTTGGAGCATACAACTACTACAAATCAGGATACATCAATGTGAAGTTTATACTTATACTTGCCTTGGCTTTTGTGGTTGGTGGTTATTTGGGTTCGATGTTCTCCATAAGTTTGCCCGAAAAACTTTTAAAAAAACTATTTGGAGTCTTTATCCTGCTGGTTTCGCTTAAAATGATTTTTGAGAAATAGAATGAGTCTGTGTACTATCCAGAAATATTCTGCTTAGGAATCGGAGTATGCTATAGTGGTGATATATGGCTGAAATCTAATCTACTCCAATAGTTTTTAAAAGGGAAAAAGTATTACTGTATTTATACTGGTTATAAATATGGTAAAAAGTACGTTTTAATTTTTCATTTGAATTATTGATAGTATTTTTGTAGTGCATTAATGAATCAAGTTTAACTTTTAAAAAAACAAAAAAATGGCATATGTAATTTCTGACGATTGTACAGCATGTGGTACCTGTATTGACGAGTGCCCAGTAGAGGCTATCTCTGAGGGTGATATCTATAAGATTGACCCAGATGTATGTACCGATTGCGGTGCTTGTGCTGATGTTTGCCCAGTAGAGGCTATCAGTCCTGCATAATAATCTGTTGTAACAATATTATAAAAAAAGTCCAGTGCATTGCACTGGACTTTTTTTATGAATTATGCTTAACGCACAAAGTGCGGTATTGCGGTTGGTAACTCCAGCGATATCTCTGTCATACCTGCTGTTTTTCCTTCTGCGTACCAAGGTGTTTGGTAGATTAACTTTTTCACCCCGCCCTTTTCAATAGTGTACACATTGGTCTCATTATTGGCCATAAGGTGCAAAATTCTTTCGGCAGATGATTGCTTGTGGCAGCTGAACAGGTTTTGCCCAATTAAAGTTTCACCGCCCCATTTACTAAAAGTTTTCTGTGCTTTTTCGTTCATGTATAGTATTTTCCCTTTTAGGTCGCACACTGTAATTGCGCAGTTTAACCCTAATGCCCAGTCTGGTATTGTTTTCATAAATTTATTGGTATTTAATATGCGCGTGTTATTTTAACATCTATTCTAAGAAATTTAATTAGCATACTTTAAGGTTACGCCTTACTCTTAAGTTGAATTCCCTAAAAGTATTTAGCAATTCAATGGCCGATGGATTGTTGGGGTTAAACTTAAGGTTTAGTACTTGTGCAAGCTTTGATGCCTCGGAGCATATTGGCATTCGTTTATAGTGATGTTCGTTTGCATAGTTTAAATATTTCAGGAGTTTAAATGCATCAAACCATAGGAAAAACCTTTTCTTGAAAGTTGCAGCGTGGGCGGTATTCTTATTAATCTCCTCTATGGCCTGCAAAAAACCGTTCATTTCAAGATAATCTCTAAGAGGTTCGGGTTGCTGGAAGTGCAATTTAGCAATGGTGTTTTTGCTTGCGTTGAAAAGTGTATTGGGTGCCGTTTCAATAAAAGCCTTAAGGCTTAAAATCGAGTCGAAATTGTAGGTTAAATATTCGTGTTGCGATTCTTCCAGGTGCTTTGATATTGCTCTTCCTGTGCCGAAGGGAACCCTATCAGATGGCCGTGGCGAAGGAAAGACTATGGCGGAATTGAGTTCTTCGAAATTTCCGTGGGGTATTATCTTTTGTAAAAAATAAAAATCTTCGCCTGCCTTGTTCTTGCTCATTCCACCCACCTTAATATAGGTGCTTGCACTGCAGGCCATGCTTGACCCAACGGTTTGGTACGAGAATGGATGTTTTATGTACCTTCCAGCATCAACGTAGTACCTTAGGTGTAGTTCGTATTGCGCTATGGCTTGGTAAACTTCTGGTGAAAAATTATCCCCTTCTAAAGGGTGCTCGTAGCGTATTGAGCAAGCTGCTGTTTCCGGTTTTTTAATCCAAAGTTGTTCAAGTTCACATAGGTAATTTTCCGAACAGTTCGAGTCGGCGTCAAAACAGGCAATAATCTTATAATCACATTTAGATTTAAGTAATCGCCAAGCCGCTTCGTCCATTCCAGCTCTACGGGCCAATCCTACACCAGCATGCTTTTTTTTGAGATTAAATGCGGGAATTGCTAAGAACCGGAAACTGTTATTATTAACTTTTCTGTCTGCAGTTTCTGTTACTTTTATGCACTCCAAAGCATTTGCTACAATTGCTGCCGAAGCATCTTCAGGATAGTTAACAACAACTATTACTTCAACTGCGCAGGCTGGTCTTTCGCAATTTGCAAGAGCATTAAGTGCTCCCTCTAGTTCTGTTTCGTTATATGAGGGTAGCACAATACATAGTCCAAGGTCTTTGTCTGGCTCATGTTTAATGCTAGGAGTAAAATTGTTGCGCTTAAAGTACTTAGTGTATATCATAATAAAAAAGCCCCTATAATCAGGGGCTAGTTTAGTGCATTTTTATGCTGATTATTTTTTTGGAGCTAAATTTTTCTGATACTCCTTATTTAGCCCTTCAATTACCTCTTTTGTAATGTCATTTGCTGGGTGACCATAGAGTAATGGTCCTCCAAATGAACCGCTAAGGATAATTTCATAGCCCTTATCCTTATTGTACATTTTTGTAAAGTCGTTAATGCTATACTGAATCCTTCTGAGCATAACCTGCTCTTCTTCTGAAAACCTCATTCTAAGCTCATCGCGGAAAACGTATAGTTCTTGCTCCTTTGCAGCGAGGTCTTGCTGCATTTGCTGAGCAACCGAACGGGTAACTAGGCCTTTCTGAACTTTATCCTGAAAGTCAATCATCTCTTTTTCAAAGGCACGGGTTCTGTTTGTCATATCAACCTCCATGTTGCGTCCCTTTTTCTCCAACTCTTTCTGTATGTCGAAGTACATATCGTAATTGCTAAGTATCGAGTCCATATTAACCCAGGCAATGGATTGTTCGCCTTTAACAATTTCTTCAGTATCCCTGTTTCCTTCTGTAATTTCGCTCGTAGCGGATTTGTTGCCAGTAAAGTGTAAAATATATAGCGCTACAACAGCTAGGGCTAATACGATATTGATAATTAGTGAAGTTCTTTTCATTTCATTAGCTGATTTTACTACAAATTTATTTGGTAGTGTTAAACAATGAGTTGATTTCCTTGATTTGTTCGCAAATATATTGATTATGCATTAAAAACTACAACATATACTATTTTCTATTCAAAAAGTCCTTCGTCGCGCACTAGTAATAAAATGGCTTGGAATGGAACAACTACGTACTTCTCAGTGCTAAATTCAATTTCAGTACCACTGTCCTGCAGGTAAACGGCTAAATCGCCAACTTGAGCCTGAAGTGGGAAATATTTTGAATTATCCTTTCTCTTCTGCCAGGGTTCGTTATCCTCACCAGCTATGGGTATGGGATAACCAGGACCAACCTTAATTACATATCCGCATTGTACTTTCTGCTTCTCCTGTACCCCTGGCGGAAGCAATAACCCTGTCTTTGTCCTCTCTTCAGGGTTCTTGGGCTTAATTAGTACACGGTCGCCAACTACAATTAACTTTTCTAAATTTTTTGTATCAAGTGCTAGTGCCATGCTCTGTTAGTTATTGCATTACAAATATAACTATTTACTGAACTCATGAAACTAATTGTAGCTGGTGTATGTACTGTGAGAAATGGCAAAGCCTTGCAGTTGTTGAGTTCTTGATAACAACTCTAGTATAAATTTATTACAATTTAACACTTGCAAGCCTTGTTATGGTTCAGTTTTAAACACATACTTAACTTCATGCCTGTATTCTTCCATCGGCTTAAGTAAAGTGGACGGAAAGTTACTTTGGTTGGGAGTGTCCGGAAAATGTTGAGTCTCTAGACACACAGCATCCTGTTTATTGTAAATGGTCCCATTATGGCCTTTTATGCTGCCATCTAATGAGTTGCCCGTGTACAGCTGCAGACCGGGTTGTGTAGTGTAAACTGAAATTGAACGACCTGATGGTTTATGCTTTAAAATTGCTGCCAGACTGTCTATTGAACCATTATTCAAAAGTTCAAAGCAATGGTCAATACCTCCTGAAGTAGGCAATATGCTATCGCCTAGGCGCGTAAATTGCCTAAAATAAAGCGGGGTGTTATCGCATTCTAGCAGGGTTCCCGTGGGAATTAGGCTTTCGTCAGTCTCCAGGTATCTATCAGCATTTATCATTAGTTTGTGATTCATTATGTTGTCATCAAAACCGCTAAGGTTAAAGTATCCATGGCTGGTTAGGTTGATATGAGTTGGTTTGTCGGTTTTTGCACTAAAGTTTATGTGCAGAGCATTATCGTCAGTTACTCTATAGGTTACAGTAATATCTAAATTTCCGGGGTAGCCCTCTTCAAGGTGTTTGCTTTGATAATGAAGTACTAGCGAAGCGATATTATCTTCACGTTCTATTCTGTAATCCCATAGTTTTGTATGAAACCCATTATTTCCCCCGTGAAGATGGTTCGCCCCATTGTTTATTGGGAGTTCATATTCTTTATCATTGATTGTGAATCTCCCTTTTGCAATACGGTTGGCGTACCTGCCCACAATAACCCCAAAATGAGGATGTTCATCCAGATATTCTTCAAGCGAATCAAAGCCAGCACAAATCTCTTTTATAGTTCCACATATATCGGGCATTAGTATTGAGGTGATAATACCCCCATAGTTTGAAATGCTAATGGATAACCCTTTGGCCGATTCAAATGTGAATAGTTTTACCTCTTTGCCGTTGTTGAGGTGCCCAAATATCTTTTCTGTAACTTTCATTTATCAATCAGGCTAATGATTTTGTAAAGAATTAAAGTAAATCAAAATTATTTGATTATTCCTAGTTTGTACCCTATCAACAAAAAATATCATATTTTTGTAATCAATAATCCAATGTCGTTTAGTTAAGGCTATCGACTTCGGCTACGCTCAGTCTGACCGTCATCCTGAGCGTAGTCGTAGGGGATGGCTATAATTGAATAGTAGGCAACACCCTTCTAACTAAACAACATTGAATAACGATTCCTGAAACTATCCAAATGCTTGCATCTTTCCTGTGTTTCTTATATTGCAGGTGTGGGAGAGGGCAGGTGCATTAATTTTGGGTAGAATTTTCATTAGGATGTATAGGGAACCCTTATGAGGTTTAAAATAGGGAAGTTGATACTATTAGTGGAAATTATGATGAAACACTCATGATTAGACCAATCACAAACACGAATGAACAAAAGATATGTGTTCCATCCATTAGTTGGCATTCATTGTAAAAATCCGTTTCCATTAAAAAAGACAGACAAAAAAAATTACTATTTTTGAAGTTGACTATTTGAAAGGTAATTATGACAAAAGAAAACTTACGAGACAATATGACTAATTTGGAGTTGGTTTTAAATATGTTGGCAGAGGCCTCTACAACAGAAATATCGAAAGAAAAAAGGCCACAAGGTATAGTCGAAAAACATAGATATAGCTCAAAAAGGTGGAAATGCAGCAAAGCAAGTACGTTTAGAAATTGAAAAGCAAACAGGAAAATCAATTATATCTTCTAAAAACGCTAAAAACTTGTTGCAGAATAGTAAAGACGAAAATAGGAATATTGAGGAATAAACAACGAAATGCCAACCGTTTAAGCTATGTTAGAGTAAAAATATAACTTGTTTATAATTAATAATATAAAATCTTTGTGCAGATGAAAATTAATCTTAAAACACTTGTAACTATGGCATTACTTGCCACGTTGTGGTCGTGTCAGGAGAATGGAAACGACCAAAAATCAGAACCCATTACCCCAGATGTTGAATTAACCGCTGAGGAAATTGCCAATGGCGTATTAACCCCCGAAATTCTTTGGAAATTTGGTCGTATTGGTAGTACCCAGGTCTCACCCGATGCGCAATCGGTATTGTTTACGCTTACTCGCTACTCCATGGAGGCGAATAAGGGGGTTACCAATATCTTTTCAGTTCCAGTAGTGGGTGGTGAGCCCCAAGAGTTAACAACAAATAAAACCAACGATTTTAGTCCGCAATGGCGTCCCGATGGGGCTAAAATTGGTTTCTTGTCTACCCGAAGTGGCGATACACAGCTTTGGGAGATGAATACGGATGGCTCAAACCCAACCCAGGTTACAAAAATTGAGGGAGGAATAAGTTCTTTTGCATATGCTCCTACTGGCGACAGAATTCTGTACACCATGAATGTTCAGATTGAGAAAACGCCCACGGAGTTGCATCCCGACATGCCCAAGGTAAATGTCCGTATTTCTGATAATATGATGTATCGCCATTGGAACTACTGGCGCGATGGTAGTTTTAGGCATATTTTTGTTGCGTCGTATAGCGATGGAAAGATTGGCGAAGCCAAGGACATAATGGAAGGTGAAGCATGGGATTCGCCCATGTCTCCTCATTTTAGTGATGATGATGTTGTATGGAGTCCCTGTGGAAAGATTATTGCATATGCATGCAAAAAACTTCATGGTAAGGATTTGGCCGTAAGTACCAATTCCGATATCTACCTTTACCATATTGAGGATAATCTGACGGAGAATATCACCGAGGGGATGATGGGGTACGACCAGCATCCTGTTTTTTCGCCCGATGGGAAGCGCATTGCATGGTTAAGCATGGAAACACCTGGCTACGAGAGCGATTTGAATAGATTATTTTTGATAGATTTAGAGACTGGCCAGAGGAAATATGTTACAAAGGGATTCGACCAGAATGCTGATAATGTTGCGTGGAGTAGCTGTGGAAGCAGTCTAATATTCATAAGCGGAATCAATGCAACACAGCAGATTTACAGGGTTAATCTTGAATCGAACGAGATAAAAAAGATTACCGATGGTTGGCATAACTACACGTGGTTTGCCCCTGCACAGGGTACGCTTGTGGCGCAGAAAATGACCATGAGCATGGCAACTGAACTGTTTACCATAAACCCCGAAACGGGTGATGAGAAGGAACTTACGCATATCAATAAGCACATCTACGATAACATAGAAATGGGAGAGGTTACCCAGCGATGGGTTAAAACAACCGATGGTAAGCAGATGCTTGTTTGGGTAATATTGCCTCCTAATTTTGATGAGACAAAGCAATATCCAACATTATTGTATTGCCAGGGTGGTCCCCAGAGTACCGTTAGCCAGTTTTTTAGCTATCGTTGGAATATTCAAATGATGGTCGCTAACGGTTACGTGGTAGTGGCGCCAAATCGTCGGGGAGTGCCCTCATTCGGACAGGAGTGGAATGCTCAAATATCTGGCGACTATAGCGGTCAGAATATTAAGGACTACCTGAGCGCCATCGATAATGTTAAAGAGGAGCATTGGGTTGATGAGGATAGGTTGGGTGCAGTTGGCGCAAGTTATGGTGGCTATTCCGTTTTCTATTTGGCAGGTATGCACCAAAATCGTTTTAAAGCATTTATTTCACACAACGGAATGTTTAATTTCGAGAGTTTTTATGCTTCAACCGAGGAGACTTTCTTCCCAAACCACGATTTTGGTGGACCATACTGGGATAAAGATAACAAGGTTGCCCAGCGAACGTATGCAAATAGTCCGCATAAGCTGGTGCAAAAATGGGATACTCCAATTATGGTTATTGTGGGCGAAAACGATTTTCGTATTGCCTATTCTGAGGGGTTACAAGCCTTTAATGCAGCACAATTGCTTGGTGTGCCAAGTCGTTTGCTCGTTTTTCCCGATGAAACGCACTTTGTTACAAAACCACAGAACGCCGTGGTGTGGCAGCGTGAGTTTTTTGGATGGTTAGATAAATGGTTAAAGTAATTTCCGAGGGTATTATAAAGTAAAGGGGTGCAAAACAGCTGTTTTGCACCCCTTTGCTTTATTTCAGTTTCTTATTACTCCTTTGTTTCTTTTAATTGTTTTTCTACTGTATCCATTGCAACCGTCTTAGCTTCATTGTAGCTGCTGCAAATATTATTTTTGCCAATTAAAGTATCAATTTGTGCTTTTTCCAGTTCCTCTTTCACCGCAGGCTGAACCCCTGATAGTATCAACTTTACGTTTATTGAGTGAAGGTATTTTACTGTATCCTTAAAATTGTGGATACCCGTTGAATCGATAAACGGAACAAATCGCATTCGTAGGATAAGTACATCTGCTTTTCGGCCAAAGTTTTTTAGCGTTTCCCTGTACTTTTGTGCTGCTGCAAAAAAGAAGGGTCCTTTAATCTCGTAAACATCAATACCTTTTGGTAGGTCAGAGTAATCCTCAAGCGCATCAATGTCGGAATCGGCAGCAACAACGTGGCTGGCGCTTGCCATGCGCTGCATAAACAGTAAAGCAGCAAGTACCATCCCAACTTGTATGGCAACGGTTAGGTCAACTAGAACCGTTAGGAAAAATGTTGCTAGCAGAACCACGATGTCGTATCGGGAACCTTTAAGTATGGAGTAGAACGACCGCCACTCACTCATGTTATATGCCACAACAACCAGAATACCTGCAAGGCAAGCCAACGGTATCTGAATGGCCCATTTACCAAAGAAAAGCACAATTAAAAGTAGTGTAATGGCGTGCACAATACCGGCAACAGGCGTTCTCCCCCCATTCTTAACATTGGTTGCGGTACGGGCAATGGCTCCAGTTGCGGGTATTCCTCCAAACAGTGAAGATGCCACATTGGCTATTCCTTGTCCTATTAGCTCTGTATTCGACCGATGGTTACCGCTTATCATACCATCTGCTACAACTGCCGATAGTAACGACTCTATGGCACCAAGCAGTGCAATGGTAAAAGCTGGGGCTACGTATTGCGAAAGGCTTCCTAGGTTGATATGTGGTAAGCTTAGGCTTATAGTGGTTGGTAATTCTCCATAAACCGAACCTATGGTGTCTACACTACCTGCGGGGAGTAGCATGGCAACAATTGTCATAAGGATTATGGCGATAAATGAACCCGGAATCCTTTTAATAAGCCGCTTGGTGTGAACCGCAATCAGCACAGTACCAACTGCAATGGCCAAGGCGTAAAGATTGATGCTGCTAAGGTTGCTAAAGTAAGCACCCCATTTCTCAATAAATGGTGAGGGAACCTTAGCAATGGTAAGCCCAAAAAACTCTTTTATTTGAGTTGAGAAAATTATTACAGCAATACCGCTGGTAAACCCAACAACTAGAGGGTGGGGAATAAATTTAATGACTGCGCCCAGGCGGAGCAACCCAAATGCGATAAGGAAAATACCCGCCATAAAGGTTGATATTATTAGCCCGTCGATGCCATGTTGCTCCACAATCCCGAATACGATAACCACAAATGCTCCAGTGGGGCCACCAATTTGTACGCGACTACCACCTAAAATAGAGACTAGAAAGCCCGCAACAATAGCGGTTATTAAACCCCTCTCGGGCGATACGCCCGATGCAATGGCAAACGCAATGGCCAATGGGAGCGCTACAATACCTACAATTATACCGGCAAGTATATCGCTTTGTAGCTGATTTTTGGTGTATCCCCCACGAAACAGGGAAAAGAATTTTGGTTTAAAAATTGATTGCATGAAATATGTTGATTTTAAGTTTTATGATTACCACTTTATTCATCCGATGTGTGCAAGAAAATGCATCTTCCAGCGTTTCTATGAGTAGTTTTGAGAAATAGGAACTAAGGAACATTCTATTTTAAATAGTTAGCTATAGATTACTTTACCTCAATAAAAAAACTGGAATCCAAATTAGGAAGAGTCGTTGTTGATATCAAAATTGATAATCATATATATATTTATTTAAGTTTGATGAGTTTTCGGCGCTGTATTAGATATGGCACTGGCGTAATTGGGACCAATACAAAAAGTGAGTACATCCAAAACCATCTATTGCGAATATTGTTAAGATGCATATCGTTTGCAAAAACAAGAATTATAACAAAATTAAGTGTCAAATACACGATAATACACGAATTTAAATCAATGTTAAAATTTATTGTGTTTTTAATAATAATAAAGCAAGCAAGTATAAGGTGAACTAATGCAAGTATCCATGCGGTTTTTAAACCCACTTTTAGATTATTGTCAGCCATACTGCATCGTATAAGTAAACAAGAAAATTTTAACAAGGAGTTCACAAAATTAGCTAATATTCAGTATTGAGCAAATATTTTGCGAAGCTAAATATTTAGTAGATTTGTAAAAATATAGGTTTATGCCATAAAAGGATGATTGAGCCAAAACACCGTAAAGTCAATAAATGGTTGTTGAATATCTACATCAACCATATCCTAAAATCTGATTTTAGTGAAGTAAGAATAACAGGTAGTGTTAAACCTGATGATAGACCTTTACTTTTGGTTCCAAACCATTTCAGCTGGTGGGATGGCTTTTTTATGTGGTATCTTAACCAAAAGGTTTTTAATAAACAGTTTCATATCATGATGCTTGAATCGGAACTGAGAAAGCACATGTTTTTTGCAAAGGTTGGAGCCTTTTCAATCAGTCCTAATACTCGAAGTATTGTGCAAAGCATTAACTTTTGTCAACAGGTTCTTAATCAATCAAACAATATGCTTGTGATGTATCCACAGGGCGAACTCCAGAGCCAGCATCATAGTGACGTTGTGTTTCGTAGAGGAATTGAAAGAATACTTGCAAGAACATCAAGTGTGCAAATAGTATTTGCCGCTTGTCTAACAGATTATTTTACTAAGAGGCGGCCCTATTTAACCATTGCATTGAAGGAATACAATGGGGAAATCAGCATTAGCAGTATTGAGGATGCATACAATAACCACTTGTTTGAATGCAAGATGAATCAGAATAAACTCTATCCCCGATGACTGTACTATTCTATATCTCGCTATTTCTGCTGTTTTTCGCCCTTTTAAGGTTTATTATAGCTTTGCTTAATTTTTTAACTCGACCAATTCTCCCTTTCGGAAAGCCTATTGATTCTCCAATGGTTTCGGTTCTAATTCCTGCAAGAAACGAGGAGCCGAATATTGGCAAACTCCTAAATGGGGTTGTAAAACAGACGTATCAAAATATTGAGGTAATCGTGTATGATGACCAATCGATTGATAAAACTGCGGATATTACTGAACAGTTCAAATCTACTGACGACAGAGTGTCACTAATAAGCGGAGATGGGTTACCCACCGGATGGATGGGTAAAAATTATGCCTGCCACCGGTTAGCCCAAAGTGCAAAGGGGCATTATCTCCTTTTTCTTGATGCAGATGTTACGGTATCACCCAGTTTAGTGGAGAATGCTGTTGCTTATGCTCAGCGCAAAAAGTTAGTGTTGCTTAGTATGTTTCCCCGACAAGATTTGCAAACCATGGGAGAGAAGCTAGTTGTTCCCAGTATGAATTGGGTTCTCTTAAGTTTACTGTTTCTCCGCTTGGTTCGATGGAGCAAACGCCCCTCATTGGCCGCAGCCAATGGTCAGATGATGATGTTTGATGCCAAAGTTTACCATGAGCATCAGTGGCACCAACTTGTTAAGTCATCACCTGTTGAGGATATTGCTTTAAGTCGATTGATAAAACGGAAGAGATTACGAATGGCCACACTTTTAGGAACCAACGATGTGTCCTGCAGAATGTATGGTTCATATAAAGAGGCAATTAATGGTTTTAGTAAAAATGTAACCGCATTTTTTGGGGGTAACATAATCGTTACCCTTCTGTTTGCAATTGTAGGAACCATAGGGCCTTTTTTAGTCTTTGTTAGTTTGCCTCCTCCACTCATACTTCTTTATTTATTCTGCCTATTTTCAGCACGGATGCTAATTGCAAGGATTTCTGAACAATCAGTGGTTGCAAATATTTTATTATGGCCGCTCCAGCATGTGGCATTTTTACATTTAGTTTATAGCGCTTTAGTTTTTAAAAGATGTAGAAATGCAGAATGGAAAGGCCGTAAAATTTTAAACTAGTCAGCTATATATTATGCGTATTATTAGAACCTTGTCTCTTTCTTTAGCCATGCTTTTCGTTGTTTCTAGCGCGATGGCTAACAAAAAGTTTACAAAGTATGATACTTTGCTTTATGAGAGTTATAAATCGGGCAATATGGAGGTCTGGGTTGATGTAATAGAATCACTGCAAAAGGATTACGGAATTAACAACGATAATGCAACCCTTTTAAGCTTAATACAGGCTCAATATGGCTATATTGGTTACTTGATAGGGATTAAGGATAACAAAAAAGCACGCCAGTACCTAGGTCAAGCCGAGAGGTATGCGGATAACTTTATTGTTAAACAGCCAAATAATGCCGATGCTCTGGCTTTAAGGGCTGCACTAATGGCTTACCAAATTGGCTTAAGCCCCTACAAAGCCCCATTCATTGGACCTAAAAGTATGACTGCCATAAACCAATCGTTGGAGTTGAATCCTAACTCGCCTCAGGCGCTTTTAGAGAAGGCCAACTCTGCCCACTATGCGCCATCCATGTTTGGCGGTAACCCTGTTGAGGCTGTAAAATATTACGCTAAATGTATTGCTGCATTAGAGCAGCAAAATGGTGGAGTCGAACCAAAAATTTGGATATACTTAAATGCCTATGCACAACTTGCATTGGCACAAGAAAAAGCAAGGCAAATTGAGAATGCCAAGCGTACTTACTTGCATATTTTAAAAATTGCACCAGATTTTAAATGGGTTGCCAACGAATTGTACCCCCAGTTTAAAAAGCGTAACAACTTGTAATCCGTGTCCATTGTTAAGTGTTCTTAGTCAACAACTTCAGCTGGATATCCAATCCCCTTGAGGGTATTTAGAATTAAGTTTTTTATTGATGCCCCGCCGTTATATGATACTATGGCTGTTCTTGACTCAATGTCGGTTTTAACCTCAACAATTCCACCAACCTTTGTTAAGTGATTTTCAATTGTTGATGTGCAGCCCATGCACTTCATGCTGGGAATGCTTAATTTTAGTGTTTCCATAATTTATAATTCATTTAAAAGATTATAAACATCTGTTTAGCGTGTTTTGTTTTAACTGCTAAATTAAAGTTCAATCTTTTTAACGTGATAATATCATGCCTAAATTCTAGGCATCAATAAAAAACTTACCTACAGTTTATTGATATTGCTTGGATACAATTTATTTAAGAGATGAGATAACTCGTTCGAGTTTCTCCTTTACCTCATTAGCAATTGCAGTTATGTTTTCGTTCTTAACTGCAAGCATTGATGCCACAGGATTAATTGCAGCTATTTCAGTTTTATTTTTACTTATCTCCTGAACAATAACGTTACAGGGTAGCATAGTGCCAATCTTATCTTCGTGATGTAATGCTCTGTGTGCTATGGCGGGGTTACAGGCTCCAAGTATTTTATACTTCTTAAAATCAATATTAAGTTTTTCCTTAAATACTTGCTGGGTATTAATTTCTGTAAGTATCCCAAATCCTTCAGCTTTCAATGCTTCAATAACAAGTTCTGTTGCCTTGTCAAATTCTGCTTCAATTGTTTTACTAAAATAGTAGTTCATAATATTATTTGTTTTTTGGTTAATAACTTAATCTATCATATAAACAGCACGCGGGTAGCGATTTGTACACACTATCAGGTGCTTTAAATTTTTCAGTATCGTGACCTGCTTTTGCAATAGCCTTTTGAATCTCATCGGAATTAGTTTTTTGTAAATCAAAATCAATGTGAACGGTTTGTGATTTTTCGTCCCAATTTGCTTTGTTGACTCCATTTACCGAAAGTGCTGTCTTTTCAATCCTGTCCTTACACATACTGCAACTGCCTGCAACTTTAAATGATAAATGCTTTGTATGCTCATCGTGAAGTAATTCTTCTTCCATTTTATTATCCCCATGGTCATGCCCAGTCATTGCAGAACTGCTCTCAGGGGACATCATGCTAGGTTTGCCAGCTAGCTGGGCCGCCGCATCAATGCTGAATGTGCCATTTATTGCTATTTCTTCTCCTTCCTCCAAGCCGTTTTCTATTATATAACTTTCGCCCAACGCAGGGCCAAGTGTAACTTTGCGCATTTTAAAGCTAACACCTTGTTCAGTAGAATGTTTTACGTAAACCACCGAACGCTCGCCAGTCCACATAACCGCAGTTTTTGGAACCACAATTGCATTAGACTTTTTGGGCAATTTTGCCTGAATTGTTCCAGAGACAAACATTTCTGGCTTCAAAACTAGGCCTGTGTTTGATATTTCAACTCGTGCCTTGGCAACCCGCGTTTGTGCATCAATTACTGGGTCAATATAGGAGATAATCCCCGCAAAATTTTCTCCAGGTATTGAGGATACTGTAAACTCAACTTTATCACCAACTCTAATCCACCCCATTTCCGATTCATAAACATCAAAAAGCACCCAAACTCTTGAGAAATCTGAGATCTTATAAATGGGATCACCCTTACTGATGTATTCACCTGGGTTCACTATTTTCTGGGTAACATAACCCGACACGTCGGCTCTCACCTCAAAGGTTTCTGTGGGCGATCCCGATTTTAGCATGTTTTCAATTTGTCTCTCTGTTAATTTCCAGTTTTTAAGTTTTTCTTTTGCGGAATTGAATAGTTCAGGTTGAGTTTCTTTTGATTTTTGGGCTTCGAACAGCTCATTTTGGGCGGTTACCAGTTCGGGGGAATATACAGTGGCAATTACCTGCCCTTTTTTTACTTGCTCGCCCGTGAAATTCACCGTTAGATTTTCTATTCGTCCTGGTACGTGCGAAGGTTGGGAAAACACCCTGCGCTCGTCCTCCTGTACTTTCCCGTTTAGGCGTATCGATTTTATCGGATTCATTGTACCAACAATTGCCGTATTGATACTGGCCAATTGCATTGCTGTGGGCGACATGCTGATTGCCATAGGGTCAATTTCGCCGTTCTCATCTTTTTCCAGCGGTATGAGATCCATGCCGCATATCGGGCAGCTGCCTGGCTCGTTCTGTCGGATTTGTGGGTGCATGGAGCAGGTCCAGATTTGTTGATTTGATGATTCGCTGATTCGCTGATTTGCTGATGCTTCGATTTGTTGATGCTTCGATTTGTTGGATTGACGATTTCCCGCCAAATACCCAATCAAAGTTCCGGTCAGCAAAATGGCAATCAGGATTGCTATCGTTTTTTTATTAGATTTCATCATTATTATTTTTTAGATTTAGCAGATGAGATTATTTTATTGAGTAACTTTTGGATGGATAGCATCATGCCCTTCATCCCGATAGGAGGGGATGGATAATTTTCCGCTTTTTCGCATAATAGAAGCCAGTAATCGGTCTCTATTGCTTCTTTATGGGCTATTTTAAGTTTATGAATAAAATCAGCCCTACTTTCACTGCTTTGTGCTTCCCGGATATTGGCTCCAATACTTGTTCCCGACTTTAAAAGTTGGCGTGCGATCACGTATTTCCGATTACTATCTAACAATTCTGAATATTCAATGATCTCTAAAGCAAATTCAAAGCTTAAATCCAAAATCTCATTTCTATGTTCCATAATTATTTATTTTTCAAGTAAGTGAATCAATCTCGTTGGTC
>JAQUJY010000118.1 GCA_028680705.1 Bacteroidales bacterium
CCCTATGATTAATCTTTAGGTTTAAATCGTAAAAAAACAATCGGTTATCCCGTATGGATTCATTGGGTGCAAAAGGGAGAAATAAATCGGCATAGGTTCGCCTGCCCGATGCAACAAAAGTAGTATTCTCACTCATTATGGGTCCCTCAATGGTTAGCCTACTCGATATTGTTCCAATTCCGCCAGTAGCCGCAAATGCTTTAGAATTACCCTCTTTCATTCGCACATCGAGTAACGAAGCCAGCCTTCCACCGTTTGAGGCAGGAATGTCGCCCTTGTAGAGCTTAACATCCTTAATAGCATCGTTATTAAACACAGAGAAAAAGCCCATCAAATGCGAAGCATTATAGACTGTTGCCTCATCGAGTAGGATAAGGTTATGGTCCATTGCCCCTCCACGCACGCTAAAACCTGAGGTTCCTTCCGATGTGCTTTGCACGCCAGGGAGGAGCAGTATCGATTTAATAATATCAACCTCGCCCATAAGCGAAGGCATGCGCTGGATAGTTTTTATGTCGAGCTGTACTACGCTCATTTCGGCTTTGGTTACATTTGCATTAGGACGCTGACTTGTTATAACTACTTCTTGTATTAACGCTGTTTTCTCTGAGAGTTCAACCGAAATAATTGTGTTTTTTTTCACATCCACCTTTTTCTCAAAAGGAGTATAGCCAATAAATGAGAATGTTAATGTATAACTCCCCTGTGGAATAGAGAGCGCATAGTAACCATAAGCATTGCTTGCTACCCCTATACCTAATTCATTTACATAAACCGTAGCACCAATTAGCGTTTCACCGTTTGCTACATCACTCACATATCCACTGATAGTGTATTTGTTCTCTATGTTATAGTCGTAGAGGTTGTTAGAACTTAAAGTTTTTACAATTAGAAGGCATAAAACAATAAGTGTACTTTTCATAAATGCCAAGATTTTTGGATACGTTTTTTTATATAAAAAGATGATGACAAAGTTGTGCTGGTCTTACTGATTTCCGTTGGTTCGAGGTCCGAACCCTCCAAAATAAATTCCCAATGCCACATAAGGGCTAGACATTTGGTTAGATGAAAATAATCTTTTATTAAGGCCATCTTTATTAACATACTCTACATTGTCAACTCCAAAAACAAATCTATAACCAGCAGAAAGTCCAATTTTACACCATCTGGCTAGGTTTACCTCAACCCCAATTTCGGGCGAAACCACTCCAACCCAATCGGAATGATGCCTATCAAAATCAGCGATATTAAAGTCCTTATCCACAAGAGAAATCTTGCCACTTCCCAACTTAAGCTTAAATGCAGGATGCCATAAGTTTGAGTAATTGTGCACATAGCCAAGCATTAAACCTCCATGGTTAAAACAGAGCATACTGTTGGTATAAAGTGGGTTTTGTGGGTTATCAATTGGGTGATAATCGCTTGGGTAAATATCATCCCATTGGTTAAATATCCTTGTGCTATGGCTGTATAAGCCTACATAGTATTTATAGTTAAACATAAAAGCGCCTGAAAGGCCGCTAGTATGGGCAGCATTACCATCTATAAACGATAAGCTGTTGTGTATGCTTCCAAAACCTGTTAGGTTAACCTGCGATAAATTGATAAGGTACCTTGGTTCATCATTTTTACTCTGTGCGTAATTATTAAATGTAAATAGCACAAGTATAAAAAATAGGGTTGCTCTTTTTAAAAACGTCATAACTAATTATTTAAATTATTTTTTTTCCTTAATCTGCCTGTAAAACGAGATATGCTATTTGCCGATAAATCAGCTGTTTGCAATTTACGTCAACTAAAATCAGAAGATAAACCATTTGAAAGGGATACAATAAAAATGGCTGTTTTATTCAACTTCGGTAATAGATAATCTTTTTAAATGCGTGCCATGCTACCTATGTTTAAGTGTTCCATAATGGACAGAGGTGTTCATTATCGAACACTTTATAGGTATGCGTTGGTAATTAGAAACTACCAAATTTTAGACTAGCGTTCACGGAAAGAGTATTAAATGAATTTGAAGGGGTGTTGGGCAAACTCATTCCGTTAGTGTAACGATACGATACCCCTGCTCCAAAGCGCATAAAACTAGTAATATTAATTTCTAGTTCTACACCTGGTTCTAGAACAAAGAATGCTGTACTTGCAATAATAGACTTATCAAAATCAACACCATCCATTGCACGAGTATCAGAATAGAGCAAACCCCCTGCGCCTATAACAACAGGGAATGAAAGGTGGACAAGTTTATTGGGTAAAAGAATGTACTCAAGTAGCAGCCCACCATATCCTCCCTCAAGGTATGCAACCTTATTAGTGTCAATATTCGTAAATTGTGGGGAGTTTGCAATACCATAGCCTGCACCACCAACAGCAAAGGAACTATTAAAGATAACACCACCTCTTCCACCAACAAGCCATGTGTTTTTACCATTAAATGATGAAAGTGCTACTCTGGGACCGCCATAGCCACCGTAAGTTATTTCTCCTTGTTTAAATAAGGTTTGCATCTCTTTATCGGATTGTGCCGAAGTGGTTAGTGTAGCAAGTACAAAAAGTACAAAAATAGATAATTGTGTAAGTTTCATAAAAATTATTTTTAAGGGTGTTTAACGTTGGGCGACTTAACGCAATTTATATGCCATGTTTTACTGAAGAGACTATGTTGAGGTTTAGTTTTAGGGTATAAACAACAGGATTGAGTTAAGGATAATAATGTTTTTTGTAAAGTGGAGCAAAATAAACAAACCTACGGCAGTACTGTTTTGCCTCGGTTTAGGGTAATTATGAAAGTAAATTAGCAGAAATACACGAAAGGCTTTTAACTGGAAATATGTGTGAGGTTAGCCCTGAATGGAAGGTTAATCATTATTGAAACAATAGCACTCAAAACAGATGGGCAGAAGGTTTGCTTTTAAGGCACTATCATTATTTTACATAGTTATCAGTCCATTCTCCATCCTCATCAAAGAGATTATAACCATTCTTAGAATCTGAGCACAGATACTTACCCGTCCAATCCCCCTCAAGAGAAAAAAGGTTAAAGTTGGTTTTTGCACTAACAAAGTATCCTATCCATTCTCCCTGCAAGTCATAGTATAAATAAATATCCGAATTGGCATAAACAAGTATTCCTATGGGGTCTGCCGATTCGTTAAATAGATACTTTTTCTCATCTGTTTCATAAAATGGATTGAGACCAGACGTGTACTTTGGGTTAATACTAGGGTTGTACTTTGGGTTAAGGCTCGACGTATATTTTGGGTTTATGCTTGTTGTGTAATTGGGGTTAATACTGGATGTGTATTTGGGGTTGATGCTAGTTGTATACTGCGGGTTAATGCTTGAGGTGTATTTGGGGTTTATGCCAGCTGTGTACTTTGGGTTAATGCTCGACGTATATTTTGGATTTTGGCTAATAGTTATGTTTTGCCCAAAGGATAGTGTAATTGAAAAGAGTAGTAGTAGTGTAAGGTTTGTTAATTTCATATTTAAATTTTAATGATGTGAATTGCTACCTAATAAACACCATCCTATTCCCCTCCGATAGGTCCGATGAGAATATGTAACCCTCCTCGCCGAATGATTTTAGCTGCTCAACATTGGTAATGGCTTGCTTAATTACAAACCTCGACATTAGTCCGCGAGCACGTTTAGCGTAAATTGCTATGGTTTTAAACTCTTCGCCCTTTTGCTCTTTAAATACAGGGGTTACCACTATGCCATTTAGTTTTTTAAGTTTTATTGCCTTTGAGTATTCGTTGGAGGCAAGGTTAACTAAAACCTTTTCTTTGCTTTTTAGTAATTCATTGTTAAAGTATTCGGTAAGCCTATCCTGCCATAGTTTATAAAGGTTTTCATAGTCACCAACATCAATTTTTGTGCCCATTTCGAGCCTGTAGGGTTGCATTAAATCCAGTGGGCGCAGTACACCGTAAAGCCCCGAGAGAATACGTAGATGATTCTGCGCAAACTCAAAATCCTTTTTGGTGAAATCGGCTGCGGACAAGCCTTCGTAAACATCGCCCTTAAAGGTGAGCAGCGCAGGGTTACTGTTAGATAGGTTAAAGGGCTTATGCCATTTAATAAAGCGTTCGTGGTTAAGACTTGCCAACGATTGGCTGATTTTCATCAAACCTTTTAGGTCGGTTGTGCTCAAATCCCGCATTCTTTTAACAATTGCTTCCGACTGGTCAATGAACTCTGGTTGTGAACTATTTACACTAAAATTAGTAGTAATGTTTCCTAGCGTTTTTGATGGAGAAAGTATTATTATCATTGAAGTATAATTAAAAAAGTGTACTTTTATTATAAGATATCAACCCGAATATTTTGCATTTGTTTAAATGTAAGCATACGCTCAAAGTTAATTAATCGGCAGCACTTAATGAAGAAATATTTTCTATTAACCTTATTCTTAATTGTACAGTTTTTTATTGCTGGTGCTAAGCCTGCAACACAAAAGGTAGAGCTGGTGCTTAGGTGGAAGCACCAGTTTCAGTTTGCTGGATACTATGCTGCGCTCGAAAAGGGGTACTATAGCGAATTGGGAATTGACGTTGAGATAATTGAAGGAACCCCCGATGCGTCAGTCTTGGATATGGTGTCGAGCGGTAAAGCCATTTTTGGTGTAGGGAATGTTGAGGTGCTGGCAAGTTACCTAAGGGGCGAGCCCTTGGTTCTTTTGGCCTCAATAATGCAACATTCTCCATCTGTGCTAATAGTTAAGGAGAGTTCTAACATTTACAATCCGCACGATTTAGTTGATAAAAATGTGATGCTTCAATCGGATGAGCGAGGCTATGAACTTTTGAGCATGCTCTACAATGAAGGGGTAAAACCATGGCAGTTAAATATAGTAACGCATACGCACTCCATTAATGAGTTCTTAGCAAATGAGGTAGATGCTATAAGTGCTTATATTACCAGCGAACCATATTTTCTCGAAACCTATGGAATTCCCTATCGGCTTATAAAACCAAGCAGTTACGGTATCGATTTTTATTCCGATTGCCTTTTTACAAACAGGTGGTTGGTGAAACAAAATCCTGAGTTGGTAGACGATTTTGTTTCGGCTTCACTTAAGGGCTGGGAGTATGCCTTGAATAATAAGGAGGAAATGGTAGCACTTATTGTTAAAAAGTATAGCACTGCAAAAACCTATAATCAGCTTTTATACGAGGCCAATGAAATTCATAAGTTAATTAACCCTGAACTTGTTGCCATCGGGCATACAAATCAAGGACGATGGTTTTCCATGGCCAATTTTTTATATCAACAGGGATTAACTGAGGTTCCCGAAAGCATGGATAACTTTTTTTATCACAAGGAGCCAAATAGTAATATACGATGGGACTGGATTGTTATATTCATTACCAGCTTTTTATTAATAGCTCTTTTAGGGATATTGTTTTATGTGAGAGTTGGCAGGGCTGTGACCCGAAAAACTAAAGAAATGTCCATACTCCTCACAAAGCTTGAAGAGCAGAATAAGCGCATAGGTCAAATAAATACGCAGCTATTATCGGCACGCGAGATTGCAGAGGAGAACTTAAGGGATAAGTCTACTTTTTTTGCAGGGCTAACATCCGAATTAAAAAATCCAGTTAAAGGAATGGTTCATGCTGCTAACGAACTAACAAAACCAGATATTGGAGGAGCAGAAAAAGAGCAATTGATTTGGGAGATAAGAAATTTGGGGGATACGCTTGATCATTTCTCTAAGGATATTACTTCCATATTTATCCTCGACCCCTCAGCAGAAAGGATTAGTTATTGCAAAACGGAGCCTAACGTTTTGATAAAAAATTTTGCTGATAAATATACAAAACAGCATAGTTTAGGTAAAGAGCAGATTAAGTTAAACCTACTATCGCCTCTAGTTTCGCAAAAAGTGCTTATTGACAAGGAAAAGGTACTTCGGAGTTTAGACATATTGTTATCGAATGCATTAAAGCATACTCCTGGAGTAAAGGCTCAAATAGGTTGGAGCAACGATCAACCCGAAATGCTTACGTTCTGGCTAAACGATAATGGTGCAGGTTTATCCCTTGAGCAGCTGGCCCAATTAAATCAGTTTTTCTCCGATCCGTTACGCTCGTTTAGTAAAGGGGCAGGTTATGGCCTTACGCTTGTTAAAGCACTGGTTCATTTAATGAAAGGCACTGTTTGGGTAACTTACGAGCAATCGGTTGGAACAACCTTCTTCTTTAGAATACCATTTATCCCAATTGATACTCTGCTTTACCTAGATAGCATGAAGGTTTTTGATAAAGACCATTTACAAAGAATAGGGTATAATAGGCTAAGAGGGAAAACTATACTTATTTATGAAGCCCATCTAAATAACTATATACTTACTCGTTCAATGCTAGAGGGTACCGGCTGTACCCTAATACAGGCCAGCAATATGGAAAAAGTACTCAGCGTAAGTTTGGGTTTTAACGGTATCAGTATGGTATTGGTAAGCGTTAGTGTTTTGTCTAATATTGATATTAGTACAATACAAAAAGTAAGGAATACCAATGTTGATATGCCTATTATTGCCAACGTTACATACCATGTAGATGAGCGTAAAAAATACCAATTGGCAGGCTTTACTGATGTTATTCAGCGTCCAACTTCAAGGGGGCAGCTAATCTTCAATCTGCTAGAGTTTATTGGTTAAAATGGTAATCTTGCCAGTGGAATTAGGTCGTGTTCTGCAAAATCTCTTTCTAGGTACTTAAAATAGCCTACTATGGCAATCATTGCAGCATTATCGGTTGTAAACTCCAGTTTGGGGATGTAGGTGTTCCACCCTAATTCTTTCCCTGTTTCAAGGATTGTATTTCTTAATGCCGAGTTTGCAGCAACCCCACCGGCAAGTGCAATTTCCTTTATTCCATACTTCCTCGATGCTTTTATCAACTTGCCCATTAGTATGGTAACAATTGTGTGCTGTAGCGATGCGCATAGATCTTCCTTGTTTTCGTCAATAAAGTTTGGCGAATGTTTAAGCTGATCACGCAGGAAGTAAAGGAACGAAGTTTTTAACCCGCTAAAACTAAAGTCGAGACCATGGGGGAGTGGTTTTGCAAATTCAAAGGCATCTTTGTTACCTTTTGCAGCAAGTTTATCTACTACCGGTCCGCCAGGGTAGCCAAGTCCCATTACTTTAGCGCATTTATCAAAAGCCTCACCTGCAGCATCGTCGATGGTTTTACCCACAATGCTCATCTTTTTGTAACTTTCAACCAGAACCAGTTGGGTATGACCTCCTGAAACCAAGAGGCAGAGGAATGGATAGTTAGGGTGTTTGCTATGGTCAGATGTTTTAATAAAGTGCGAGAGAATATGACCGTGTAGATGGTTTACCTCAATTAGTGGAATATCTTGGGCTAAAGCAAATCCCTTAGCAAACGATGCTCCCACAAGAAGCGAGCCTAGTAAGCCAGGGCCACGGGTAAATGCAACGGCATTAATATCATCTTTCGTGATATTTGCTTCTTTTATTGCCCTATCCACAACCGGAATAATATTTGCCTGATGAGCCCTTGATGCAAGTTCGGGAACAACTCCTCCGTACTCCTCATGAACTTTCTGAGTGCTAATAAGGTTTGAGAGCAACCATTCGTCCCGTATAATTGCAGCAGAGGTATCATCGCACGATGATTCAATCCCTAAAATTATTGTGCTCATGGCCAAAAAGGTAACGCTTAACAAAAAAATTGCCAATGTGCCGAATTAGAGTTAATTTATATTAACCTTTTAGCTAAATTCGAGCGCTGATAGTGCATTGGCATAGTTTGTGTTTACTTTGTAATAGTTTAAGATTTTCTAGGTGGGCAAAGTTATTAAAAAAACAATTAGAATTCT
>JAQUJY010000119.1 GCA_028680705.1 Bacteroidales bacterium
TTGAATAGCCTTCTGTTGATTTTCCTGCAAGTTGCTGTATTGCTTACCAAACTTTGTGGTTGCTAGCTCATCGCGAAGTTCATTATAAGCTGCTACCAACTCGTTCTGAACAAGCATGTACATTCGGTAAGAGGTGCCCCTATCGTTTTGAAGGGAAATAACACCTTGCGCAACCCTAACAGTGCCAAAAAACTCAACTTCAGTAGGTTTTTTTTCTGGAAGATTGATTTCGTCGTTTGGGTTAACAATAAACTCTTTAGCTTTTGCCCTAAGCATGTTTACCTCCAAAGGCATACCCTCAACCAGCAATCTATCACTCTTGTTTATAAGCACAGTAAAAATATTGCGCTGCTTTACATCTTTCTCCTCTAATTTTTGCTTTTCTTCGGGCATGGGGGGAAGCATACGTGCTAAACCTGTATCAACATTCATGGTTGTAGTAACCAAAAAGAATATTAGTAACAGGAAAGCAATGTCAGCCAATGATCCTCCATTTATTTCTGGTGTTGATCGAGCCATGTGAATTATCTTTTTAAAGATTTAAAAGAGGGACTATGCCCTCTTCAAAATCTATTATTTGCTTATCTATTTACTAAGCCTTTTATGCCTGTGAAAACCAAGGCTAAAAGAGCGACTCCGAACAGAATATAAGTTGCAATAACTGCTGTATCGGCAAATATAAGAACTGAGGGGTTTGCTAAGTCAGGATTATTAACTGCAGATGCAATAGGTGTAGCATCGGCCATTAAATAACCAATTAGAAAAATCAAACCCAAACCTGCAAGCCCAATCAGGGCTTTTACAGCATTCTTAGGGTTAAATATGGACTGAATTAATGGAAAAAGAACAGATAGTAGCGCTGCTAATCCTATTAGGGCATATGCCCAAATAAGGTAGGAAGATGCTATATCCATGTGCTCTACCTTTTCGGAACTAGAAATACGGAAAAAATACAGCAAAGCCACTATAACAGACGCTCCCATTATACCCCAAGAAAATATCTTAACAAGTTTATTTACTAGGTTATTGGACATGTTATATTATTTTTTAAGATTATACTTCATCAGAATATCGATAAGAGTAATAGAAGTATCTTCCATAGTGTTCACAAGCTTATCGACTTTTGAAACTATATAGTTATAGAATACCTGAAGGATAATGGCTACGATAAGACCGAATACAGTTGTAATAAGGGCAACTTTAATACCTCCAGCAACCAGCGATGGAGAAATATCTCCAGCAATTTGAATAGCATCAAATGCCTCGATCATACCAATTACAGTACCCATAAAACCGAACATGGGGGCAATAGCAATAAAAAGGGCTATCCAAGTTAGACCACTCTCAAGTTGTCCCATTTGTACTGACCCATAGGTTACTACTGATTTTTCTACAATTTCAATCCCTTCGTCAGCACGAAGAAGGCCTTGGTAGAAAATACTTGCAACAGGTCCACGAGTATTACGGCATACCTCTTTTGCTGCCTCAACGCCACCTTCATTCATTGCATCCTGAATCTTCTTAAGAAGTTTATCGGTATTAGTCGTTGCAAGGCTTAGATAAATGATCCTTTCAATTGAAAGTGCCAAACCAAGGATCAAAACCAAAAGAATAACACCCATAAACTCGGCGCCACCTTCAATAAATTTAGTTTTAAGTTGTTTGTGAAGAGTCATTTCCACTTCAACTTCTGTTGCTGCTACTACAGGTGAGTCAACAACAGTGGTATCAGTTTCAACAACAGTTGTGTCAGGACTGTCAACGCTTTCCTCTTGTGCTAGAATGGTTGATGCTGCGCCGAACATAAGCATTCCAGTAACTGCAAAAAATGCAAATAGTTTTTTCATGGTTTGAGTTCGTTAAATTATTACATTCAGATTTATTTATGCAAATTTACATTAGTTTTTAAAAAATGCAAGCGGAGAGGGTGGGATTCGAACCCACGATACCCTTTTGAGGTATACACGCTTTCCAAGCGTGCGCCTTCGACCAACTCGGCCACCTCTCCAAATATGGCCTCACAATGGCCGACAAAACAGGGCACAAAATACGAAATAAAAATAAAAAACACTCTCATTTAGCAAGTTATTTCACCGCTTATTGATTTTGATACCTTTTGTTTTAATTCCTCCCCCTGAAAACCGTTGCCAATTAAAAACATTAATTTGGCAACTGCTGCCTCAAAAGTTATATCGCAACCCGAAGCAACACCTATCTCTTTGAGTTTTATCCCATTTTCATACTTATCCATATCAACTCCACCTGCCTTACATTGGCTCACATTTAGCACTAGTATCCCTTTATCAATGGCATCTTTAATACGCTTTAAAAACCAAGGGCTTGTTGAAGCATTGCCCGAACCAAATGTTTCGAGGATTACAGCTTTTATGTTAGAGGTTGCCAGTACTGCATCAACAGCCTGTGGCGTAATGCCTGGGAATAATTTCAGTACTGCAATATCGGCACTTAGCTTTGTATGCACGCGCAAAGGCAGCATTTTGGCGGGGTAATGTATATTAGCAAAATTATATTTAATACTAATACCTGCTTGTGCTAAAGGCAGGTAGTTATCGGATCGGAAAGCATTAAAATGCTCAGCATTATGCTTGGTTGTTCTATTTCCCCTAAAGAGTTGATTCTCGAAAAAAACTGTAACCTCAGGAACTAGGGGCTGGTTGTTGCTTGTTGCCGCTGCAATTTCTGTTGCGCTGATTAAATTCTCCTTACCATCGGTGCGAATCTTGCCTATGGGAAGTTGAGACCCGGTTAGCACAACTGGCTTTGATAGGTTTTCGAGCATAAAGCTAAGGGCTGATGCTGTAAACGACATGGTATCGGTACCATGCAGAATTACAAAGCCATTATACTGATCGTATTTCTGTTGTATAATTTCAACCAAGGCTACCCAAAAATCTGGAGTTATGTCGGACGAATCGACTAGAGGGCTAAATGATAGCGTATCAAGATTAAATCCAAATTTCCGTAATTCGGGTACTTCATTGAGGATTTGCTCAAAGTTAAAGGGAGCCAGTGCACCTGTTTCGGGGTTCTCTTTCATCCCAATGGTACCCCCTGTGTATATTATCAAAATCGATTTTTGCTCGCTCATTTTACTATTATATTCCAAAAAGTTCCTTCGCATTTTGGGTAGTTATCCTAGCTACTTGTTCAACTGGTACTTGAAGTAGACCTGCAATTTTCTGAGCAATTACGGGTAAATTAGCCGACTCGTTTCGCTTACCTCTATGTGGTGCTGGGGACAAGTATGGCGAATCGGTTTCAAGAACAATTCTGTTCAAGTCCATATTTTGTACCACTTTGTCTACTCCACCATTCTTAAACGTCACCACTCCCCCAATTCCAACATAAAAGGATTTGTAACCCATTATATGGTTATACTCATTGATGCCACCAGTAAAACTGTGGAAGACACCCCTTAGATTTTTGTCTATCTCCTGATCAACAACACTAAATATTTCATTGAACGAATTACGGGAATGAATTATTACAGGTAAATCGTGCTCTTTAGCCAACTTGAGCTGATGTCTAAAAACATCAACCTGCTCATTGATGAAAGTTTTATCCCAGTATAAATCGATACCAATTTCACCAATAGCATAGTACTTGTTCTTCTCAAACTCCTCCTCAATACACCTTAACTCATCCCTATAATTAGCCTTAACCGATGTGGGATGTAAACCAATGCAGGGAAAGCAATACCCTTCATTATCTATAGCTGTATCTAATAATGATTGAATGGAGTCACAATTAATATTGGGTAGAACAATGCCTGAAACACCGGCATCCTTTGCCCTATCAATAGCCTGAGAGCGATCCTGGTTAAATTCCTCTGTAAAAAGATGTGAATGGGTATCGATTAACTGCACTTAATTGCAAGGTTTTTTTAAACTCCTATTAATTAATAAACAGTGCAAACATAGTAAATGTTTCAGGAAAACTAAAGGGATCGGGTAAGCGAAAAAACCTTACCAGGCCGTGATTTAATCAAACCAGCAAACTCTAAGTTCAGCAGTATTGCCGACACCTTTGCCACAGGAAATTTTGTTTTAAAGCATATAACATCTATCACCTCTTGTCCTCGCTCCTTTATTACATTGAAAACAGTTTGCTCGTCCGCTGAAAGTTCAGGGAATAATGATAACTGGGAGTGATTATCGCCACCCTTACCTTCCCCCCAATCAAGCTGAAATTCAATGTCGTCGGCAGAATCGATAAGTGCAGCCTTATTGGTTTTTATAAGCAGATTACATCCCCTTGAATACTTGCTGCCAACCTGCCCAGGTATAGCAAAAACCTCTCGGTTATACGATACAGCGATATCGGCTGTTATTAGCGAGCCTCCTTGCTCGGCGCTTTCCACAACAAGAGTGGCATCGGAAAGTCCTGCAATTATTCGATTTCGCTTAATGAAGTTATTCCTGTCAAAGGAAGTTTTCGATGGAAAATCGGTTACCAGCGCTCCACTCTCGTATATCTCTTTAGCCGTATTCCGGTGGATTGACGGATATATTATATCCAGACCATGGCCAAGAACAGCCACCGTGAGCAATCCGTTTTTTAATGCAGCTCTATGGGCACAAACATCAACCCCGTAAGCCAAACCGCTCACAATAATAGGATTATGCCCACGCTTAGCCAAACTGCCAATAATATCCTCACAAATGGTTTTGCCATAATCGGTTACGCTTCGGGTTCCCACAACGCTTATCACCTTTTGCTGATTAAAATCGATACCACCCTTTGCCTTCACGAACAATACAATGGGGCCATCCTCACATTGTTTTAGTCTTTTAGGGTAATCACTATCTAGATAGAAATACGCCTTTATATTATGTTTTACTATAAAATCAACCTCTCTTTTAGCATTATCGAGCACTTTTTGGTTAACAATCTCATTGGCAATTATGGTCCCAATGCCAGGCACTTTGATAAGTGCATTTTTCGATTGCTTGAAGACAGATTCAACGCCACCACAGTATGCAATAAGTTTTTTAGCATTGATACTCCCAATTTTGGGAATCATGTCAATGCCAATTTGGTAGGGTAATAGGTTTAAATCCATTAACAGTTAATGTTAAGAAGTTGAATCTACTTAAGGAAGAGTCCATGCGCTCCAAGCGCATTTTTTAGTTTTTTTAACTCAGGTGGAGTTAATAAGGATATGCTAACTGGAGGATACTTTACAGTTTTCCCTTGATGCTTGCGATAAAGAATAATATCTTTTCGAATACCCATGAATCTCGTAGTAGTTGAATAACCCATAAACTGAGACTTAGGGATTTCGTACGAATTTTTGGAGGTGTTAAACATGTTCAACTGATATGAACGAAGGATTATCTTACCTTCCTCATCATTATAAAAAATGAAGGATGAGGCTGCAATTAAATGGTAAATGTAGTAGACAAGGAAAATGGATATAAAAAATATTGTAGCTACCACCCTAGGAATACCAGTCCAATTCTCAACATAACGCCAAAGGGTAGTAGTATATAAAAGAGCAATAAAAACGACCATAATAACAGCTAATAATCGTTTCTGCATTTGTGCTCTTACAACTGCATAGTCGTTGTCAAATTCCATGGCTTTAAGATTTAAGCTTATTCTATTTTTTGCGTCTTTTTAACTCAGATTTGATTAAGGATAGCTCGCGCCCGGTTTGCCCTTTTACTGAGGTGTTCTCTTCCGCTCTACGAATGAGATATGGCATAACCTTCCGAACAGGACCATAGGGCACATACTTGGCCACATTATAACCCATATGGCCTAGCATAAACGATATGTTATCGCTCATACCTAATAGCTGTGAAAAGGTAATTCTGCTATCGTTTTTGGCTATTCCATTATTTTGCATAAGCCCACAAAGTTTTTGAATACTCTCCTCATTGTGTGTTCCACAAAAAATTGAGACTGTTTCCAAGTTCATAAAAGCAAACTCTTGTGCATCATTAAAAGCCTTATCGGTTGCCTCCTTGTTGAGATGAATAGGTGATGGGTAGCCTAATCGTTGTGCCCGCTCCCTCTCCTTTTCCATATAGGCTCCACGTACAAACTTAACTCCAAGCTTGTAGCCATTCTTTTTGGCATCTGCTTGTGTTGTTTTTAAAAAATCGAGCCTATCGGATCGATACATTTGTAGCGTGTTAAAAACCAGAGCCTCCTTTTTGTTAAACTCCTCCATCATCTGCTGAACAACATCGTCAATAGCTTTCTGATACCAAGTGTGCTCAGCATCTATAAGAATTGGGGTGTTGTATTTAACCGACTCTTCACATAAGGTTTTTACTCGTTTTTGGAAAAGATTGAATTGTTGATTCTCCAACTCGGTTAACTTTTCGTCATTACTCACCTTCTCTAGAACGGAAGTGCTGATAAGGCCAGTTGGCTTAAATACAGTAAAAGGGATATTTGGATTTCCATCGGCATTTTTTATCGATCTAAGGATCTCGTTATAGGTGTCCTCTTGTAGTTTGTCAGAGTCAGCCCCTTCAACTGAATAGTCGAGTACCGACTTAACTTTGTATTGTGATAAGAAATCTGCCATTTTGTTACTTTCCTCAAGGCTTTCGCCTCCAACAAAATGGTTGAAAATGGTTGGTTTAACAATCCATGATATTGGGAATCGGATAGCAAGGGCTATGTTAAGCATAACGCTGCCAACCTTTACTAAAGTAGGCGAAGACATGGTTTTAAATAGTACCCTTGCTTTTTTAAGTTCATTGGTGGTACGCCAGGCAAAGGCAATTTGAGTGTCGTTAAATTGAATCATTGGTCTTAATTTTAGGGTTTAACTGAACATCTCCAAAGATGCAAAATCGTATGATTAAAATCAAGAGAAAACACAACAACAAAGAGGTTAGCCTTCCCTAATCTCAATTATCGAATCTACTTACATAACACTAAAGCCTGTCTTCCTAAAATCGTCCCAATAGTTAGGATACGAGCGTGAGACTACCCTTGGCTCATCGATAATTATTACCAATCCTAAGGCTGAGAGTGGGGCCAACGACATAAGCATCCTGTGATCGCTAAAGGAGTTAAACTCAATGGTTGAATCATCCTTGAAGCTAGTTTTTCCATCGAAAACTATAGTCTCAAGGTCTCCACGTTTTTCAACTTTAAGTTTTGCGCCTAGTTTTAGCATCTGCGATTGCAGTACCATAATCCTATCAACATCCTTAAGCCTTAACGACTCAACACCCTGAAAGCGAAAAGGAATCTCAAGCCCAACGCATGTAACCACTAACACTGGAATAAGATCAGGGCTATTGGTAAAATCGTAGTGAAAGGTTTTTATCTTTCTCTTAATGTTTTTAATCAACACTCCATTTTCGGTGGGTATAGTTTTCACCCCTATCGATTCGAATATCTCCTTTACAATTGCATCACCTTGTACACTTTCAAAATTAAGTCCATTTATTTTCAACTCTGCTTTTTTTGATAAAGCCACTACCTGATACCAATAACTCGCTGCAAGCCAATCCCCTTCAACAGTCATTTCCAATCCATCATGCAGATCGTACTCAATAAGCATCTCCTGCTTATTCCATCCGCTGTTTACGCCCAGATAATTCAACAGCCTTATGGTTTGGCTAACGTATGGCGAATCAACTATCCAGTTTTTTAGGTCGATAACCTCATCGTGCGAAAGCTTTTGTGAAATCAATAGTGATGTACTAATAAACTGGCTGCAAATAGAAGCATCAACGCGCAATATAGGACCATTCAGCCCTTTCCCAATTATTTTTA
>JAQUJY010000120.1 GCA_028680705.1 Bacteroidales bacterium
TTGAAATACTATTCAACTTTACCAACGTATCTCTGGGCTTAGCAGTGCTTTTCCTCGCCCGTACTTTAGGGGCAATGTACATAATCAACAATGTTGATTACAGCCCAATTCGTGAGCGAGGTGTAAAGCAGGTTGGGCTAAATGCGGTTATTTTCCTGGTTTTCTTCCTGTACTTTATGGTAAGAATTTTGCTAAAGGATGGTTTTGCTTACGACCCCACCACAAAGGAGGTTTTTATGGAACCCTTGAAGTACTTTAATAATTACATGGAAATGCCCATAGCACTTATCCTTTTTATAGCTGGAGTTGGACTGGTTCTGTACGGAATTGGGATAACCTGGTTTAAAAAGAGTATAAAGGGGATTTGGTTTGCCGGTCCGGGAACTTTTGCCACTGTGCTCTCACTATTCTGGGTTCTTGGCTTTAACCATACCAGCTTCTACCCATCCTTCGATTTGCAGAGTTCACTAACCATCGAGAATGCCTCATCGAGCCATTATACGCTAACGGCCATGACCTATATTTCGTTTCTGGTACCCGTTGTAATTGGCTATATCTTCTATGCATGGCGTTTGATAGATAGAAAAAAGATTACTATTGACGATGTGAAGGAGGATAGTGAGCATCATGTGTATTAATGGCTTCGACAAGGTGGCTTCGAGAGCCTCAGCCACCGTATAATTAGATAAAAACAAAAAAGTGATAATATGAAACACTTAATTTCAATAATTTGGCTTATTAGCTGGCCGGTGCTTATCTATGCAACGTATTGGGTAAGCCAAATTGCGCTACGAATGCTGGATAAAGAGCTAAAGAAAAGCAAAAGGAACAAGTAATTGAACAACTAACATCCAATTCAAATGTCATCTGCAAAAAAAATCACTGGTTGGTTTACCAAAAACATTGTAAAAAAAACAATTTGGTTAATCCTTCTAATAATTACTGTTGCAATTTTTATTCACCACCGTTTTAACAGGCCCGAAGGGGTTATTATTTGGGATGTAAAATCTTACTACTCATACTTACCTGCAACTTTCATATATAATGACCTGTCTTTTGACTTTATGAAGCAGGATTCAAAGAAGTTTGGGAAGTGGATTTGGCCATTTGAAACGATTAAGGGAAAGAAAGGGATTAGGGCAACCATGGGAATGTCAGTGCTTTACTCTCCTTTCTTTTTTGTTGCGCATACTGTTGCTCTTGTTACTGATTACGAGGCAGATGGATATTCTAGACCCTACCATTTTGCGCTAAACTTTAGCGCAATGTTTTACCTTTGGTTTGGATTAATATTTTTGGCAAAAGCATTGCGGCGTTTCTACAACGAAAAAGTTATTGCATTTACCCTTTTTGCCATTGTAATTGGTACAAACCTCTTTTATTACACAACACGTGAGGCTCCAATGTCTCACTCATATCTCTTCTCCCTTTTTGCCCTATTCCTCTTGCTCACCATAAGATTCTACGAAAAACCTTCGCTTAAACGCATAATAATGGCTGGTGCTGTGGCAGGATTCATAACTCTGGTAAGGCCCACAAACATTATAGTGCTTCTTGTATTCTTCCTATGGGGAGTTAGCTCGTTTAGCGAGTTCAAGGACAGGATTGCGTACTACCTTAAAAAGTTTCATTGGGTGGTATTAATGGCAACCGCATTTGTTGTGGTTTGGATTCCCCAGTTTATCTATTGGTACCATATCTCAGGAAAAATTTTCTACTTTACCTATGGAGAGGCTGGAGGAAAATTTTTCTTTAACAACCCGCAGATCTTCAACATTCTTTTTAGCTATAAGAAAGGATGGTTGGTTTACACGCCCATTATGATTTTTGCTTTAATCGGAATTTTTATGCTCCCAAAGAAAAGAAAAGGACTGTTTCTGCCTCTTCTTGTTTTTAAAATGGTAAATATATACATACTAGCCTCATGGTGGAGTTGGTGGTTTGGCGGAGGGTTTGGTGTGCGCTCATTTGTAGAGTCATACGCATTTCTTTCTATCCCTCTTGCCTGTTTTGTTGACTTCGGTTTTCGGCAAAAGAGCTTGCTCCGATTCGCAATCCCATCCGCATTGGCTATCCTTATTGGATACAATCAATTTCAAACCAGGCAGTACAATAATAACGCTATACACTGGTGGTGGATGAACAAAGAAGCCTACTGGGAAACCTTCTTAAAACTTCATCCAACCGATAGATTCTGGCTGGTTGTTACCCTTCCGGATTATGATGCCGCCAGACAGGGAATATACCGCGAACTTAAATCGCCCCAAGCAATAGAACTCGAAAAGAATGGCTATGTCATGTCGTTTGTAACCTGGAAAAAACCATTACCTGAAAAGTTGGTAATTGACAGGATAAAGCTAATGATTCTTGCAGACAACAATTTTGACACATCAATAGCCTCCGATAGTATAGATATCTATGCTGAAGAAAGGGCAAAACACCTGTTCAACGAAAAGGGCTTCGAATACTGGGACAAGGAGATATCCCTCGAACTTATAGTTGAAGAGACTAAACGTAATCCAAGGCGACTTAAAACCATTGAGGAGAAAGCATCTATAAACAGCATTACCCCAGACAGCCAACTTCTTATCGATGCAAAATGGCTTTTGGCAAAAGAGAAAGAGATTTAGGGTTAGGCTTGCTGGTGTTATTTGTATTATGATAAATTGTAATACGCTAACATTTCGTTAAGCCGAAATGCAGGTAAAATTCAGATCCCCGCTACGCATCTAGGTTGATAAGGGATGGGATGGGTTTTTGTATGATCTGATCTTTTTAGCTGGGACACCCCCCACAAGGGTATATGATTCTACATTGCGAGGAACTACCGAGCCAGCAGCAACAACTGCATGCTCACCTACAATAACACCCGGGAGTATTATTGCACCAGCTCCTATGTAGCATCCTTTTTTAAGAGTTACTCCCGCCACAATTCTATCGTTTTTACCAGGGGACTTTTCAGGAGATTCTGTTGCAATGCCATGGCAAATAATCATTATTCTAAATGATGTTACCACATCATCTTCAATGGTGATTAGCTCAGGGAACGAAGAGTCAAGAATACAATCAAGACCTATAAAAACATCCTTTCCAATTTTTGCGCCCATTAACCTATAGAGCATAATCCTTAACCTTGGCACAATCGTAAAGCGGGCAATCCCGCTAAGCACCTTAAGCGTAAAGCGAGCAAAAATATTTCTTCCTCTCGCCTTGCAATACTCCTCCCTGATAATTTGGTTGTTCATGTTGAAGTAATTAATCTAAAGATAAGTGCTTTCTTAAAATCGGCCCTACCAATTTTGTTAAAGGAACAGGCATTCTTTTCCATAAGTTGATAAAGAGGTTAAACTTTTTCTTCTTTGCTCCTATTCCACTCCGCAATTTACTGCTAAATATCGGATACTCCTCTATATCAAGTTCACCCCACGATTTCTTGAAATTAAAAGCACCCGTATCTATCTGGCTTCTGCCCATATTATAGGTAGAACAACTATTATCAATAGCATATTTTAGCGCATGAAAAACCTGATAATCGCTCACCCGCGTAAAATAGTACTCCTTAAGGGTTGCCGACTCACTGCTAATTATTGCCGATTTGTAGTGTATAAGCCATTTAACGCAAATGGGAGTATCGTCTTTCCAAACAAATAGTATGCGAACATAATCGCCCAAATGCTCCGCCTGCTTAACAAAAAACAATAAGGAATGCACTGGAGTTCCTAGATCCCTATAATGTTTAGCGTAGATTTGGTGAAACGTTTTTATCAAATCTTTAGTTGGGCTAAAAACTTGATGTGTTAATCCGTGTTCTTGAGCCTTGCGGATTCCCCATCGGCGCTTTTTACCTATTTCGTTAAGGAGTTCTATATCATCTTTTGGTAAATTTTTAAGAATACGTATATTCTCGGTAGATTCGAACATCTCACATGAAAGCCTATACCTATTATAGAGCACAACATCTTTCGCCTGCAGCTTATTTTTCAATGCTATTATAAACCGATACACTTCCTCGCCATGGGATTCAGGATTTTCGAGCAATATACCTCCAGGTAAACTTGCAAGAATATTTTTAAAGAGACCCTTCTGATGGATGATAGGTAATAACCCAACCACCTTATCATTTAACTTAAGCAGAAAAAAATAGGGCTTGTAACCGTATGATTCGCTATAAATATCAGCCCAGGATGCTAAATGGTATATTTCCGAATCAGAATTTGAAAGGGCATAATTGTTCCATAACTCCTTATTTTTATTTTCTAATCTTACAAACTCTATCATCCTATCATAAAACTTTAAATAAATATTATCTCCTCTATGAACAATGGACTCATAACTTTTTGAATAAAGAGAATCGATTAATCAGGTAAGTAATGCCTCCAAAAAGACCTTGAGCAATGCCAACAAACGAAACAATTAAAGCTATAGAGAAAGCTGCTTCAGGGGGAATGCCTATTTGAGGGAAAATCATCACAGCAATATACTCACGTAACCCAATACCTGCTACGGACACAGGTATTACACGTGATAGTATTATTGAAAATACGCTTAAAATAAATAGCCACACATTTACGTGCGAAATAGAAAGTAACGAACATGCAATTATCAAATACATCGATGCTGTTAATACGTGCCTAACAACTGAGATTGCAGTGTTGACAAACATTTCTGATGCATATCCCTTTCGCTTAGAAAACGTGAAATCCTTAAAAGCAAGTTTACTGTGTAGTTTACCTAGCTTTGAAGAAATATAGCTAAAACTTTTTGGGCTATTCAATAAATACAAAACTAGGAACTCGAAAATAAGGAGAGCAATAATCGTTACCTTTAATATTAAGGGTAACTCAAAAATATTTAAAAGCCAAACAGGAACTAGAATTAGCGTTAGTGCGAGGGTAAACAAAAGCCTATCGAGTAAAACCACTAATGAATTCTTTGCCAAGCTCGATCCATAAACATTTTTAAGCGTTTGTATTTTGTATGCATCACCAATAAGTGGAAATAGCAAGGAAAAAAATGAACCCTGCAGCTTAATAATCATTACTTTGGGGAGTTTGGTTTCAACTCCGTAAAACCTATAAAGACTAACAATTCGATAGCTGTTTATCAACAAATCAACTAACACAAAAAGAGGAATCAAGGCAAGGTAATAAAAGTTAACACCCCTTAAACTTTCGAATAACGCATCGAGATTAATTTTACTAATCGCAAGATAAAGGAGCAAAACTGTTCCAATTACCTGAATAATCCACTTAATAATTTTCTTTCTCACTCAGCTAAGCGTTTTTAAGGTAAACCTCTTTACAGGTGGTGAAATTATTCTTATATTTTTTTAAGAGCTTAATAAGACGTTGCTCTGTTCTCTCCCCTTTATTAATCCAATAGTTTGGCCTATTCCTTGGATTTGATACCGGTATCCGCTTGCTTGAAATATCAAGAGGATGAATATAGAACATGGTATCACCTTTGCGTAATGCCCTATCTAAAACCAGACTAAAATAACCCACACCCAGTAACCTAAAGAAAAAAGCGCCACCTGCAGGAAGGGTAATAAATGGCGGAATTTTGAGATGGCTCCAAGGCAACTCCATTAGCTGGCTATTGGGATTTTCGCTGCTCAAATCAATACTATTGAGATAATAGGGAGATGTTGGGATATTCTTTAGTTTTACGTTTGTCTTGTTGTAAAGTGAGTTGTAAGCAATGGAGGAATCGTACTTGAATCCAATCTCCTCTAGAAGTGGAATCATCCAGCTAGCTAAAAAAGCTCCAGGTGCTCTGTAGCCAATAACTTCGGTATTAAATATATCTTCTAAAACTTTCTTAGCATCCCGCTGTTCCTTCAGCCATGTCTCCACCGGAACCAGTTCCAACTTAGTTTTACTATCTATTGCCGACTGATGCGTTAGGCTATGTGATGCAATTTCGTGTTTTGTACCCTTTAAAGCACTAACAATTTTACCATAACGCTGAGCCACATCTGCAACCATAAAAAAAGTTGCAGAAATGTTGAAATCGTCAAGAATTTCCAGGAGTCTCAGCGTTTCATCAGTAATGCAATCAATATAACTTTCCCCTTGCTCCTCCAGAAAATCGTCGAGGGATTTATACTTTGAAAAATTTGAACCAGTTACCAAGGGTGTATGATACCAGTCTTCAACATCAATCGATAAAGCTATTCGGTTCCTGCTACTCATTTACGTATTGTTTACTTGTAAAGCCTTTCATTATCCTGAATATCCATCCACATTGCAAAGAGCAACGACTGGAATGAGCTAACAATGAGAAAAACAAACATCAGTGAATGTAAAATTGGGCGCTCGCCTGAAATACCACCCAACAAATAGCTAATAATTCTTACAGCAAATGGAATACTAACAAAAAAGAGTAAAAAACCCATATTATAAAGAATGAAAAGGGGATGAAAATCTTTAATAAAATATTTAACCCAAAGCCGCTTGAAGAAAGAGCGAAACAAGAGAAATGAAATTCTCGGAATAACCTTTCCTACCTTCATTTTCGATTGTTCACCAATTCGATATACAGGTTTTATAGGTACTTCACGAATAGTACAAAAGGCAATGTTAAGTTTCACCAACATATCATTGGGCATACCATACCTTTTATAAATATCATATAATTTAATCGATTTTAATGCTTCGAGGGATATTGCTGTATAACCCGTTTGGGTATCAGAAACTCGCCAGTATCCCGATGCAATTTTAGTTAGTAGCGAAAGTATGGAGTTACCAAAAAATCTAACCTTTGGAATATACTGGTATGCACTTCCGTGAATCAGCCTATTCCCTTTCACATAATCAATCCCTTCATCAATCACAGGGAGGCAAATTGATTCCAATTCATCTGGATCCATTTGTCCATCTCCAGCCATAACGGCAGAACAATCAATATCATGATCTTTGCACCATTTGTATCCGCGAGCAATACTCCCTCCAACGCCTGCATTTTTCTTATTTGAGATAAGAACGATTCTATCCGTTTTTGGATTGCTGTTAATTAACTCTGAGGGAGCAAAGTAATCTAACTCCTTACTATTTAATTCCTCTAAAATGATATCAGCTTGGTTGTATTTAGTAGATTCAATCTTCTTCTTCTCAATAACGGTTTTGCTGTTGTTATGTGCTGTTTTAAGAAATTCTTCAACTACAGCCTCTGTTTTATCCGTAGAGTTATCATTTACAATGATAATCCTGTCAACAAAATCAGGCATGGTTTCTATCACCATCCCTATCTGACTCTCTTCGTTGTAGGCAGGAACCACAACCGCTATTTTTTTCCCGTTTAGCATGATAAGCTAATTGTTTACTATTTATACTAATGTTGTAAAAGTAAAATCCTCTTCATTTTTCTTGTGATCATAGACTGGAGGCTGGAATTAAGTGCTGGTAGTATTTTACACCTAGCAATAGTTTTATCCATGAGAAGCCCAATTTATTACATTACCAAGTTTACTAGCTTCCTTAATAATGTTCAGATGACCAGGGTGAATCATGTCGGCACTCATGCCAACGTATACCTTCTTTGCCATTTCAGATAGTTTAATTAGGGTAAACATATGCAGCTGTAGACAAGCCAAATCTATTTATTAATATATAATGTAGTAGGAACTACAAAGTTAATAATTCCCTTCATTCCATCAACTTACCATTAACACTAAAACATGAAATAGAAAAATCTTCTTTCATTTTGCGTAACTTTCTAACCTAGCCTAATTTCGTTGATTAAAGTATTGAACTTGAAGC
>JAQUJY010000121.1 GCA_028680705.1 Bacteroidales bacterium
ATGTGCTCTTGATATTAACGAACAAAAGGAAACTCTGGTAAAAACCATTGAAGAGTATCAAGGCGATAAAAAGCAGGTTGACGATATGCTGGTGTTGGGTGTAAGGCTTAGCTAGTGCAGTTTATTTAATAATCTTTAAACCCTCAAGGGCAGAAGCATCATCGGGAGTATGCAGGAGTACTTTATTAAAAAGAATTTTTGCCTCCTTAAATTTCTGGAGGGCGAACTTATTCCATGCAAGTAGAATCATGGTGTCATAATCGAAAGGGTACAGGTTAATAACCTTATCAAGGTATTTATCGGCGGACTCATAGTTTCCTTTATTATAGTAAATTAGCCCCATTCTATAGTTTGCTAGTGAATTTTGTGGATCAATCTCTAAAATTTTTGTGTAAAGCGTAATGAGTTCTTCCCATTTAGCTTGTGCAACAAGCGGATAAGCCATACCAAGCCGCGATTCAATGGAGTAGGGTTTTAACGATATCGCTTTTCCGTAATAGTTTTCAGACTCATTAGGTTTGTCAGCCAAGTAGTATAGCCAGCCAAGCCTTAGATTTAGCTCATACGAGTCATTATTGTATACTTTGTGAAGCCTTTCGACAGCTTTTATATAATCGCCCTTTTGCTCAAGTGCATAGCTCTCCTTAAAGGCAGTAGTTACGTTATCCTGGCTAAAAGTTTTGCTCTGTAGTGCCGTTACCAACAGAACTGTTAGTATTAGGCCTGCTTTTTTTATAAGTTCCATACTAGTCCTCCTGTAATTGAGTGGTTCTTGTATTTAATGTGATTGTGTTTTTTGGCAACATTTAAACTTTCAATAAAAGAGCTTTCTATTTGGCTGTAAGTATAGCTAATTTTAAAATTCAGTTTAGGGCTGATTAGCAGAATGGCTCTACTTCCAAAACTTTGTTTTATTGTTCCTATCCCGTTAAAAACTGAAGCCCCATCGTTGGCAACAAAGTTACTAAGGTTGCCAAAGGTTATATGTCCCTCAAGCCATAAAAATTTTAGCGTTTTAAAGCCAATCAGCTGGTTGTATATTAGTTCATCATTATGAGTATTATTCGAGTATAGTTCTCTTTGAAACGAGGCAGTTGAGACAGCATAAAGGTTTAAATTACCTAAAGGGTAAAGAGCCAGGCTTAAATCACCTTGGGTTTGAATGACTGAGTTAAGGTTAGCAAATGAGGCGGATACTCCTAATGTGAAGTACTTTAGGTCTTTGTAAAACGACATAAATCCAACCAAATCGGTTTGGCTTATAGTTTCTGTTGCAGTAAAGACGTTGCCTTGGCTAAAATATGGTATTTCTACTGGATAACGAACGTTTATAATATGTATACCATAGAGCAGGTTTAGATTTTCCCCTACTCTAGAGTTTCCAGAAATGTAGTATTGGTTTATCGATGTTTTAGAATTATCAATTTCCTCAATCGTTCCGTTTACTATTAGGTGTTTGAATGATTCTTTTTGAATATTTGTATAGGCATGATTTAGCGAAAACTTTGGAAAAATATCATGTCTTAGACCAATACTAAGGGTGTTTAAACTTTTGGTTATTTCTTGAAAACCATCATTTGGAGCGGTATAGTCAGCCGGAAAATTCTCAATAGCTTTATCATCTGCCATTAGTCTATGTCCGTACTGAAGGCTAATCCCATCAATATAAGTTTTCTTTTTGTACCCAATTCGTTTTTTAAGTAAGGTGTCGGCAGTTGAGTATATAATCCGTGACTCCATAGATCTTCCAGCAAAAAGGTATGAGTAGTACAGGTATTCTTTAAGGTAAGATTCTTGTTGGTTTATCTGGTATGCTTTTTCAAGGTGATAAATTGCAGCATGATAGTTCTCTGTTTCATAGTAAGCAATTCCCATCCGTACTCTTAAGTAGTAAAAATCGATACTGGAGTTGAGGGCCTGTTTGCCAACATTAATTAGATTTTTCCAATCTCCTTTTTGCCAAAGGGCGTAGGTCACAGTATCTACTTTAAGTATGTCAGCCTGGTTTTGCCCAATTGCATGAAATGCAAGAAATGAGAGTAAGGGTAATAGTATTATGAACTTTCTCATGGATTTTATTAAGACGCTATTTTTTTTGTTTATATGTATTCTAACCGTTTAGCAAAATACGTTCTTTTTTTGTGGTTAATTTCTATTCGGCTTAAACCAGTGCCATCAACATGAATTGATGTAATTATTCTATCTCTTTCATTATTAAAAACTAGTGCATACGTAGTTGCATTAAGCGTAATTTGAGTTTCAGCCAATGAATTTTCGGCTCCTTTATACGATAATGAATATTTCCCTTTCATATACTGGATAAATGGCGCAAGAAAATCGTGAATAAAATGTTGGTTTGGCCTGAATACCATATTGATAGGATATGTGTCAACTATCCTAAGGCCTTTGGAGTATCCAAAGCAAACTTTAAATGCAGCCAGATAGAAATAGTAAAGCAGTGATTTTCTATCACCTTCAAAATGGGTAAAGTAAAGCATGGCCTCGTCAACTTTGAAGTAGGCTCTAGATTTAGAGGTATCACACTCAATGTATTTGTTTAAGTAGTAATCAATCTTTACTTCCCACTCAACATTGGCCCCGATGGGTTCGCTCAGCTCAAACATAAATTTTTGACCAGGAGTTAGGTGAAAAGCCTTTCGTAAGGCTGAGTTTACTTGGATATTCATTACAACATCATCTCTGCTAGGTGAAGCTGTAGTCATTAATTCAAGCCTATCGTCTAACTTTTTTAAGTAGTTACTTAATGGATAGTCAATAGTTTTTGAGCCGATGTGTGGTGTACCCTGAAGCTGAAAATGAAGATGCGGGTATGGAGAATTGCCCGAGTTTCCGCATTTTGCTAGTAAATCGCCTTGCTCAACCTTTTGCCCAATCTTTACTTCTACCGATTGTGGTTTTAAGTGGCTAAGCTTAGAGAAAAGGTACTCTGTGTGCTTAATCACGATAGTATTTCCCCAGTTATACTCAAGATTTTTCTCCCCAATTATATTGTCGGGGACGTCATCAATAATCGCTTCGATGATTCCCATAGCTGGGGCAACAATATTTTTTCCGTAGCAATAGTAGTCCCCTACAAAATCACCAGAATCCTCGTAGGTCTTCCCTTCATCATTCTTTATCTGAAAATCCCAAGCGTGCCTCCAACTGCCCTTGTGCGTATATTCTCCGTTGTGTCCTTGTGTTACAGTCCATTCTCCATGAAACGGCAAATGAATAGGAATGGGCGTTTCCTTGCCAAATCTTTCCTTAAAGTTTAAGAAGGAGTAAAGATTCTTTTCAGGCGAGTTTTGCTGAATGTAAACAGGGTTTAAATTTGCCTTATTGTTTACCCTAAACTTTAAAACGTAAAGAAACACCAATGCTACTAGGTTAAATGGGAGGGAGTACACTGGCAGAAAATAGGGTTCTAAAATAGAACTTAAGCTTATGGTAACAATCGCAACCAAAGGTACAATGAGCACCACCCATAGGTAAGAATTTCGATTGGGCACTAGGAAAAATCCCCCTAGTGCAATGGATGAAAGTATGTAGTTAAACCCAATGTAACTGTAATGTACCTCAGAGAACTTAGCCCCAATAAGCATATAAAATAAGTATGCTGTGTAAAAGCCAATAAGCGACAGGGTGAAACCAATCCGTGAGTAGGTTAATAAACCAACTGCCAGAATTACACCCGTAAACAGATTGTACTGGAATAGTATGGCACCAAGCGAAAGGAAATAGCTCCTAATGGAGCTGGGTAAGGGGATGTTATTCCACCATTCGTATAGCTTAACCAGTGAGCCTCCACCAATTATATATAAGTCGTTGAGTGTATAAATACCTCTCTCGTTCAGCCCAAGTTCCATAAACTCCCTTGATGCAAGAGTTAATATCCAAAGCGAAATTACAAAGGGTATACTTAGGTATGGTAAAGCATATTTGCCTATCATCCCCTCGAGTGATACAGAGATAAATAGGGTGAGTATTGCTGCTAAAAAAACGATTAGCAGAAGCAGTGCTCCAGGTTGAAAGTAAATCCCCAGGCCTAAGCCAACCAGCAATGAGTTGAAACCAAAGAATCCTTCGGTTATCTTGTACTTGTTTAATCCAAGCCAATATGCAATAAGGTTTGTAACAACAACGGCAAACAGGCCAAATGCACCTGTGTAAAAATCGACAAATGTTGCTAAAATCAGGAGGCTAGAAAAGGTTTTTTTAGTGGAGAAGAAGACCTGACCGTAGCTATTTAGTACACTTTTAAAAAACCAGTGAATATTGCTCATTGCTGAAGTTTTTAATCTCAGGATTACTCCACATGGAGTACTAGTCGATTTATTTAAGATGTTCAGGAACAACCTCTAAGTGATTTATGGTCTCTAGCGATTCGGCTTTTTTAATGACATGAGCCTTACCTTTCGTGTCAATTAGAATAACATTGGGGCGAAGCGTTATAAACTGCATCCATTGGGTGTTGTTATATGCACCAATCCTTTTCACCACATAGTGATCGCCCTTCTTTAGCAATGGAAACATAATGCTGCTTCTTACCACATCAATATTCATACAAAGTGGTCCGTAGATGGTTGTGTCCTCGGTCTGCTCCGATGTGTTTTGGGCAGGACGGATATCATGCTCATACCAAAAGGCAGTGAATAGGAGATTTACGCCGGCATCAATTATGGTTGCCCTGCGTCCATCGGCCAGTCGTTTGTTCGCAACTACTGTGCCCATTAGGTATCCGGCATCGTCAATAAGGGCTCTGCCCGTTTCGAGTATAAGTAATGGTAGATTTTCGGGTTTAATCTCCGATTTCATTATAGTCGATGTAATTGCCTCTGCAAAATCATCGAAAGATGGAGTTGTATCGGTGCCAGGGTAAAAAGCTCCCCTTAAGGTGTTTTTTGATGCAAACCCACCACCCATATCAATGTATTTAATAGTATGCTTGTGCTTGCGCTCAAGTCCAATCATTAAATCGGCAAGTTTGGTTGCTGCCACGGTGTAAGCACTTGTGGTCATCATGTAGGTTCCAATGTGAGAGTGGATTCCAACTAAATCCATTTCCTTGCAAAGCATAATTCGGTTAAGGGCATCCCAGGCCTCACCGTTTTCGTAGTTAAAACCAAACCTATCCCACTGAGGGTATATGCCCGTATCCATATTTACCCGGATGGCAACTTTGGGGCGTTTTTTTGTTGTGCTAGCCAAATCAATTATTTCATAAAGCTCATCGAAATGGTCGATATGAATTAGTGATCCGTTCTCAATGGATTTTGTAAGATCAGAGGTTGTTTTATATGGTCCATTGAAAATTATTTTATCGCCCGGTACGCCATTGGCAATGGCCTTATCGTATTCAAAGCCAGATACAACTTCTGCCCATGAGCCCTCGCTATGAAAGATGTTACATACGGCATTCAGGTAGTTGGTTTTGTAGCTCCATGCAAATTGCACTTTAGGATATCGAGACGAAAAAGCCCTGTATGCATCTTTATAGGTTTTCCGAATAGTGGTCTCTGAAATGGCAAAGGTTGGTGATCCATACCTTTCGATTAGTTCTGTTACAGGGATTCCTTCAATTTGAGTAATGGGCTCAAGGTGGGTTGATATTCCAAACTTACTGGGTAAGCCAGCGTTTAGTTTTTGGATTATTGGGCGCTCAAAGGGTAATTTTTCCATGATGGGATGCTTAGATAAAAATGTTTTGTAGTTTGTTTATAGCTCGCCTAGTGTAGATAACTTTTCGAATTCAGAGATATTGCGGATCATGTCGTATGAGTATCGGATAAACATCTTACCAACATCATAAGTTTTGAAGCTTTCAACTTTTTGCCCAAGGGCAAGTTGTACTAAAGCCTCGGGAAGGTTTTGTCCTGCACCAACGGCAAGGTACACCCAAGCTGGGAGGCGTGGATTAATTTCGATAAGGTAGAGCTCGTTTTTTGATGTTTTAATCAGCTCCAATTCCATTCCTCCTCGCCAATGGGTTGAACCAATTATTTTGTGGGTTAGCTCAAGCATGCTCTGATCGTCAAGTGTAATTCCTCCCCAAGCCTTGCCCTTATCGGTAATATATTGCTTGCGCATTGGAACGGCTCCAATGGTATTACCTTTACCATCGCCAAGGGCTACAACATTTACTTCGGTTCCTTTAACAAACTCTTGAATGATAATTGGCAGACCCCATTTCGCTGATATTTTGTGAAAATACATTCGTGCTTGTTCTTTATCGTAGGCAATGTAAGCATCGTAAAATTTGCCCTTTACAACGTAAGGAAAAACGAAATCATCATTTAAATTTTCAATTTCGGCCAAACTACCTATGGGCTTGCTAAAGGGGACTTTTACATCGTACTTTTTACCAAATTCGGGTAGATTGGCTTTGTGCCTTTCCTCAAATTGCTTTATAGTTGGGAGGAAGGTGTGTATTCCCATACTTTTAAGCAGATCAGCCGATCTCATAAAAGCATAAAGTTCGGCATCAAAATTTGGGATAAGTACATCAATCTTTTCAATATTATTGATATAGCGAATACGCTCCATAAGCGAATCTACTCCATCGGAGGGGTACGGAACCTTGTAACTTTTATCCACCAACTCGTGCATGTAAGCCCCGGGTTCGAGGTTCTCATAGGCAAGACCAATAATTCTGGGGTCAAAAAGTTTCGAATCTCTAATTCCTCGGGCTACAGGTATTCCGGGACCAGGACTATCAATATTATTTAATCCCGAGATTGCAACGGTTAAATTTTGCCTATTCATAGTCTTCAATTAGTTGCATCTGCTTAAGGGTGGCCACAAAATCGTAGTAATAACGCTCAAAGGACGAGGGGTCAACATCGTACTTGGATGTAAATGCTGTGCTAATATCAGCAAATGGCTTACTTTGCTTTATCATCTCAAGAATTTCAATACCAGCAGGGTTTAGAGTAAATGAATCGCCCGTTGTAGGATCGAATATGAAGCCCGTTTCGCTAATTGCGATATTCTTTTTTAGTTTCATGTGCTTATAATTTGGTTTCAATTGCCACATGGAACATTCATGGAGTAGTCATTCTCCTGTGCGTTAACGTTGTTAGCATGAATGTTTCATCGGCTTGACTATTAATGTACGGCAAAATTATTGGGCGACTAGTGATTATGGGGTAAAGTATATATGACTCGTTTTTTATTAAGAACTTGCGATAGGGAGGTATTTATTTCGTAAAGTTATAAGTAAATTATAATCTATGGTTTAAACAACGATTAAATTGAAATGTTTTAGCATAAAGATTGTTTTGCTACAGAGAAAACCTTTCATCTTTTATACGCCCCAGTTACTCCTGATGTCTTTGGAATCTGATATATAAAGCAGGTGGATTTTGCGTTTGGGTTTCATGTTTATTCATTTTTTCACAACCTTTTAAAAGTTTTTGTTTTTAGATATTTTCTAAGTAGTTGTATTTGCAATGAAAATCTGAGGAAGAAATAGTCTTAGCTTTTTAGCCTTATTATCAGAAACAATGCAAACCTATAAGTATCAAATTAAATAATTAGCCCAAAAAAAGCGGAAAAGTTTCCTCCCCCGCTTTTTCAATTTACGACTCTTTACTATTCTTTCACAACTCTAATCGTTGTTTCCGAACCTTGAGATTTAACCCGGATTAAATATACTCCTTTATTCAGGCTACTTAAATCAATAAATCCGTTTACCTGTTTAATTTGG
>JAQUJY010000122.1:0-1449 GCA_028680705.1 Bacteroidales bacterium
TTTATGGGTAAAGTGCTGAGGAAACCCGATAAATGGTGGATCTTTTACCGCGAAATGGTGAAGGAGATAGAGAAGATTGGCCTAAACTCAATTTGGATTGTTGCCATTATCTCCACCTTTATGGGTGCTGTTATTACCATGCAAACTGCATACAATACCGAGAATCCTTTTTTGCCCAACTACCTTATTGGCGTTGCCGCACGCGATAGTATTCTGCTAGAGTTCTCATCAACCATAGTTGCGCTAATTCTTGCCGGAAAGGTGGGGAGTAGCATTGCCTCGGAAATTGGTACAATGCGTGTTTCGGAGCAGATTGATGCGCTTGAGGTTATGGGCGTTAACTCTGCAAATTACCTTGTGCTCCCAAAAGTGGTTGCGGCCGTTGTTTTTAATCCTTTCCTGTGTATAATGAGCATCTTTGTTGGTATTGCAGGTGGCTGGGTGGCGGGCTGTCTTACAGGCGTTATCTCAACACAACAGTATCTCGAAGGGATTCTTTATGCCTTTGAGCCATACTACGTACTGTATGCGGTAATAAAAACCATAGTTTTTGCAATCATTATCACCACCATATCAGCGTTTTATGGGTATCACGTTAGCGGAGGGTCGTTAGAGGTGGGTAGCTCCAGCACAAAGGCTGTAGTTTATAGCAGTGTAACAATTTTGCTTTTTAACATAATGCTTACCCAACTATTGCTGGCATGATAAGGGTAGAGAATATATCGAAATCTTTTGCTGATAATACGGTGCTTAAAAATATTAGTGCGGTGTTTGAAAAGGGTAAAACCAATCTAATAATTGGTCAGAGCGGATCTGGAAAAACTGTACTGATGAAATCCATTGTTGGCCTGCACGAGGTGGATGAGGGCGATATATTTTATGGCGATATCCACTTTAACAAGCTCTCGTTTAAGGAAAAAAAGGTGATAAGGCAGGATGTGGGGATGCTTTTTCAGGGCTCTGCCCTGTTCGACTCGGCAACGGTTGAGGAAAATGTAATCTATCCGCTGGATATGTTTACCGAACAAACCATTGAGGAGAAGTTGGAGAGAGCCAATTTTTGCCTCAAGCGGGTTAATATGGTGGATTCAAACAAGCTTTATCCATCGGAACTTAGCGGCGGAATGAAGAAAAGGGTAGCCATTGCCCGTGCTATTGCCCTAAATCCTCGATACCTTTTTTGCGACGAGCCCAACTCGGGTCTCGACCCCAGAACATCCATTGTTATTGATGACCTGATAAAAGAGATTACTGAGGAATACTGCATTACCACCATTGTAAATACCCACGATATGAACTCCGTAATGGGCATTGGCGATAAGATAATTTTTATATACCAAGGTCAAAAATGGTGGGAGGGCACTAAGGAGGAGATTCTCGAATCGGAGAATAAGGAGCTAAACGATTTTGTGTTTGCCTCCAAGCTGGCTAAACGGATTCGGTATGGGA
>JAQUJY010000122.1:1549-7563 GCA_028680705.1 Bacteroidales bacterium
TTTTTGTATCTTTGTCCCTTAAAATTTAACCACAATACATGCAAACCATTAGAGAAATTTACAAGATAGGTTATGGCCCATCGAGTAGTCATACCATTGGACCCGTTCATGCTGCCGATATTTTTATGGAGCGTCATCCCAATGTGCATAATTTTAGGGTAACGCTTTTCGGAAGCCTTTCGCTTACAGGTAAAGGTCATCATACCGATAATGCACTTTTAAAGGCATTTATGCCCAACGATTTGGAAATTGTTTGGAACGACAATGAGGAACTCCCTCTGCACCCCAATGGAATGAGGTTCGAAGCGCTGTCTACCAGTGGCGAAACTATTGATTTATGGGATGTATATAGCATTGGTGGTGGTGATTTGCGTGATGACTCTGGCGTATTAAACAATGCCAATATGTATAGCTACAGCAAGATGTCTAATATCCTTAACTGGTGCAAGCAAGAGGGTAAATCGCTTTGGGAATATGTTGAGGATAATGAGGGACCCGAGATTTGGCCCTTTTTGCACGATGTGTGGCTAACCATGAAGGAAACTATACAGCGAGGGATAGATAATGAGGGCGTTTTGCCCGGTCCAATTAAGCTTGGGCGAAGGGCATCATCACATTATACCAAAGCGCTTAATCAGCATGGAACCATAAAAAACATTGGATTGATGTTTGCTTTTGCCCTGGCAGTTTCTGAGGAGAATGCTGCTGGTGGTCGTATTGTAACCGCACCAACCTGTGGATCGTCGGGGGTGCTGCCCGCTGCCCTTTTTTACCTTAGCCGCGATGAGCACTTAAACGAACCAAAAATTTTACGGGGACTGGCAACGGCAGGGTTAATTGCAAATCTGGTTAAAACCAATGCATCTATTTCGGGTGCCGAGGTTGGATGCCAGGGCGAGATTGGCACCGCTTGTGCCATGGCTGCTGCAGCAATAACCCAAATACTTGGCGGATCGCCAAACCAGATTGAGTATGCCGCCGAAATGGGCATGGAGCATAACCTTGGCTTAACGTGCGACCCCGTGCTTGGCTTTGTCCAAATTCCTTGTATCGAGCGCAATGCTATTGCAACGTCTAAGGCCTACTCGTGTGCTGTATATGCATTAGCATCCGATGGTGGGCATAAAATATCGTTTGATAAAGCGGTAAAAACTATGGCCGAAACCGGACGGGATATTCAGGTGGCCTATCGCGAAACAGGGATTGGTGGTTTGGCCAAAAACTGGAAACCGTTTATTGCCAAAGACTAGCGTTTATCGGGTTTATGCTTAGCTAGGGTAAAAACAAACGAGGTTCCCTCGTTGGGTTTGCTTCTAACGTTTATGGTTTGTTGGTGTGCCTCAACAATATGCTTCACTATGGCTAAACCCAGGCCGGTTCCGCCATGCTCGCGCGATCGGCTTTTGTCTACCCTAAAAAAGCGCTCAAAAACCCTTGGGATATTCTCTTCGGATATTCCTATGCCATCATCGTTTACCTCTACCAGAATGCTCTCACCCATATCCATAAACGAAACCCTGGTTTGGCCTCCCTCTTTCCCATAGTTTATTGAGTTTGATATAAGGTTTATAAGGGTTTGGTATATCTGCTTTTTATCGGCGGTTACCCAAATGGGTGTTTCGTAATCCTTATCGAACACAAGCCTAACATGGTTTTCCTTTGCTCGCATCTCTAACGCCTCAAACACCTCATTAACAAGCTGAACAATATTGGTTTTCTCCATCACCAATTTCAGTATCCGCGATTCGAGATTAGAGATGGACTCTAAATCTTCAACAATGGAAATTAGCCTGTTTATGCTTTTCTCGGTCTGCTCAAGGTATTTCTTATTTATTGAGGGGTCGTTAAGCGCTCCATCCAAAAGGGTTAGCACATAGCCCTGAATGTTAAAGATTGGTGTTTTTAGCTCGTGCGATACATTGCCCACAAACTCCTTTCGGTAGTCCTCTAGGTCTCGGAGCTTATCAATCTCCTGACTTTTACTGTTGCTCCAATGTAGTACTTCGCGGTTTACTTCGGTGAGAATATCCTTGCCCTCCAAATTTTTCTTCAGATCCTTACGCGATAATTTAAGGCTTTGGATGGTTTTGTAGATTGGGTTTATCTTCTCGAAAATAAACTGAGATATTACAAACAGGCTTATAAAGTAGATTAAAGTAAAGGTTACTGCAACAATAACTAGTATAATCCACTGTGCATTTTGCTGATTGTTAAGCAAAATAAACATACCCGCTGCCGAAGCCCCTGAGGCCACAGCGGAGAGTATTGCCGACATCGTTTTAGGCGATGATACGCGCATTTGCTGGAGGTGTTAACCTTTTATTAGCTGATTGAGCATGCCACCCTCAATATACTGCTTTAAAATTTTGGCAATGTACTTACCCACAATATCAAACTCTAGGTTAACAACGGTTCCCTTTTTAAAGGTATGGAAGTTTGTAATATCGTAGGTATAAGGGATTATAGCTACCTGAAACGATTTATCCCTTGAGTTAACAACGGTTAAGCTAACCCCATTAACCGACACCGATCCTTTTTCAACGGTAATATTTCCCTTTGTTGGATCGTACTCAAATGTATAGTACCAGCTACCATCCGCCTCTTCAACTTTGGTGCAAACTGCGGTTTGGTCAACATGTCCCTGAACCATATGCCCATCGAGCAGGGTTTCGAGTTTCATGCTGCGCTCTAGGTTAACCTTATCGCCAATTTTTAGTAATCCAAGGTTCGATTTTTCAAGGGTCTCCTTTATGGCAGTCACGGTATAAGTATCGTTGTGCTGTTTGACAACGGTTAGGCAAACCCCGTTATGCGATACGCTTTGATCGACCCTAAGGTCTTTTGCAAATGAGCACGATAGGGTAATGTGCAGGTTCTCCTTCTCTTTCTCGATGCCAACAACCTTTGCGGCCTCTTCAACTATTCCTGAAAACATAGTGTTTTATTTAATTGATAGATTTTTAATCTGTACAAAAGTACAAAATATGTTTTGGTTTTGTAATGCAGAATCTTCATATAAATAAATGGTTTATTTAACCTTAAAATGCCACTAGTTATTAATTTTTGTTTCTAACAAAAACCTGCTAAATTTAATCTATCAAAATGAAACCCCATTCCTGTTTTGGATTTTAACAGGGGCGAAACCGAAAAGCCTTATGAGTAGGAAAATAATCTAATAAAAGGTTATAAAAATGGAAGCACAAAAAGTAGACATGTTTATCATGACAAATGGCAAATTCTTTGAAAGCCAGCAAATCCTTCAAATTAGAGAAAGACTTATTCAAATGGATGAGTCTAAATGGAGTTTTATTCAAACATTACAATTTAAAGACCCAACAATAAGCCTCGTTGTTTCACTAATTGGTGGTGGTTTTGGTATTGACCGCTTTCTGATTGGGGATATCGGATTAGGAGTTGGTAAACTATTGACCTGCGGCGGCTTTGGAATTTGGGCTATAATTGATTGGTTCCTGATTATGGGTGCTACCAGAGAGAAGAATGTGGCTAAACTTCAACAAATTTTATACTAAATGTCACTTAGCAGAAATAAACTATACACTCTACTGTTTATTTCTTGTATGGTAGGGTATGTTTGGCTTTATATGGGCATAAAAACAAATATAACTGAAAAAAAGCCAGTTGAAGTCTGCTTAGTAAAGCATATAACAAATATACCCTGCCCTTCCTGTGGTACAACACGTTCAGTTATTTCGTTAGCAAAAGGAAAATTTAAAGATGCATTGCAAATAAACCCTTTGGGTTATGTTGTTGCAACTATAATGATTTTAGCACCTATTTGGATTTTAATAGATATTTTAATTAAAAAGGAAACGTTGTTTGGATTCTATCAAAAAATGGAGAAGTATTTAAAAAAGCCACAATTTGCATTTCCATTAATTGTGTTGGTAATTATTAATTGGATTTGGAATATCACAAAGGGGCTATGATGAATCTAATAAAATCAGTATATGAATTAGTAGAGCATGAAGAATAAAGACTGAAGTCTCCTTTGTCGGCATAAAAAAGAACATAAACCATTTTGTTTCCTTTGTGAAGGAAATACTTCAACTATTCCTGGAAACATAGAGATTTTTAATCTGTACAAAAGTACAAAATATGTTTTGGTTTTGTAATGCAGAATCTTCATATTGTATTAGCCCCATAAATCATCGGACTAAGTTATAGATAAAAACCTGCTAAATTTAATCTATCAAAATGAAACCCCATTCCTGTTTTGGATTTTAACAGGGGCGAAACCGAAAAGCCTATGAATAGGAATAATTAACTTTGTTGCACAATGAAAAATTTCTTGAAACTATTTGCAGTTATTCTTGTAATCACCTTTACAACCGAGTCGTTTGCACAAAACTTTGGGGTAAAGGCTGGTCTAAACCTTTCTAACATGGTTATTAAAGGTGATGATTATAGCGTGGCTAATCCTAAAATGAATTTAGGTTTTAATCTAGGTGTTACGGCTGAGTTTCCAATTAATCCTATGTTTTCTTTTGAAACAGGGTTGATGCTAAATACCAAAGGGTTTAAGATTGATGAGACAATACTTGGGGAAACAGTGGAAGCAAAGGCAAAAACAAACATTTTTTATTTAGATATTCCCTTAACGGCTAAGATTGGCTTTGATGTTGGTGGAGCCAAGATTTATGCGCTAGCAGGACCCTACGTTGGTTTTGGGCTAAGCGGAAAAGTAAAGGGTGAAGGAACCATCTTTAGGTATAACAGTGAATACGACAGAAGAGGTTAAGTTTGGCTCAAAAAACGATGAGACAAAACGATTAGACTATGGTTTGTTATTTGGTGCAGGGGTTGAGTTTGGGCATATAACGCTTGGAGCGTCGTATGGGCTTGGCTTAGCTAATATATCAAACTATTCAGATAATGGGCATAAATAGAACCATAGAGTAACTAGTATTTCTGTGGGGTATAAATTCTAATCCATAATATTTTAGTATTGTAAAGCGGAGTATTTGCTCCGCTTTATTTTTTGGTTCTACATCTGAAAATGTGTGGAGTTAAGTTTTTAGTTTACTCCATAAGGATTATTTTACTTGAAAAACAAGTTTCAAACGATGGAGAATAACTGCAATCCATAACCCCGAAGGGATGCAATTATTCTAGCAGGTATTATTCTAGCAGTTCTTAACCCCGAAGGGGTGTCATTATTGTAGCCAATTGCATTAATGCGGTTTTTAACCCCGTTAGGGGTGGCATTATTTAAAATGATAAGTCAACGGGTAAAGAGCAAAATAAATACAGCTATAGTGTCACCCCTCTGGGGTTTTAACCATTTCCGCATAAAATATCCAATAATAATATCACCCCTTCGGGGTTTACAAAACCAGTATTCTAAGAAAACCATAATAATGTTAGCCCTTCGGGCTTTTATCAATACCAAGTTCAAAGTCAGCAACGAGGCGACAAGTAAATATCAATCTCCTAAGAAATTCAACAATTTTAGGAGAGAAGAATATTGCAACCCATAACCCTGTAGAGGTGTAATTACTGTAGCAGAGAGAAATTTAGTAATTCATAACCCCGAAGGGGTGCAATTATTCTAGCAGGTATTATTCTAGCAGTTCTTAACCCCGAAGGGGTGTAATTATTGTAGCAGAGAGAAATTTAGTAATTCATAACCCCAAAGGTGTGCAATTATTCTAGCAGGTAGTATTCTAGCAGTTCTTAACCCCGAAGGGGTGGAATTATTGTAGCCAATTGCATTAATGCGGTTTTTAACCCCGTTAGGGGTGGCATTATTTAAAATGATAAGTCAACTGGTAAATAGCAAAATAAATACAGCTATAGTGTCACCCCTCTGGGGTTTTAACCATTTCCGCATAAAATATCCAATAATAATATCACCCCTTCGGGGTTTAAAGGTTTTTATTCCAACCTTTTTATAATAATGTCAGCCTTTCGGGCTTTTATCAATACCAAGTTCAAAGTCGGTAACGAGGCGACAAGTAAATATCAATCTCCTAAGAAATTCAACAATTTTAGGA
>JAQUJY010000123.1 GCA_028680705.1 Bacteroidales bacterium
TTAGCTGAAGAGTTGGGGGTGAGTGGTTTTGTTAGAAACGAGCCGAATACCAGCGTTTACATCGAGGCCGAAGCCGAGCCCCACACCCTCGACGTTTTTGTTGAGCATTGTAAAAAGGGGCCACCCCATGCAGATGTTACAAAATATTTTGTAAACTCTATGCCAGTTCAGGACTTTAAAGGGTTTGTTATTCGGTAATTCCAGTATTTTATTTTCCCTCTAATAGATTAAACCCTAATTTAACCCGCATTATTCATCAAATTTATTAAAGATGAATGTAAATGCGGGTTACCCCGATCTAGTCGATCCCAATTTTGGGCAACAAAATTGGTTGTGAGACTTAGTCGCTGTCGGAGACAGTAATTATTTGGATGAATAATTGGGGTTAATGTCAGCTTTTACAACTCTTTAATTGAAGGTTAATTAACAAAAATGGATAACAAATGTTTTACTGTTTGGGTACAACAAAATTTTGTTTTTTAATTTGATTAGCTGTATTGTGGAAAGAAATGACTTCGCTTCGTTTATTGAAGCCTTTAGGGATAAAATTGCCGTATTGTTTACCGAGCGCAATGATGAGAATAGGATGGGAATTACGCGGGGGCTACCGCCTTACGTGTTACGCCAAGTATTAGAGGATGATCCATTAAAGGTCTATATTCCAAAAGAGTACGGTGGGCGAGGAGGGAAGATCCATGAAATGTTGACCCTAATGGAGGCCAGCTCCTATCAATCGCTGCCATTGGCGTTAATGCTTGGCATTAACGGGGGGCTATTCCTTCAGCCTGTAGCCAACTATGCTTTGGATGAAGCAAAAAGCAATGTTTTTAAACGATTTATTGAGCAAAAAAACTTGGGTGGTTTAATGATTACCGAACCCGATTTTGGCTCTGAAGCCCTGAAAATGCAAACCGTATTTTCTAAGTCTGACAATCGCTATAGTATTTCGGGAACAAAGCATTGGGCAGGCCTAACGGGTTGGGCCGACTTTTGGCTTATGACCGCTAGGGAAAAATCTAATTCTGGTGAGTTGGGGCGTGACATTGGCTTTTTTATCCACGATACGAATAATGGCGGGATTGATGTAGAAGAGTACTACAATAATCTGGGACTTTACATGATACCCTATGGCCGCAATAGGGTTAATATATCGGTTCCATCCGGTTACCGATTGCAGCCAAAAACCACAGGGATATCCATGATGCTGGATTTACTGCACAGAAGTCGTCTGCAGTTTCCCGGTATGGCAACAGGGTTTTTACATCGTTTGCTCGATGAGGCCATTAACCACTGCAAAACCCGTTTTGTTGGTGGTGTTAGCCTTTTTAATTACGACCAGGTTAAGGAACGACTTGCCAATCTGCAATCGTATTTCACCTCAAGTTCTGCAATGAGCAGCTATATTGCTGAAAATATTTCTAGCGGAGAAGATATCTCTCGGTTTGATATCCTGGCCAATTCTGTTAAATCGGTAGTTACTGATTATATGCAAGAGGCTGCACAAAGTTTTTTACAACTGGTTGGTGCTAAAGGTTATCGTCTCGATCACTTAGCCGGAAGATCCTTAGTTGATAGTCGTCCTTTTCAAATTTTTGAGGGTTCAAATGATATTCTTTATCAGCAGGTAACAGAATCTGTTTTTAAGCTAATGCGTAAATCTAAAATTAACAACCTATACGATTTCTTCAAAAGTTATGTGCATACCCATAAGGCTGTAGATTATTTTAAAGATCTTTTCAATTTTGAGGTTGATCATAAAATGGCACAACGCAACTTAGTGCAGCTGGGTAGAACCATTGGGAGGTTAATTACCATGAATTTAACAATCGATCTCGGGTCGAAAGGGTTTAACACCGATATGATATCAAATAGTTTGAAGGTGCTTCAGAATGAGATTCAAACCTTAATTACATCCTATAAGTTAAATCTGGCACCCAATATTGTTGACGACTACCAAATTGATAGCAGCTGGCTTAGCAGGACAAAACTTTCAGCTGATTTTTAGGTGTAGTCTTTACTGGGTATGATAGTTAGTACTTATTGTAGCTAACCACTTGCCCTATTTCCTTTCTCCTTTTCTCTCTTATTTCGGGTTTTGCTGGGTAGCCAAGGGTAATGATTAGCATTGGTCTTTTACTTTTAGGGATATTAAGCAGTTTTTTTACGGCCGCCTCATCAAACCAACCAACCATACAAGAGCCAAGCCCCTCAGCGGTTGCTGCAAGGCAAATATGTTCTGCGGCAATACCAATATCAATAAGGGGGAAATGTTTGCGCTTAACCAAACTCCCAAAGTTTGAGGTTAGGTTTGCACTCTCCATCACAATAACAATGTGTACAGGTGCTTGCTTGGTAAAGTGGTTCATTCCCAATATTTTGCTTGATGTGGTATCGGCAAGTTTATTCTTAATCTCCTCATCATCAACCACAATAAATTTCCAGGGTTGAGCATTGCAGGCCGAAGGTGCTATTCGTGCAGACTCTAAAATCTTTTCGAGTTTCTCCTTTTCTATGGGCTGATTGGTATATCCTCGGTCGCTCTGACGGGCTGAAATTAATTTGTAAAACTGTTCGCTTAACGATGTCATTCTATTTATGTATTATTTGCCACTGTTTATAATTCTTGATACTTTTTGCTAAAGTCTTGTAGCACATTTGACTCTACGGTTATAGTCCCCATTCCTTGCTCAGCTAAAACAATCATAGCTTTGGCCACGTCCAATGCTTGAATTCCCCTGTATTTTTTAAGTGGACCAATAAATATGAACTTGAATACTGAGTATAGCACCTTACCCATGTCCTCACCAAATCGTTTCTCATTACGTTTTCCCAGCAGTAGCGATGGCTGAACAATTACCAAGCGTTTAAAGCCTATCGCCTTAAGCTGTTCTTCAACCTTACCCTTGGTGTTTAGATAAAAATTCTTCGATTTTGCATTCGCACCAATTGAGCTAACTACTGCGAATCGTTTAACGCCAGCTTCTTTGGCTTTATTGGCAAAATCAACAACAAGTTCAAGGTCAACCTCAAGAAAAGCCTCCTTTGAACCAGCTTTTTTTATGGTTGTACCCAGGCAGCAATAGGCGGTATCGATGTTAGCTGGGAAAGTGTAATGTCCTTCGTTCAAAGGAATATGCTCTACCTTTTGGGACAAACCCTTGGGCACTGTACGTGTAATGATGCTAATTTTCTCATGCTCATCGTTGTTGATGAGTAGATCTAGTAAGTTACTGCCCACTAAACCTGTAGCACCAATTATTGCTGCTTTAATCATATTAGTTTTAAGATTTGTTGCTTGCAAAAGTAGCTAATAATGTTCGACAGAGAAGCTATTAAGTGCCAATTAGAATATTATTCTGTATTGGGGTATTGCCATCATACTTGTTTGGTAAATAAGTTTTGATTCACCGGTAGTCTCGTTGAAGGTTTCACCCTGTATGTTTTTGTAGTTAAGCAAATTGGTTATTTCAATGCCCCACTCTTGCGTTACGCGTCTTTTATTGGAGCGGAAAGCTATTTTAAGGTCAACTTTAATGTAATCGTTAAGTTTGGTGCTAAATGCCTTGTTGTAGTCCCATTCCCGTTCATATTTCTGTGTTTCCTCGTTTAAAACTGCTGTCCAGGGTGTAGTCCGTTTTCCGCCAGCAACCATCGATTTTATATCAATAGCAAGGGTTTGCTTTACGTCTTTTTTGTTCTTGCTGAGGTTAAATTCTTTACCCATAAGCCCGTTAACCACGTAGTTGTTGTTAAAAGCGGTGTTAAACTTAAGCTTGTTGCTGCCTGTATATTTCGACTCGAACAGCGATGCGGTAACCAAAAAGTAAAGCCCTTTGTTTAAAAACCGCTCAACGGTTAGTTCAACTCCATAGTTTTCGCCAGTTCCCTCATTGATAAGGTAGGGCGAAGGTATATTAAATACAAAACTTGCCCCGTTGTTAAGCATTGAGAATGAGTTGCTACCTAGCCCGTCAATAGGAGCATCAAAAATGGATTGATAGTAGCTTTCAAACCTTATTCTTGTATATTGGTTTAGCTTAAAATCGTAACCAGCTACCAGATGATGACTTTTTGTTAAACCAAGGTTTGTATTGGTGTTTATGTGTGTATTGTCATCCTGTGGATCCTGCAAAAAGTAGGCAAATAACGGCGCTATTTGGCTATGCAAACCATATCCAAGGCTTACTGAGTGTTGGGCTGATATGCCGTACTTCAAGCCTAATCGAGGTTCGAGCGAGGAGCTGTTGTTTAGCGCAAAGTAGTTGTAGTGTAGCCCAGAGTTTATAGTTAACCTATTGGTTGGCCTATACTGCCATTGAACATAAGGTTGTAGCATCCAGGTATTGCCATCATAATTGATTTGATCGCGGAAACCATCGTATTTTTTGTACCAACTTTCATCGAAGAGATTGCTCAACAGAAGTTTTGCCGATACTCCACCCTTTATCGTATGCCTTGAGTTAAAGCGATGGTTAATAAACGTTGAGGCCACAATTCGGTTATCGATCATTGATGAGCTAAAAACCCTAAACTTTGCCAAGCTGGTGCTAAGGGTGTCAACTTCAGTAATAGCGTTTTGCCCCATGGCTGCTATGGAAGTTTTTACATAGGTATTGGGTGATACTGTGTAGTGCGATGATACTCCTACAGTTCCCATGTTAGTGCCCGATGATATATCAAGCCCTTCGCCTCCGTAAAAATTAAGAGGGGTTTTTGTGGTATCGGTTCGGCTTTCCCAAATCTCAATTCTACTCAACCCGCCAAGCCCAAACATCGATATATGGCCTAACTTGGTATTGGGAAAGTTTAGCTTAAATGATAAATCCTGGTAGTTAGGTATTCCAACGGTTCCGAAATCCATGCCCAAAGCGTCGAAAAGGCCCAAGGTTGAATAACGATAGTTTACTAAAAATGATGACCCTTTCGATTTTGAAATGGGACCTTCGGCGCCAAGTTCTAAACCATTAAACCCCATTTGACCAAGGAACTCATATTGCTCGTTGTTTCCGTTTCGCATCTTTAAATCGAAAACACCCGATATGGCGTTGCCATATTCAGCAGGGAATGCACCCGTGTAAAAGTCGGAATTATCAAGTAGCGTATTGTTTAGCATGCTTACTGGGCCTCCCGTTGTTCCAGTCGACCCCCAATGGTTGGGGCTAGGAATATCAACCCCTTCAAGCCGCCAAAGCAGTCCCATTGGCGAGTTTCCTCTAATTATTATATCGTTCCTCGAATCGTCTACTCCAACTACACCAGCAAAGTTAGCGGCCATTCGGGCAGGATCGTTTCGGCTACCCGCATACCTTTCGGTTTCCTCAACCGAGAAGCTGCGGGCGCTTACCGTGGCAAGGCGATTTGTAGGAGAACTTTTATCAATGGTATGCCTTATAACAACCTCATCAACGGAAATCACCTTTTCGTCCATGTATATGTTAAGCACCAGCTCTTTACCTGCCTGAAGGTTTATGTTGTTCATTACTAAATCGTGGTAGCCAACATAGGTAGCCATAAGGCTAACCCTGCCCACCTGAACATCTTCAATTCTAAATTCCCCATTCTCATCAGAAGATGTGCCGATGTTAGGGTTGATATGGGTTAAAATGATGTTTGCGCCTGGGAGCGTGACCTTTGTTTGTTTATCCATCACTACTCCCCTTATGGTTTGGGTTACTGTATTGGCGTATGTTAGCATGGGCAAAAGGCTCACTGCGAGAAGCAAGATTAAACGTTTCATAGTGTAGGTTAATTTTTTAGGATGTATCCTACGCCCTAACAAATGCTATGCCACTTGATAGGAAATTAACCAATTTCAAAAGGATTAGGTAACGAAATAGGGGTATCTAAGCATTTATGAGGTTCTCTTCAAGAAGTCCTCTGAGCTTCTGAGTATTAATATCTTCGTTAATTTCCCCTTCTTTAATAAAGGCCATTTTACTTGTTTCTTCGGATATAACAATAACCAGTGCATCGGTAATATCGCTAATACCAATTGCGGCTCTGTGGCGTAAACCGTACGATGCTGGCAGATTAGTTCTTTCGGTAAGCGGAAGAATACACCGAACAGCATAAATTAAATTGTCGTTAATAATCATTGCACCATCGTGCATGGGGCTGTTTTTAAAGAAAATACTCTCTATTAATCTACTTGATGTTTCTGCATTTATAATATCGCCAGTTTCGGCGTATAGCTGTAAGTTCGATTTTATTGTTATAACGATAATAGCACCAATCTTCTTCTCAATCATATTTCGGCAGGCCCTAATAATTGCCTCAATGTTAACTTTACTATCATACTTTTCAGTCTTTAAAAACAGCAATCGTTCAAGGCTAAAAGTGTTTCTGGTAAGGTATCGGGAGCCAATTAGCAGAAGGAATCGCCTAATCTCTTGCTGAAAAACAATGATTAGCGCAATTACTCCAACACCAATTATTTGACCGAGTATGCCGCTTAGCAGCTCCATGTTTAGCGCCCTTACAACTAACCAAAAAATGTAAAGAATAAAGATGCCCACAAATATGTTAATGGCCACAGTTCCCCTAATAAGCATGTATATTTGGTAAAGCAGTAGTGCTACCAAAAGGATATCGATTATATCTAGTATGCGGATGCTGATAAATAGGGTAAGTAACGAAGTATCCATTATAAGATAATTTTATTTGAAACCCTTGGGTTGACAACTGGTAAGGGTAGTAAGGCTTATTGTCTCAATAGCTTCCCTCACATCGTGTACACGTAAAATATTAGCTCCCTTAAGGAGTGCAATGGTGTTTATGGCTGTAGTGCCATTTAAAGCTTCTTCGGGTTCAATGTTTAATGTTTTATAAACCATTGATTTTCTCGACAAACCAACAAGAATAGGTAAACCAAACAGCTTGAACGCCTCAAGATTTTGTAGTAGGGCGTAGTTGTGCTCAATAGTTTTACCAAAGCCAAAGCCAGGGTCAATTATAACATCTCGAACACCAGCTTTATGAAGATGCTCAATTTTTTGAGCAAAAAAAGAGATAATTTCTTTTACAACATTTGAGTAGCTCGGGTTTTGTTGCATATTCTGCGGAGTACCTTGCATATGCATTGCAATATACGGAACAGAAAGGGAGGCAATGGTATCAACCATTTTTTCGTCCATATTGCCAGCCGAGATATCGTTTATAATATTGACATTGAAGTTGTTAACCACGTGTTTTGCTACACTGGCCCTAAATGTATCAACAGAAATAATGGAATCGGGCAAGTGCTTTCTTATTGAGGTTAAACCTTTGGATAAGCGCAAAATTTCTTCCTTTTCGGAAATCAGCTGAGAACCTGGTCGGGTTGAGCATGCTCCGATATCAATAATTGAACCTCCTTGTTCTAAAATTTCCTTTGCTCGTTTTGCAATTCGTTGTTGCAGCATAAATTGGCTTTTTGCATAAAATGAATCACGGGTAATGTTAATAATCCCCATAACCAAAGGTCTTTCAAGGCTTATAATGTTGCCGTTGCAAACAAGGTTTTGTTTGTTTTTAATCAGTAATTTACTGTTTTCCATTGTTTA
>JAQUJY010000001.1:0-44627 GCA_028680705.1 Bacteroidales bacterium
GAATACCATCGAAAAGGATTTTCATATCCTCAATGGAATCGATAGCAACTCCAGCTTTACCAACATCGCCAACTACACGTGGGTGATCGCTATCGTAACCACGGTGGGTTGCTAGGTCGAATGCAACTGACAAACCCTTTTGGCCAGCGGCCAAATTACGACGATAAAATGCGTTCGACTCCTCGGCTGTTGAGAAGCCGGCATACTGACGAACCGTCCATGCCCTATTAACGTACATGGTGCTATATGGTCCACGCAAAAATGGCGAAAGCCCTGCTGCGTAGTTCAAATGCTCTAACCCTTCCAAGTCGGCCTTACTATAAACGGGGTTTATAGTAATCTGCTCAGGGGTAAGAAAACCATCTTTAGAGTCTTTTACCTCTTTGGCAGAATACTCCTGATTGATATTTATTTTTTTGAAATCTGGTTTCATAGTCTATTTTGTATTTTTAAACACTGAGACTCTAGGTTACTACTCTGTTTTACCTTACTTCTGTGTTAAATATTTAGTAACCTCTGATACTCTCTCAGGGTCTCTAGCACATTGCTTTTTACGTTGATAAAATTCTTAATCCCTTTTGCTTCAAGTGCAGGTCTGCAAGCAGGCGCACCAGCTACAGTAAATATAGCCTTGTTATTAAGCTTTTCGAATGCCTCAGGTGCAAGGGTTTCGTACTCGTCATCGGATGAGCAAATAACTACTATATCACTTTTGGCATCAAGCGCAGCTTTAATACCCTCATCAACAGTTTTAAAGCCAATATTATCAACTACCTCAAAGCCAGCGCAAGCAAAGAAATTGCAACTGAACTGTGCCCGAGCCCTCCGGAATGATAGATTTCCGACTGCAAGCATGAACGCCTTTGGTCGTTTGCCTGAAACATCGGTTCTGTACCTCAACTCCTCAAATGCTTGTGACCCCCTAAATTGATTAAGAGGCTCGCATATTGCGTCAGCAGGTTTCTGCACCTCAGGCTTTTTAACAGTTTCTATACTCACAACCTTTTGGTCCGCAACCTCAGTAAAGTTAGGGTATTGGTTTGTTCCGAGAACGGTTTGCCTGCGAGTTGCAATATTCGACTCACGCTTATCGGCTAACGTTTTAATCTCATTCTGAATAAAGCCATCGGTAAAGGCTTTTACATAACCTCCTAAATCTTGTACTTTTAAAAACAGATCCCATGCATGCTTAATAACCGATTGGGTTAAGGTTTCAATATAGTAGCTACCTGCAGCAGGATCGACCACCTTATCGAAATAGGCTTCCTCTTTAACAATTATCTGCTGATTTCGAGCAACCCTTTCGGAGAATGCAGTTTGCTTTTGATAGGGAGCATCGAACGGAAGTACGGTAAAACTATTCACTCCGCCAAGACTTGCCGCCATGGTTTCGGTAGTGGTGCGAAGCATGTTTATGTATGGATCGTAAACGGTTTTGTTCCAAATTGAGTTAGTAGCATGTACAGTAATAGGCTTACAATTTGGGCAAGCATAAGCCTCAGCAACTTTTGCCCAAAGCAAACGAATAGCCCTAAACTTGGCAATTTCCATAAAGTAATTTGAACCTACAGCAAAAGTAAAAGACATCTTACTAAATGCATCGTTGGCGCTAACCCCTTTTTCGGTTAGCCAATTAACGTACTCAACGCCCATGGATAGTGCAAAAGCTAACTCTTGGGTAATTGATGATCCTGCATTGCGAAAAATATCGCCTCTTACAGCAATTAGCTTAAAGTTTGGTAGCGCTTTCCCGTTGTTAAAAACTTCAAAGGTTCGCTGGGCTGCTGTTTCTTGATCAGCACAAAACTTTCCGCTTAACGAAAGGGCAGCAAGAGGGCTATAATCGAGAGATCCCTTGGCCTTAGCAATATCAACTTTGCCCTTTTTAAATGCATCGATTAGCACAGGCAATATCGTTCTGGAATTGCAGCCCGAAACGAAGTTTACTTCATGAATCGTAGGATCGATGCCAGCAATTAGTTTTGATACACTATCAGCCGATGGTTTACAGTCGGCACAGGTAACAAAGCCAACCGAATCGGCTCCTCTTTTAAGTGCATCTAATGCTTTTTTGTTGGCTTGCTGTACATCGCAAGCATCAAAATCTTGCCTTACAAGCCAGCTATTCGAGTTGGTATTAACCCCTCGGACATAAGGAAACTCACCGGGCAAGGCGCGAGTACTCTTAATATTCTCTAAATCTTCAGCCCGATAGTAGGGTTTAACGCTAAAACCCTCCATGGTTTTCCATACCAACCTTTTGTCGTAGTCGGCACCTTTCAAATCCTTTTTTATCGCCTCTTCCCATGCTTCGGTTGATACCGGCGGGAAATCGGAGAACAACTTAGGATCGTTTATATTCTCTGCCATAACCTATATGTTTATTTATTTAGTATCGAGGCACAAATTTACAAACTTATTAGCATTGTAAGTAAAAATGAGAGTAATATAGTAGTGAGTGTGTTTTGTAGCATATCGATTTGAACGGAGATTAACAATTAGCTGCGTTTACAAGAAAAGGGCAACCAAACAGCCAACAGAGCGGGTAGCGCAACATTAAGCATCCAAACAGCATGAGCAGCAAGTACAATGGCAGCTGGATGGTTCCAAAACGCACCTACAAACATTACTGCAAACCCCGATCGAACTCCAGCATCAGCAATTGAAAGCACTGGGATAAGACTTGCAAAAAGATAGGTTGCAAAAACCGAAGCATACGCTTGACTCAAACCTGAGCTATATCCAAAAAGATATAACAAAAGCACAAACTGTGTGGAAAAAACCAGATACCTTAAAAGGCTAAGTAATTGAACAACTAAAGCACTTGAAACTGGAGCTTTAGCAATGAGAGCAGCATCAAAACCCATTCTTTTAAAAAAGCTAAACTTTGCCATAACCTTCGCAACAAACCCATTACCAAAAACAAATAAACCCGCAATAAAAAGCGACAGCACTAAGCCAAGTATGACGAAGGGATTTTTAAAATAATGGTTAATCCCCACCTGGCTGCCCAAAATGAACATACCAAAAAGGCCGAAGATTATGGTAGCCAACTGCTGGGCAAACCCACACTGAACAGCAAAAATTCCTGCTTCGGTTTTTCTCTCCGTTTTAAGTAAAGCAACACGGCCAATGGGATCTCCTATCCTATTGGGGGTAAAAAGGCCAACACCCACGCCATATAGCACAGTTTTTAGTGCAACCTCAATACTTACCGACTCAATGCTTCTAAGCGCAAATTTCCATTTTACTGCCTCAATCAGCCAATTTATGGGCATGAGCAAAAGTACTAAAGCAACCACCCATAGGCCATGGGTTGGAATCTGCAGAAAGATGGGTTCTACCTGGCTAAGGTCTTCCTTTGATAGCCTAACTGCAACAAATCCATATGCCAAAACAGCAACGGAAATCTTAGCGACAAGAATTCCTCTATTCTTTTTAATCACCCTTAAATATTTTGCGCTAAATTAGTACAATACATTTAAACCAATAGCCCGCAGAGAGAAACAACATTTTTAATTACTTTTACTTGTTTTAATCTAGTAAAAACCTGACAACTATGATGGCAGCAAAGAAAGGCAACAAAAAATCTTTTTTAAATATCAAAAAGATAAAATACTTCTTAACAAAAAAGATATGGAATATACAGCTAAGAGATTACCCGCTACCTCGCCGTATTTTCTACCACACGCTTAGGATAATAATGTTAGCATATAGAGGTTTTATTGAGGATAGAGTTACTTTGCGCGCTTCTGCCCTTACCTACTTCACGCTTATGTCAATTGTACCAATATTAGCAATGGGTTTTGGTATTGCTAAAGGTTTTGGGGTTGATAAATACATGGAAAACCAACTGCTAGAAAATTTTGAAGGTCAGCAAGAAATTTTGTCTCAGGTAATTTCTTTTTCCAATAATCTACTCAAAAATACTGGCGGAGGTTTAATTGCAGGTATTGGTGTAATAGTTTTATTCTACTCTGTACTAAAAGTTTTTAATCATATCGAGCGTTCATTTAACGACATTTGGCAAATTAGAACATCACGCCCCTATGCCCGAAAATTTGCCGATTACCTATCGATGATGCTTATTGCTCCTGTTTTACTTATTGCAGCAAGCGGAATAAACGTTTTTGTGGCCACACACCTCATCAGTCTTTCAGCAAAAATTGAGCTAATTAGCTACGTTGCTCCCTTAATAATGTTCCTTCTTAAACTCGCACCCTATATCATCGTGTGGGTTGCCTTTACCCTGCTTTACATAGTGATGCCCAATACTAAGGTAAACATCATATCTGGTATAATTGCAGGAATCGTTGCTGGTTCGGCTTTTATGATTACCCAGTGGATTTATATCGATTTTCAGATTGGCATGTCAAAGTATAATGCAATTTACGGGAGTTTTGCAGCAATACCCCTATTTTTGGCCTGGCTAAGAATTAGCTGGCTAATTGTGCTTTTTGGTGCCGAAATATCTTTCTCACATCAGAATCAGAATTTACATGAGTTTGAGGCCGAAACAAAAACTATAAGCAACAAATCTAGTAAAGTCCTATCCGTTTTGGTTCTTAACCGAATAATTGGCCGATTTACTGGCGGAGAAGCACCCTTTACCTCGCAAGAACTATCCAAGGAACTTAAACTGCCCATACGATTAGTACAGATTCTTCTGGATAAACTAGTGGAGTGCAATATCCTTTCAATGTCATATACCTCAGAACCCAAAACACCAGCTTTTCAGCCTGCCCAAAACATCGATAAATTCACCGTATCGTATGTATTTAATGCCATCGACGACTCTGGGGCAAATATTCGGCTAACCAACCCCACACTTGACAAAGTAAATGAGATATATAAAACATTTGTTGACAGGATAGATAAACTTGACGAAAACTTAATGGTTAAGGATATCTAAATTTCATATAGTTATCCGCTTGATGATACCAAAGCCACTGCAACAAACATGTTGTCAGAAACCTGCGGAATATTTTATCCATTTATGCTCATAACTCCCTAAGCCGACACTCATTTTTTTATCCTCGAAGCAACCTTAAACCCATTCTATGCATCTATAATATGATTGTAGAGAGAAAGGGTATAGTATTTGTTACTATCAGTAATCCTTTAATCTTTCAATTATAACAGAGTAACTACAAAAACACCAACAAACAATATGTCGCAATCAGATATTTATAATAAAATTAGATGGACACTAATGGCTAACTTTCGACTTAAAGAAGCCACAAACCACTATAAGGCAAACCTTTCCGAGGATCTTGGCTTGGATGCATGGGATATTAATCAGCTCATTTTCTTAGTCGAAAAACAATTCAATATTCAGTTTGAAACTGGTATTGAAAAGAGTATAGTTAGCCTAAACCAAATTGCCTCACTAACATACAAGGCAATGCATAGGCAAACAGGGAGCATGAAGGTAGCTTAAACAAACAAAAGGAACAATCCATTTTGCTGTACATAAAACTTTGTGGTTGCCTAAAAATCGAACCACAAAGTTTTTTACTCTCTCCACTGATTTCAGTAGCATTTGTAGCCTTACTATACTTTTTTCCATAACTTTGCATAAATGCATACTATGAGAATACATTTTATTGCCATCGGTGGCAGTGCAATGCACAATTTGGCTATTGTTCTTAAGCAGAAAGGCTATGCAATTAGTGGATCGGATGACGAGATTTTTGAACCATCATACGGCCGGCTAAAGAGCAATGGGCTGCTTCCTGATAAAACAGGATGGTTCCCCAATAGAATTACGGAAGAGTTGGATGCCATTGTGCTCGGGATGCATGCTAGGACTGATAACCCAGAACTCATTAGGGCTAAAGAACTTGGACTAAAAATATTCTCGTACCCCGAATACCTTTACGAGCAGACAAAGAACAAAACCCGAGTTGTGATAGGTGGAAGCCATGGTAAAACAACCATCACCTCAATGGTTATGCATGTATTAAAAGAATCGGGACTAAAGTTCGATTATATGGTGGGCGCCCAAATTGACGGTTTTAACAACATGGTTGGGCTATCAGACGATACCAATATAGCCGTTTTTGAGGGTGACGAGTACCTAACCTCTCCCATAGATGCACGACCAAAATTCCATCTGTACAAACCACACATTGCCGTGATATCGGGCATTGCATGGGATCACATAAACGTTTTTCCCACAAAAGAGTTCTATGCAAAGCAATTTGAACTGTTTGTAAAAACAATACAGCCCAGTGGCAATCTTGTATTCTGCAAAAACGATAAGCAAGTTCAACAGATAACTAAGGATACTGCCAAAGATGTAACCCTTTCTCCTTATAGCGAACACCCTTTTGTAATTAAAGGGGATAAAACCTATCTAAAAGCCGAAGGTGAATTAGTAGAGGTTAAAGTGTTTGGCAAGCACAATATGGAAAACATTGCTGCGGCTAAGAGTGTTTGCAATATTCTAGGAGTAACAAACGCTCAGTTTTATAGCGCGATCGGCACATTTTTGGGTGCTGCCAAACGAATGCAAAGATTGAACTCCAACGATTCGGTTGAGGTTTTTGTGGATTTTGCCCATGCTCCCTCAAAAGTAAAAGCTACCGTTAAGGCGCTAAAAGAAGCATATCCCACCAGAACGCTGATGGCTTGCCTTGAACTTCATACCTTTAGCAGCCTTAATAAAACATTTTTAGACGAGTATAATGGCGCACTGAACGATGCTGATTTCCCAATTATTTTTTACACCCCACAAACCATTGAACTCAAAAAACTGCCGCCATTGGATTCCAATTTTGTTAAGCAAAAGTTTGGCAATACCAACATAAAGGTATTTCACAATTCGAGAGATTTACATCACCATATACTTAAACATCCCTGGCACAACGCCAACTTGCTTTTCATGTCATCGGGAAACTTTGCAAACCTCGATCTTGACAGAATTGCCAATGTTGTTGTTGAAGACGATGATTTTCCGAAGCGATACCTTAAATTCTAATTCAATACCAACAAAACTATGATGCTTGCTAGTCAAACCATAGACATAGTTCCCCTGCGCATTGATGACCTGAAGCAGTTTATTAAATCGAGGGCACAGTTTGAGAATAAATACAATCTTAAACCCTCAGGACTAGAACTCAACCAGGCCTACAAAGAGGAACTCAACGAAGCAGTTGAACGCACTCCGGAAGTATGGCACAACAAAAGCAGCGATTACCTGTTCCATACCCTATGGGTTTTTATTCATCGAAGGCAAAAGGTAATTATTGGGCAGTTTATTTTTAATGGCATTCCCAACAGGGATGGTGAAGTTGAAATATTCTTTAGCATAGAAAAGCCATTTCGCCAGAATGGTTATGCCACAGAGGTTGTACAAGCAATTATGGATTGGGCGTCGCAAGAAGAAAGTTTTAAAACCCTGCTAGTTGAAGCCGATCTGAATAATAAAGCGGCCATGGCTTCGTTAAAAAGGGTAGGGTTTAAAAGAGCAGGTCACCCCGATGACGATAATGAAGTGGAGATAACAAAGTACTATAAAACGATAAAACGTCAACCAGCAATAGAGGAACTCGATTTTGACTAAAATATACTTAAAAGTAAAAATTTATAAGCATGAAGAGAATGACCCTTTTTATCCTTTTAACAGGAGCACTATTGGGAGGATTAACTGCAAGTGCACAGCAAACTTATAAAACAGGCCTTGGCTTAAAGGGTGGCTACCCCTCAGGGGTTACTGTTAAACACTTTCTAGATAATAGATCAGCAGTTGAGGGCATTGCATCATTTGGTTGGGGAGGATTTGGCATAACGGGGCTGTACCAATTTCATAACCCCATACCCGATTTACCCGGTTTGTCTTGGTACTATGGAGGAGGTGCTCATCTTGCTATCGCAAATGATGACGATGATGATGATAACCCATGGAGAGGAGAAGAGCTTACCCTTGGTATTGATGGAGTTATTGGATTAGAGTATGTTTTTGCTGAAGCTCCTATTTCCATTGGAATAGATATCCTACCCGTACTTAATATTATTCAAAAACCAGGTGTTTGGTTCAATTCAGGCATAGCCATTCGGTATACTTTCAAATAACAACAAAAAACTTCCGTTTTATTTTGCAAGGAATATTTTTTAATTTATCTTTGCACCCGCTTTACAGCAAGTAATGTAAAGTTATTTGAAATATGGCCCGTTCGTCTAGGGGTTAGGACGCCAGGTTTTCATCCTGGTAACAGGGGTTCGATTCCCCTACGGGCTACTACATTATTTATCATAATAAATAGCATCATGGCAAACCACAAGTCAGCAATTAAGAGAATTCGTCAGGATCAATCAAAAAGGGTTCACAACAAGTACCATGCGCGCACTACCCGTAATGCTATTAAGCAGTTAAGGGATACTAGCGACAAAAATGCGGCTCAAGAGATGCTTCCTAAGGTTTCTTCAATGATTGATAAATTAGCGAAGAGAAATGTTATTCATAAGAATAAGGCTGCAAACATTAAGAGTTCGCTGTCTATTCATGTTAATGCATTGCAATAGAATATACGTATTCAAAAAGGATAATTGAATTTGGCTCGCCCTGCGAGCCTTTTTTTTTGCTTTTCCGCATCGTATTCAATCCGTTTTTGTAACTTCGGTTGTAAACATTACGAAAATGGAACCATCCCCTAAAGCACTTACCATAAAACAATGGGCTCATGACGATAGGCCCAGAGAAAAGATGATGTCCAAGGGTGCAACTGCCCTAAGCGATGCTGAGTTAGTGGCAATCCTCATTGGTTCTGGCACAACGAATGAAACCGCAGTAAGCATTGCCCAAAAAGTGCTAGCCGACGCAAAAAACAATCTCAATGAGTTGGGCCGTTTCACCATAAAGGATTTAACCAAAACAAAGGGTATTGGCACTGCAAAAGCCATTACTATTATGGCTGCACTTGAGCTAGGGCGAAGACGAAAAAACTCTGAGGCAATAAATAGGAAACAGATAACATCAAGCAATGACGTAATCGAACTGTTTCAATCCTCCCTAGCTGATTTGCCGCATGAGGAGTTTTGGGTACTGCTTTTAAATCGAGCTAATAAAATTATTGAGCGAGTTAAAATTAGCGAAGGTGGCTACACCGCCACAACGGTAGATGTTAGAAAAATAATGAAAACAGCCCTCGAACATCAAGCCATTGGGTTAATCCTTTGCCACAATCATCCGTCGGGCAACCATAATCCAAGCAACGAGGACATCAACATCACTGCCAAAATAAAGCAGGCCGCTAAGACATTAGACATAAGTCTTTTAGATCACGTAATAATAACACACGGCAAGTGCTACTCCATGGCAGACAACTCTATGATTTAAAACTGGTATAGAACATAAGATTTGTTCGCTGATTACAATGGTTGTACGACTAATTATTAGTACTTTGCACTTAATAAACAAGCACTTTAAACCACAACCTGATGCTAAAAATACTAGGCGAGAAGAACTCAATCCTCAACAAGTTTATCTGCGAATTACGAAACGTTGAAGTACAAAACGACAGGATGCGCTTTAGGAGGAATCTAGAACGCATTAGTGAAATCTTTGCATACGAGTTAAGCCAACAACTTAACTACTCGGCAAAACAAATACAAACCCCACTTGGCACTACAGACATCCCTTTGCCAACAGACAAAATTGTTGTAGCCTCCATACTACGTGCAGGGTTACCTATGCATCAGGGGCTACTCAACTATTTTGATGATGCTGAAAACGCTTTTATTTCTGCATACCGAAAGTATAGCAAAGATGGTTCGTTCAAAATACAGTTCGAACACCTCTCCTGCCCTAACATCAAGGGAAAAGTACTAATTATAGCTGACCCTATGCTGGCCACGGGTTCATCGATGATATTAGCCTATAAAGCACTACTAGAAAAGGGAAAGCCAAAGCATACCCATATCGTTTCGATAGTTGCCTCAAAAGAGGGAGTAGAGTATACTCGCCAGAACCTTACGAGCAAAGATGTCACCCTATGGCTAGGTGCGGTTGACGATGAGCTTACAGTTAAATCGTATATTGTTCCTGGGCTTGGTGATGCTGGCGACTTAGCCTACGGAGGTAAGGAGTAGTTACGCCATTACTCTTCTCTTCTCAGCTGATGCATAACGCCACACCTGAGTGCTATCGGGACAACTAGAGAGTAACTCGTTAATAGTTTTACCCAACAATGGGTGCATTAATGTGGGTGTAATTTGCGCCAACGGCTTTAGCACAAACATTCGTTCATGGAGCTTGCGATGAGGAACAACTAATGGTGGTAATGTGTAGATGCAATCATCGTAGAAAAGCACATCAATATCTACAGTCCGAGCAGAATAATCATCATGGTCTCTTTTCCTACCCAAGTTCTTCTCAATTAGCTGACAAGTATCTAAAAGGCATAGAGCTTCAAGAGAGGTTTCAACCTCAAGCACCTGATTTAAAAAGTTTGTATCATGGTCGAATCCCCAAGGTTCAGACTCAAAAATATCAGAGCGCTTTACTACTTTCCCAATCATTTGCTCAATTTGCCTGGCTGTTTTATCAATCAGTTCTTCTCTATTCCCCAAGTTTCCACCTATAATTAAATATACCCTGTGCATAAATATAATGTATAATGAACATTCGTATTACGGAAAGTTGTAAAGTTTGTGCAAATATTCCAATAATACAACCCATAGCTTAAACTTTTTCATTACTTTTATTTCGCATAAAAAACTAGAATCACACACAAAAAAAAAACTGCTGAATATGAAAGATTTCTTTAAGTACATGTTTGCTACCATTACTGGTATAATTATCACTACCATTTTATTGTTCTTACTTTTCTTTGGAATAATTGGAGCAATGGTGGCTAAAACAGACAAAACTGTTGATGTAAAGGACAACTCTTTACTTATTATTAAAATCAACCAAGAGATTGTTGACAGAGCATCGAAAAACCCAATGGGCGGTTTTGATTTTATGAGTTTTAAGCCAACTTCTCAACTTGGCTTATACGATATACTTAAAGCCATCGACAATGCTGCTCAGGACGAAAAAATTCGTGGAATTTTTATTGAGACTGAAAGTATCCCCGCTGGTGCAGGAACACTCGAAGAAATTAGAATGGCCCTTGAAAAGTTTAAGGAGTCGGGCAAGTTTATTATTAGCTATAGCGATGTTTATGGGCAAAAAAGTTATTACCTGTCAAGCGTATCAGATAAGATTTTGCTCAATCCTGAGGGAGAAATTGAATGGGTTGGATTGCGCGGAGAAGTTATGTTCTATAAAGATGCACTAAAAAAGTTAGGAATTGAAGCGCAAATCATTCGTCATGGAAAGTTCAAGTCAGCCATTGAACCCTTTATTCTAGACAAAATGAGCCCCGAAAACAGGGAGCAAACTTTAACCTATATGGGTTCTATCTGGAATCATTGGGTTGATGGTATTAGTAAAGCGCGAAATATTCCAGTTGATGAATTAAATAAATTAGCCGACAACCTAACCATTCGTAATGCTAAATCGGCTGTAGAATTTGGTCTTATCGATAGCCTGATATATAAAGATCAGGTAATTGACATGCTTAAAGAACTAACCGACACTAAACCTAAAAAGGATATTAACTCTGTTACCCTAGCCCAATACATCAAGGTAAAGCCACCGGTAAAACATAAAGGTTTTATAAAGGATAAGATTGCCGTAGTATATGCATCGGGTTCAATTATAACTGGCGATGGAAACGAGGGTTCGATTGCCTCAGAACGTTTTGGCAGAGCCATTCGCAATGCACGTCGTGATAGCACGGTTAAGGCAATAGTACTCCGTATCAACTCGGGAGGCGGAAGCGCTCTAGCCTCTGAGGTAATCTGGAGAGAGGTTAAACTGGCCAAAGAGGTAAAACCCGTTATTGTGTCGATGGGCGATGTTGCAGCCTCTGGCGGATACTACATTGCCGCACCTGCCGATTACATTTTGGCAAATCCAACAACCATCACTGGTTCAATTGGGGTGTTTGGAATGATACCTAACTTTAAAGAAGGTATGAACAAGAAATTGGGCATCACGGTTGATGTGGTAAAAACCAACAAAAATGCCGATTTCGGCTCAGTATTTAGACCTCTATCTGCTGAAGAGCGCGCTATTTTCCAACTTGGGGTTGAGGAGATTTACTCCACCTTTATCGGTCATGTTGCCGAAGGCCGTAATATCACTGTTGAGCAGGTTGATGAGATAGGGCAAGGCAGGGTTTGGAGCGGTGTTAACGCAATGGACATAAACCTAATTGATGAATTTGGCGGGATTCAAAGAGCCATTGAAATTGCTGCCGAAAGAGCTGGACTAGAGAACTACCGTATTACTGAACTGCCTAAGCAAGCTGATCCATTCGAAGCCTTTGTTAAGCAGTTAACTGGCGGTGCCAAAGCCAATATCCTAAAAAATGAACTTGGCGACAACTACAAGTATATTGAACGCCTTAAGAACATTGCTACTAGTAAGGGCATAATAGCTCGCATACCCTACGATATCGAACTTTACTAAGAGTAAATACCCTAAAAACACTCTACCCTAAGGGTAGGGTGTTTTTTTTATTAACTGGTTAAAACACTGCTCGCTGATGCTAAAACACCTACTTTGGCCTTTGGCTTTGCTTTACGGATTTGCCGTAAAAATGCGAAACCTATTGTTCAACTTGGGTATTCTCAAGTCGGTGTACTTTAGCAAAACCATATGCGTTGGCAACCTAACCGTTGGCGGAACAGGTAAAACTCCACTTACCGAGCACCTGATTAAGTTCATTAAACCCACCGCAAATGTGGCAACCCTTAGCCGAGGGTACAAGCGAAGCACAAAAGGCTTTATTTTGGCAAATGAAAATTGCAATGCATCAACCATTGGCGATGAGCCTTACCAAATATTCTCAAAGTTCCCCAATATTACCGTTGCTGTTGATGAGAATAGGGTTAGGGGAATTAAAACCCTGAGAAGCATAAAGCCTCAACCTGATATCATCATCCTCGATGATGCATTTCAGCACCGGTATGCTAGGGCAGAGTTGAATATCCTACTCACCGATTATAGCAATCTGATCTATTCCGATTTTTTCCTGCCGGTAGGTAGGCTTCGCGATTCCTTCTCGGAACGCAAAAGGACCCACATAGTAGTGGTAACCAAATGCCCCCACGATTTAACTTCCGAAAAACAGAACGAAATAAAAGGTAAACTAAGGCTTAAATCCAACCAAAACGTGTACTTCTCAGCAATAGAATACGGCGATATTAAGCCCGTTTTTAATGACAGCAGTTTTTTAAACTACTCTTTATCACCCAATCTTACCGTTGTTGGGGTTGCAGGGATTGCAAACCCTAAACCATTCTTCAACCACCTATCGCGTTACTCAAACCTTAATTACAGCGTTCCGCTAGCGGATCACTTCAATTTTAGTGAAAAAAAAATTAGAGCTATCTTTGATAAATTTTCTCAGATTCAGCAGGATCCAAAAGCGATAATAACTACCGAAAAGGATGCTAGCAGACTAAGAGAATTTTCATATTTACCCGATGAACTAAAAAGATATTTTTACTATTTACCCATTGAGTTAGTATTTTTGGGTAACAACAGCGAAGAATTTAATCGTAAAATTCAATCATATGTTAGAAACACTAAAGCAGACAACGGCCTACATTAAGAGTAGGGTGAGCATTAAGCCGGAGGTGGGCATTATTTTGGGAACAGGACTTGGCGGATTGGCAAAGGATATAAAAAATCAACAAACAATTGATTACGTCGATATACCCAACTTCCCCGTATCCACCGTTGAGGGGCACAAGGGAAGATTAATTTTTGGCGATCTTGGCGGCAAAAAAGTGGTTGCCATGCAGGGAAGATTCCACTACTACGAAGGCTACGATATGAAAGAGGTTACATTCCCGGTTAGGGTGATGAAGTATCTGGGCATTAGCCATCTGTTTGTTTCCAATGCCAGTGGTGGTGTTAATCCGGAATATGAGATTGGCGATTTAATGATTATAAACGATCATATCAACCTTATACCCAATCCGCTAATTGGTCCCAACAACAGCGAGTTTGGTCCTCGATTCCCCGACATGAGCCAAACATATGACCATAGCCTAATTGCGCTTGCGCAAGAAATAGCAAGCAAGAATGGAATTAAAATACAGACTGGATGCTACGTAGCTGTCACTGGTCCTACCTTTGAAACGCCAAAGGAATACCAGTATTTCCGCATTATTGGTGGCGACACCGTAGGGATGTCAACTGCACCAGAGGTTATAGTGGCAAGGCAAATGGGTATTCCGGTGTTCGCCATATCCATTATTACGGATCTTGGCGTTCCGGGAAAAATTGTTGAGGTAACCCACGAGGAGGTACAGCGCATTGGTATGCAAGCCGAGAAAAAGATGACGCTGATTATGGAGGAGATGCTGCTGGAGCTATAGTAAACCTTTTAGTCCCACTTAATTACTATAATAACAAAAGCTAGGGTCATGACCCTGGCTTTTGTTATACCAATACTTTTAGGATAGCTGGCTCAAGATTAACCCCGCAAAGGCAGCTAAACTACCTTAACTTTGTTGCCACAACAACGGTTTTCTTATACCGCTTCACATTCCCCTTTAGATCGAAAGCCTCAATAAAAATTACATAGGCACCCATTGATGCCCTTCGTCCTGCATCATCCGCCCCATCCCACTGGATGCTTCCCGAGGTACCCAGTAGCATATTTGAACCGATTCGTTTTATTTTCCTACCCCTCGAATCGAAAATCACGATACTGGCAAGGTAACCGCTCTCGGGCAATTCGTAGTTTATCAGCAGAATATCCTCAAAACCATCGCCATCGGGCGAGAATACCTGATGCGAGAGGCTAAAACTATCGTCACCCTTAATGGCATCGGTAAACTGAGAGTTTTTTGCTGTTGGAGTTGCAAAACCTGCTGTTTGCGCTGCCGATTGCCAACTCGATTCCTCGTTGCTTGGCAAGTTGGGGTTTAGCCTCTCCAACGAGATTCCCTTAGCATCGGAGAGCAAAGTGTTATGCATTCCATTATCGTAGTAAAACTCATCAATAATCTCACCAACCTCATTAATAAGTACAACATAACCGTTGTCGTTGGGATATGATGGTAGCTTGCTGAGCCACACCATGGCGTTTGGATTTTCGATATAGTAGAATTGGCTCACCAGCGATGGATTTTCGGTTAGAACAGCATACTCACCGGGCATTAGCAACCAAGCACTATCGGAGGCTGCATAATTCTCGTTAAGCGCCAAAGTTGTTTTGTTCCTGTTGGCAATGCGCATTATTTTAAGATTAACTGGTTTATCGGAGTTGTTGAACAGTTCAACAAAGTCCACTCCCCCAGAATAGGGATTAAACAGTATCTCATTAATAACAATGTCACCAGCAATTGGGGTTTGGGGTATGGCAATATCTCGACAGCTTTCAACGATGGGGTTTCCAGAGAAGTCGGTAATATCGTCGGTAAAGCATAAGTCGTATATCTGGCCTAGAGCCATTGCCGAACCAAGCGTAAGCTCAACCCTATTGTACTTTGGACCAGCTGTGGATAGCCAAACCGGATTTCCTATCCCATTGCTAAGCATATAGCCCTGTGGTACTGTAATGGATAGGCTATCCATCACCTCAGAGAAAGCTACCGCAATGTGGGTGGCATCTAATACCTCAACCCCAACAACTCTGGGCGGAGTAATATCGGGATTGCTTGCCTGCACAGAGTTAACCCTACCAGGCGTTCCGCCTGAGGGATCGTTTGTTGCTATCCAGTTTACGGCACCCTCTACCAAATTATCCGTGTCTATTCGCTCAAGTGAGTATCCACCTGCCTTTTTAGTATCATTCCCATACCATTTATCGGAATACTCTACCCACGATATTAGGTTTCCGCTATTATCGTAAACTCTCAGAAACATGCCCCCAACCAAAAGGGATGGGAACGATGATACACCTATGGCATTGCCAAACTGGCTCATTGCAGTCTGCCCACTTGTTCCTGAAAGTATAACGTACCCGTTTGGCTCAATAACACCTTTGGTAATAGTGGCAATATTAGTATTGCCTCTAATCTTCCAGCCTACCAGCGAAATGCTCGATGAGGTTCTGTTGTAAAGTTCAATATACTCAACGTTAGGCAAATCGGTTACATCCGATGGGCGTGCCATAATCTCGTTTATCACAATACTCCCAAAATTACCAATGGCCCCCATACCAATCTGTATGCTATCATTTACAACCAAATTACCAGATAATGAGGTAATACCCTTAGCATAAAGCACCAAATCGTCGGCGGGCAGTTCCTCAGTTCGCAATGAGAATTTAAATGGATTACCATCGTGGGCATACGAGGTTAGTATCGAATAAACCTTGCCGCTACTATCCTTTATGCTATAATTTGATGGGGTTAGCGCATCATCAGCATTAACTGCCGACGAGAATGTTACGCTAACTGATGAACGGCTAAGTAAATTTGCGCTTTGAATTATGGGTGGATATTGAACTGCACAAACACTTAGGTTATCGAGCCAAAACTCACCCGCCCTTGTGCTGGTGTACTTAAACACAGGACCACAGGTTGATGATGTGCTAACACTTGTATCAGACGCTCGGCCTGCCAGTTGGTAATGAGTATCCTCCGTATTCGCCTTATACCATAACGACCATTCGCCGTTGGGCGTTCGTGTAACGCGAATGGCAATTGTTTCGGACTCGTTCCAATCGAAGTTGGATTTTACCAACACTTGGGCTCCAGAATTCTTATCGATGCGCCATAGCGTAAGCAAATCGGATGAACCCAAAAGGTTAACTCCCACCGCATAGCCATTGTATTCGCCCAAAGAGATAGATTCACTATCGGAGGCTAAAACAAACCAGAATGCATTATCGCCCGTTGGATCCCACGCACCATTGCGCATGGCAAACGACCACTCCCTGGGGCTATCGCCAAGATTTTCTATCGCTAAATCAATGGGAAGAGTACTCTTTCCCGATTCTCCTGATAGGGCATGTTTTAACGAACCACTCCCATCAATTGGTGAAACACTTGACACATACCAGTGGTCTGTTACAGGGAATGTTACAGGATATCCATTCTCAAAATCCTCATCTATTGCACACAACAACTGCCCTCCGCTCCAGATTGGTTCAGAGTATGCTCTCACCAACCCGCCAATTTCCGATTCGACCCAAAACCTGTACTTACCCTCAGCATCAAGCACAATATCATCCCAGGTTGACACTCCATTTATTAGGGTTAATGCTTGTGTACTTACAGAATAGTTAACCGGTCCATAGTCTAAGCCCAAGGTAACCTCTCCAATGGCATCCTTATCGATACTTCCAAATTTGTCAACCGCTGCCACATCGAGCATAATTGGCTGAGATTGGGTTGTCATAAAAGTTTGACCAACGAATGCAATGTTTGTGGCCTCTACATTTACAGTAAACACAGGGCCAACAACGCCCACACCAAATGTTGGGGCAAAGGCTGTTCCCAGATTAGCGGTTTGCCAACCATGCCCCGAGGCTGGAACGTATAAACAAAGGGTTGAGGCATCCAGCTGTCCCCCCTCCTGTAGGTAAACTTTAAGGTTATACTCATTCGTCTCGTCATCAAGAACGGTAACATCTCCAACCCCAATATCAAGGGTAATAATCTCATCGGTTATTGATACTGATGAGATTGGTACCTCACCCTCACCATTCCATAGCGATACGCCTTTTATCAATCTAGCTAACGGAAAATCAGTGGACAGTCCAAACGATTTAAAAACCATTCGGGTGATATAGGTAGGGAGTCCGTCGGTAGTACCCAAATCAGAAACGCCAAAACGATAAACCTCAATTGCCTGTTCGGGTAAAGTGGTGAGCGTACTGATCACACCATCCTCTAATGTGACACTTGGTTGCACAAGTGTTGATGTAACATCGGAGCAGTATATTAATGAAGAAATAGCATCGTTTAAAGTAGATGAAGAGGCTAAAAGCGTGAAGGGTTCTGCTAAATTATACGATAAGCCAGTCCATGTTGCTTTTCCGTTAGATATTGTAGCTTCTGGGCTAGGAATAGTTAACGCTCCTCCACCGCTATTCTTCGATAGCGTAATAGTACCAACAGCATTCACATCGATACTACCCCCAGCATCAACTGCTGAAACCTCAACATCAAACTCATCACCCAACCCAACCCGCGATGGTACTGATGAAAACTTAAGCGTTGTGGCTGCCACATCAATAGGAAATGAATTGGAAAGGATTTGCTCTGCAAAGGACGGGGCGAAAGTAGAACCCTGTGGGTATGCTAAAAATCCATGATCGGTTTGGTCAACCATAAACCCTAGAATAGAACCATCGGACAGCCCGCTTGGTTTCAGATAAACTGATAATGAAACTTCAACCGATTCGCCATCGGGAACCACAATAGCACCCAATGGTATGGGAATAGAGATAGATGCGGTTAGTATGTGCGGGCTACCCACTGAAATCACTTGATTATTAACCCTAACCACTACGCCGGCAATATGGGTACTAAACGATGCCATGTTGCTACCTGAGGGTCGCTTAATAAACAGCTGACGAACAAAGGTTGGTTGTCCATCGTTTTGGCCATCATCAGAAATTTTAAATTTAAATACCTCTTTCGATAGCCCTGGGAGTATTACTGTTGATGAGAATAGTTCGGCTTCAGGTTGAGTACTGGGTGCAACTACAACTGTTGTTGGGTCATTTATCACCTCAATCTCGTTGCCATAAGCAGCTTGTAGGCCCAACGCAGAAGCCATGAGCGAAAAGTTATCGGTGCCGGTATACGTAATATTCGACCATGCAATAACCCCATCAACAGCAGTGCTTACCAACGACCCCACTGGTAACAGGTTACCCTCACCACTATTTAGAGCAAGGGTAACATTAGCTTCATTATAGGTTGTGGCCAGATTTCCGCTAATATCGGATGCATGAGCAACAATGCCAAAGGACTGGTTTAGCGACAACTGGGTAGGATAATCTATAAATGATAAGTGAGTAGGTATAATCTGTATGGTAAATACATTGGAGAGAACAATAGTGGGGAATTCATCAGCAAAAGCTGAACCCTGGAAATGCGATTCCCAGCCATGATTCTCATCATCAACCTGTAATTGCAGGGTTGCTCCATCCACAATACTTTCGGGCTTTAGGTAAACTGAAAGGGTAAACTCCTCAGAGTTTCCATCATCAACAACCATCTGCCCTTGATTTAGGTAAATCTCTATTGAACTACTAGTTACCGAAACACTCTCAGTGGGAATTTCGCCACCAACACCGCTAAGAATTACACCTCCAATGGTTTCGACTAATCCTGCAGCATTTGCTCCATCAACCCTGCTAAACTTTAGCTTAGTTACGTCGGTGGAGAGCCCATCGGAAGTAGCCTGATCGGTTACCGTAAAGCGAAAAACATCAACCGCATCGGAGTCGTTAGTAGCCAGTGAGCTAATTATTCCTCCAGCAATTTGCGTACTTGGCTGGTTAACAACTGCATCGTAATCGTTGGTATTTATGGGTTGGTAGGTAAACTGCACATCATCGACAGTAAGTTTACTCGCATTTAAAGATGAATACTTATAATACACACCAAAATGCCCTCCAAATGAATGAGTAACATCTACAACCGAACCCAAATTATCCATACCAGAATAAGAACCTGATGTTGATGCTTTTACGGTAAAGGTACCATCTGCTAAACGCTCAACCTCAACAGCGCCTACCGACGAAAGTGTAGAGCCTATCTGAGTTTCCCAGTTAATAGAGGTAGTTAAAATTGAAACAAAAGAACCATTGTCCACTCTGTAAAGCCGAAGCAAATCGTCAGAACCAGATAGGTTAACGCCAACTAAATAACCATTTGGGCTTTCACTCGAAATCATACCGGTAGCATCTTTATTGGAAGTTAGGAAAACACCCCAATGATTTCCCGAAGTGGGATTAACCCTATGCCGTAGTTTAAAACGCCATGTAATATCACCCTCATTCCCGTTCCAAACAGGGAGTTCAACCGAAATTCTATCGGTTAATCCACTGCTACTTTGAGCATGATTAAGCGACTGGGCACCCTCAATTGCATTGGAGGTAGAGGTTTCCCACAATCCTTCGGCAGACTGTGTCCATGCGCTTAAATCGCCATCCTCAAAGTCGTAATTAATGGTTTGCGAAATCGCCAAAAAAGGCAATAGAATAAGAAGTAGAGCCAAAACATTATTTTTCATACCCTTTTTGTTAGATGAAAGTTTTACTTTTACAAAGAAATAAAAAAAAACAATACTATGCGAATTGCGGTTGTTGGATGCACTGGACTAGTTGGCACCCAAATACTCAAGGTTATCGATGAATTTAACCTTAAAGTTAATGAAATAATTCCGATTGCATCAGAACGATCAGTCGGTAAGACTATATGCTTTAAAGGAAAAGACTACAACGTAGTTGGTCTACGTCAAGGGGTCGAGATGAAACCTGATGTGGCAATTTTTTCTGCGGGAGGAGAGTTATCAAAACAATGGGCACCAGAATTTACCAAAGTGGGATGTTTTGTTGTTGACAACTCTAGCGCCTGGCGAATGGACAATAGCAAAAGGCTTATTGTTCCCGAAATTAATGCACACCTATTAACCAAAGACGATAAAATTATTGCCAACCCAAACTGCTCAACCACACAATTGGTGGCTGTACTGGCACCTCTTCATAAGATCTATAGAGTTAAACGATTGGTTATATCTACGTACCAATCTGTAACCGGCACAGGAGTAAAGGCTGTGCAGCAAATGGAGAATGAGCGAAAAGGTGTCGTTGGTGAAATGGCATATCCGCATCCCATTGACCTAAACTGTATTCCCCATGGTGGTTCATTTGACGAGGATGGCTATACAACTGAGGAGACAAAACTGGTTAACGAGACCCGTAAAATTCTTGGCGATCAGTCAATAAATATTACGGCTACTGTAGTTCGGATTCCCGTTTATGGGGGCCATTCGGAGGCAGTTAACATTGAGTTTGTGAGTGATTTTAATCTTGATGAAGTAAGAAAAATACTCTCGGAGACACCCGGAATTATAGTACAGGACAATCCAACGGAAAACATCTATCCCATGCCACTACTTGCAGAAGGGGGAAACGATATTTTTGTGGGTCGTATTCGAAGAGACCTATCCCAGCCCAAGAGTCTTAACTTATGGATTGTAGCAGATAATCTACGGAAAGGCGCTGCCACCAATGCAGTGCAAATTGTTGAATATCTCTACAAAAAAGGATTTATTGGCAAAAAAACGAACAAAAGTTAGTACAAAAAACTATCCTTTGGATACCTTACCGAATGGATATCGGAGATTAGGCTATAAAGTTTCTCCTTAAACTCCTCAATATTACTTTTGTGCTTTGCTGAGATGAATATACAAGGCGAATTACTTTTTGCCATCCAGGTTCGCTTTAAATCCTCTAGGCTAAAGTTCTCTTTTGTTTCAGGCATGGCATCAAACTCACTTTTTTCAATCCACTGGTAGGCATCTATCTTGTTAAATACAAGGAGTGTTGGCTTACTATCCACTCCAATCTCACGCATGGTTTGGTTTACCACAGAAATTTGGTCTTCAAATGAAGAATGCGAAATATCTACCACGTGTACCAACATGTCTGCCTCACGCACCTCATCAAGCGTTGATTTGAACGACTCAACAAGTTGATGCGGAAGTTTGCGAATAAAACCTACAGTATCCGACAGCAAAAACGGAAGGTTCTCAATCACTACCTTTCGCACTGTTGTGTCTAAGGTTGCAAAAAGTTTATCCTCAGCAAACACATCCGATTTGCTAAGCATATTCATGATAGTTGATTTTCCCACATTGGTATAACCCACCAAAGCAACCCTAACAAAACTACCCCTATTCTTACGCTGGGTAGACATTTGTCTATCAATTGTCTCTAATTCTTTTTTTAACTTTGATATCCTATAGCGGATAACCCTACGGTCAGTTTCTATCTCTCTCTCACCTGGTCCGCGCATTCCTACTCCACCACGCTGGCGATCAAGGTGAGTCCACATTCGGGTTAATCGGGGTAACAGGTACTCATACTGTGCAAGTTCAACCTGTGTTTTAGCGTAAGCAGTTTTTGCCCGTTGGGCAAATATATCAAGGATAAGGTTTGTACGATCGATTATTCGTCTTTCAAACTCTCGCTCAAGGTTGCGCAGCTGAGAGGCTGATAACTCATCGTCAAAGATGACTAGATCTATATCATGCTCATCTACATATTCTTTAATTTCGAGCACCTTTCCCGAACCAATAAACGATTTTGGATTAGGGGTAAGAAGTTTTTGAACGAAACGCCTAAGCACTTTTACTCCTGCGGTTTCGGCTAAAAAACTGAGTTCATCGAGGTGCTCGGTTGTAAGTTCATCGGGTTGTCCTTTGGTTTGGACACCAATCAGAACTGCCGACTCCTGCACCTTAGCTGTATCGATTGGATTAATCATAAATCAATTAAAGTATTTTGGATAAAAAAACCCTGATCGCAATCAGGGTTTTACTATAACATCTATTAAAATATTTACTGTAGTACAAAACTAATGGGGAAAGTAAAAGCAACCCTAACCGGTTTGCCACGCTGCGTACCTGGCGTCCATTTAGGGCTAGACTGAACAACCCTTACAGCTTCTTTATCCAGGGAGGGGTCTACTCCACGTACCACGCGCACATTTGAAATATTGCCACTCGGCTCAACAACAAATGCAACAAACACCTTCCCTTGGATACCGTTTTCTGCTGCAATTTCAGGGAATTTAAGATTATTGGCAATATACTCACGGAATTTATTGCTGTCACCACCTCCAAAACCTGGCATATTTTCAACAATAACAAAAATCTCCTCTTCCTCAACCTCTTCCTCTTCGTCGCTAAACTCAATAATATTTACAGCAACATGCTCGTCAAACTCAGTGTCAAACAAATCAACATCATCATCCAATTCAACATCATCATCAACAATGTTAATTATATCAACCTGAACCTGCTGAACTGGCGGTGGTGGTGGTTTAACCTCTTCTTGCTGAGTAATTGGAATCATCTCTTCTTCCATCTCAACATCCTGCAATGTTGCCAACTCAGTTTTTATGCCACCTGATGAGGGCCACTCAAAAGCAACAAGTATAACACTTAGTGCCACAATTAGTCCAAACTCAGTGAAGATTAATTTCTTCTTCTCCAGATCAACCTTAGGATTCTTTTTAAGTTCCATATCAAATATTTTTGAGACCTTAAAGATACAACTTATTTATAAGTTTTTAAAAAATAACCATGAAATTATGACGGCAAAGCAATAAAAAAAAACGCTACTAATCAAATATTTTTACTATTCTATCTTGGTTTGCATTTTATAACCAACTATTTCTTTGGCGTATTGTGATTTTTTTATGTACTTTTGCCATGCTTTTTCAGAAAAGCGTTGTTGCGTCTAAGTTTTATTCCTTTCTAAAACGTATTGAAGTCGCAAAAATTGTTCTGATCTCTTATGGGGGTATAGCTCAGTTGGCTAGAGCGCTTGCATGGCATGCAAGAGGTCAGGGGTTCGACTCCCCTTACCTCCACAAATCTAAAGATCAATCAAAAACATTTGATTGATCTTTTTGATTCAGAGAATAATCCGCCAGTTGGCATATTATTGGTTAAGTCTCAAAACCTGCGGGAGTAGCTCAGTGGTAGAGCATTAGCTTCCCAAGCTAAGGGTCGTGGGTTCGATCCCCATTTCCCGCTCAGTAAAAATCAACTCATTTTAGGGTTGATTTTTTTTATTACAAAAACAATGCAATGGTAATGTGTAATCGCTTTTGTATTAAAGTATAGCTTAAGAATATTCCCATAAAATACTGTACCTTTGCAACAGTATTATCAAAGAGAAACTTGAAGGATGAAGAACAACGACAAATGCTCATTTTGCGGACGACAAAGGAAAGAGGCTAATCTGCTAATTGCTGGGGTTGATGCATATATTTGCGATCTGTGTACCGAGCAGGCAAACCTAATTGTGCGAGAGGAACTTAAAAAGAAGGGCAATTTTAAGCTAAGCAAAAGCAAACTGTTAAAACCAATTGAGATAAAAAAATTTCTTGACCAATACGTAATTGGACAAGATGACGCAAAGAAGTACCTATCCGTATCAGTTTACAATCACTACAAGCGTTTACTTCAACCCACAACCGATGATGATGTAGAAATAGAGAAATCGAATATTCTACTTGTGGGCGAGACAGGTACCGGAAAAACTCTTTTAGCCAGAACCATTGCACGCATGCTTCACGTACCATTTACTATTGTTGATGCCACAGTGCTTACCGAAGCAGGATATGTTGGCGAGGATGTTGAAAGCATTCTTACACGCCTACTCCAAGCTGCCGACTATAATGTTGAAGCTGCAGAAAAGGGAATTGTTTTTATTGATGAGATTGATAAAATTGCCCGCAAGGGCGATAACCCATCCATTACCCGCGACGTATCGGGAGAAGGCGTTCAGCAAGCAATGCTTAAACTACTTGAGGGATCAAAGGTAAACGTTCCACCACAAGGCGGAAGAAAACACCCCGATCAAAAAATGATTGAGGTGGACACCCGTAATATCCTATTTATCTGCGGAGGTGCATTTGAGGGAATACAAAAAAAGATAGCAAAGAGACTTAACACACAGGTTGTTGGCTACGGAGCAAGTAAGCAGCGAGAACAAGTTGATAAGGATAACTTATTACAGTATATTTCTCCTCAGGATTTGAGGACCTACGGATTAATCCCCGAAATAATTGGCCGACTACCAGTTATAACCTATCTGAACCCTCTTGAGAAAAGTGTTTTAAGGAGTATCTTAACCGAACCTAAAAATGCCATTATTAAGCAGTACAAAAAACTTTTTGACTACGATGGGGTTAAACTCGAAATTGAGGATAAAGTTCTTGACTATATCGTAGATAAAGCCATTGAGTTCAAACTTGGAGCACGTGGACTCCGATCGATCTGTGAGATAATAATGATTGATGCCATGTTCGAACTTCCATCTGGAGACGAAAAGGATATGTTTATTAACTTAGACTACGCTAAAAAGAAAATGGAAAAGGCCAATATAAAAAGGCTTAAAGCGGCTTAAACAATCCTTACTAAATCAACATAAGTATATTCAAGCCCATCCTTTTCGGTGGGCTTTCCCTTTTCTGAGGAAACCACACGCCACTGTGAATAATCAATTGCAGGGAATAGCACATCGCCATCAAAAGCTTTATGCACTTTGGTTAGGTACAGTTTATTGGCCAAAGGCAAAGCCTGACGGTACAACTCCCCACCACCAACAATAAATATCTCGTTATCCGACTTAGCCAGTTCAATGGCCTCGCTGAGTGAATGTGCCACTTTTGCCCCATCAATACTAAACTCCTTATTGTGGGTAACCACAATGCTTTGCCTACCTGGAAGTGGTCGACCAATTGAGTCCCACGTTTTTCGCCCCATTATCATATGGTGCCCCATGGTGAGTGATTTAAAGCGCTTTAAATCACTGGGAATATGCCATATTAACTGGTTATTACTCCCAATTACATTGTTCTCTGCTATGGCAACTATTATCGAAATATTCATTATTCTCTTTGTAAAGATGTTAAAATACTAAACTGCTACCTTGCCCTTTATATGGGGATGTGGATCGTACCCTTCAAGTGTAAAATCATCATACACAAAGTCGAAAATTGATTTTACCTCAGGGTTAATAACCATTTTGGGTAATTGTCGAGGCTCACGGGTAAGCTGCAACTTAACCTGCTCAATATGGTTTTTGTAGATGTGCACATCGCCAAAGGTGTGAACAAAATCGCCTGGTTGTAGCCCTGTAACCTGTGCCATCATTAAAGTGAGCAGAGCATATGATGCAATGTTAAACGGAACACCCAAAAACACATCGGCACTGCGTTGGAATAGTTGGCACGACAGTTTGCCGTTGGCAACATAAAACTGGTAAAGGATATGACAAGGAGGTAAGGCCATGCTGTCAATCTCTCCCACATTCCATGCACAGACCAAATGTCTACGCGAATCGGGATTATTCTTCAACGAGTTAACCACTTGGCTAATCTGATCTACCTTCCCCCCATCCGCTGTTGGCCAACTTCTCCATTGATGCCCATAAACTGGGCCTAAATTACCTTGCTCGTCTGCCCACTCATTCCATATACGCACACCATTATCGTTAAGATACTTGATATTTGTGTCGCCTTTAAGGAACCAGAGCAACTCGTAAATTATTGACTTGATATGAAGTTTTTTTGTTGTCAGCATGGGGAAGCCCTGGCTAAGGTCGAAACGCATCTGGTAACCAAAAAGGCTAATTGTACCAGTACCAGTCCTATCCCCCTTTTCGGCCCCATTATCAAGTATATTATCCAACAAATCAAGGTATTGCCTCATAATGCATTATGGTTTTGTCTGCTGTAAAAATAGAGTATTTAAGCTGCATTTCAAAAAAGAAACCACTTGATGCTTAAACACAATAAACAACGCATGTACTGGGGTTACTGGTTATCCTTTTATCCACTAGCCTGCATAACTGAACTCTTTTTGCGCGAAAGAGCCCAACGACGTCCCCATACAGCCAGCGCGGCAATTATAAGGCGTGGCAACAATAACCACATAACAGGAGCACCAATGGCAACAAAAAGCAATAAGTCTTCGAGATTTGAATGCGAAATTGCTATGTGATAATTTAGCAAATCTGCATCCCTCCTTGATACTGTTCCATTATTAACCTCGGCAACCATTACAGCTGAGCCATAGGCCAAGCCAAGGATATTGGCCACAATCCAAAGAAAAGATGTACTCTGAGGCAAGCCAAAAAGTCTTAGTAATGGGCTAAATATTTTCGATAAAATTTTTATAACACCAAACTCTTTTAAAATTTCCTGCAAAACCATTAGCAGCATAACCAAAACAACAATTTTAAGGGTGAGCAAAGAAGCTGATTTTACCCAGCCAATCATTAACTCAGCAAAGTTATGCGACAAAGTAACCTGCGGGGCCGCAACTATGCCCTTCATCTGACTAGGAAGCGCCCAATTAAGTAAAAATGCCGAAAATATGGCCATTGACAAACGAAGCAGCACAATTTGCCATGCTTTAGAGCCCGTTTTGGCCTGCACGGCCGTTTCAACAAAAAGGTTGTGCGCAATTAGGCACATAACTGCCAGTATAGTTATTTCCCTTACGGTTAAGGGCAACTGTGCCATAACGGCAATAACCGAATATATGTTTAAAAAGATTGATGTAATAAAGACCAGCGAAGCCTCGCCAGGCAAGCCCATTAGGCTAAAAACAGGATTTAAAAAATCGGCGATATACGACACTACCCCAAAGTAGCCTAGCAGTGTTACAGCCAAAGATAATGGTATGGTTATTTTTAGCAGCCAAATGGCTGTCTTTATAGCAGGTTTGAGCCCAGTTTTAACAGCCTTCACAATTCGATTTGAAAATGAAGGGTGAACGGACGAAGCTGATTTTGGCTTTTTATCCATTTATATTAAGCAAGAAAAGCTATTTGTAAAAAAACACTTATCAAAAAACGAAATAAATTACATTAAAATAATACGATTATTTACTAAACTTTGCATTCTGTCTAAAAGTATTATCACATACAAAACAACAAGGGCATTGAGGTTCAAACGTAGTATTACAAACAGAGGATACTATTACCTTGTCAACTTTTCGACCAGCATAATGCACTAAAGTTTAAACTCGCGCAATTAAATGGGATTCAGATAAAGGATTTGGATTATACTCTTTGAGGTTCATGTATTGGCCATCCCAACATGCAAAAGTGTTGTTAACAATCCAGTCGCCAAGTATTACAAGGTTTGCATTGGGGGTTAATCTATGTATTATGGCTGCATGCCAATGACCAAACACAAAGAAATCGTAATTTTCTGAGGCTAGTGTTTGCTGCGCAAATTTGGTTATCAATTCATCGTCGCCCTTAAATTGATATGTTACATCCTTTGAGTTGCGGCTACTCACCGACCAACGATTACCAAGCCATAACGAAAAATTTGGATGTAAACGAGAAAAAAGCCATTGTAATACCCTGTTTGTAAAAATTGATTTCAGTAGTTTATAGCCATAATCACCCTTTCCAAGCCCATCGCCATGACCAATATAGAATTTCTTGCCGTTAAACTCACGCACAATGGGTTTGCGATGAAGCTGCACTCCTATCTCCTTAGGTAAATAATCAAACATCCAAACATCGTGGTTGCCAGTAAAGAAGTGCACGGGGATACCCGAGTCTGTTATCTCGGCAATCTTACCAAGAAATCGAGTAAATCCCTTTGGAACCACCCTTTTATACTCATACCAGAAATCGAAAATATCGCCAACCAAAAATATTTCTGATGCATCCCTTTTAATAGTATCAAGCCAGCTCACAAAAAGTTTTTCGCGAGTAAGAGCACCCTCAGGGGTTGGTAACCCAAGATGTATGTCAGAGGCAAAGTATACTTTTTTACTGGTCATTCGGTTCGGGGTTACAAGATTTTTGAAAGCATATCAACAAGATCTTTCCCGAATAAATCCTTACCAACTATCTCATAATCCTTATTTATAAGATAGTTTGCAGGAATACTTGTAACGTTATAGTTTTGAGCCGCGATGGGAAGATTTTGCGTAAGTTCACAAACATTAACCCACGGCAAATTTGCTGACTGAATAGCAGCCAACCAGCTCTCTCGCTCATAATCGAATGAAACTTGGTAAATCTCAAATCCTTGCGATTTAAACTTTTTGTAAACCTCAAGCAGTTCTCTATTCTCCAGTAAACTATTCTGATTGAAGGAGGCCCAAAAATCGAGCAGAATAACCTTACCCCTCAGTGAGGAAAGCCTTATGGTATCGCCCTTGGAATTTGGCAATGCAATCTCAGGGAGCGTAGACTCTGCATTCTCAATAAATGCCTGCATTTTTTGAGCTGATACTATCTTCTCCATTCGCTTAATATCCCTTAGCATGCCTTTGGCATAGTTGGACTCGGGGTACATGGCCACGAGTGAAGTTCCCACCACCTTAAACAGCTGAATATCCTCATTGCGATCGAACACAAACCGATCTTCGCCATACTGCTGATAGAGAGCCATAACGCTTGCACGCGACATTGGGTTATCCCAAATAAACTTAGTGCTAAAAGCCCGTTGAGTTTCAATTACCTGATAATACTCGTTAAGTAGATCTTGCTTGTCAGTTGTGCTCTTGGCTTTTACCCTAAGTGCAGTAAGCGAATCGAGCGATTTAACAGTTTGCGCAATGCGCTTGGTTAGGAGTTGTATCTTAAGTGAGCTTTCAGATCCTTCTATTTTATAGTTTATAAAATCGCTAAGATCTATTTTAATAGTAACGCTTTCCTGGGGTTCAATAAGGAGAACAGCCACTCTATTCCGACCGCTATTCACATGCAATTGAAAAAAGGTTGGCTCATCTAGTTCTCCAACCTTAAAGCTAAACGTAGGTTTTTCAGCCTTAACACTTATGGTTTTATGCAAGATGTTTCTATCAAAATCCTGTTTGTAAAGGGAAACTTCGGCAATTGAATCTATTCCGATAATTGCACCTTGAATTGTTGACACATCCTTGCTTGTACAGGCAAACACTAAGATTGGGGCTAAAAACAAAAAGAACTTTAGGATATACTTATTTTGCTTCATTTATAGGTTTTTAAAGATTTGCTACAAAGTTAACTAATATCGGCACACCATCTTGCGGGAAAATATAATTCTAACTTTTTACTCCCCGTGCAAAATCTTCTCTAAATCGCTTTTGCTAATATTTCTTTCCAAAATAACACCATTCTTATCCATAAGGTAGTTTGATGGGATTGCATTGATGCTTAGCGAATCGAGTATTGGCGAATCCCACTGTAGAAAATCTGATACCACAAACCATGGGATACTATCTGTATTTATAGTTTTTATAAGCAACTCCTTATCATCGTCAATGGCCACCTGCACTACCTCAAAGCCCCTACCTGAAAATCTTTGGTGTAAATCCTTAAGGCCACTATTCCCGCCCCTACAATCGTCGCACCACGTTGCCCAAAAATCAAGTAAAATGTACTTTTTACTCAACGACCATAGGCTAATGGTATCGCCACCGACAATTGGTAACCGAAGATTGGGCAACCTTTGTCCAACTTCTAGCATATCGTTGCGCTTATCGTAAAGCCTTAGCTGTGCTGAAATCTTTTTAACATTACTATTTAAATTAGCCACCATAGGGTTATTTGGGTAAAGAGGAAAAAGAGCAGAATCGACCAACTGAAAGAGTTCAAAATCCTTTCTCCTATTCAGAACAGATCGGGCTTGATCGTACTGTTGATACAATGCAAGAATTGATGCAAGGCTGTACCTATTCTCCTTTACAAAATTAATCGTAAACCTGCGATGTTCGTCAAGAGCTGCTAGGTATGTGCTGTCTATCTTCTTTTTAATCTGATTAAAATTAGAACTATCTACACTTGACCTAAAGTGAATCGAAAGCGAATCGATAATGGCAACCGTGCTATTTAATCGCAAGTTTAACTCATAAACCAATCTAGATCCCTTTGACCCAGAAATACTATGCGATTTTGCAAAACTCCCTTTTTGCGTAGAAATAACAATATTTTCTTTAGGCTCAATTAGCAGTACTATTGGTTCTGCCTCCCCCTCCGCTTGCAGAAGTAGGAATGTTGGTGTATCAACATTAACCGATAATTCAAAAGCACCTTGGTTATCAGTTCGAGTAGAATCTATTGTTGTAAGCACATCCTCTGAAGCCTCCCTTAGCAGGATTAACGTGTGGTTACCTCCAGCAAAACTTCCTTTAATGGTAACCTCTGACGAGGTGCCACCGCATGAAAATGAAGTAAATAGAAGAATCAGCCAAAAAAAATTACTGATGTTTTTATAAAAAGAGTAGTCTATCATCACTTAAATTATGTGGGTAATATGCAGCGTAACTGTTTGCAGCAAATTTAATGAAAATATAGCAGGTATTTAACACCTTATGATGCTAAATTATTGTAAATTGTAACGGGCATTAATTTAAATAACAACCACAACAGATAGCCTAAACTGCTTATAGTACATACATTTTTTATAAACAGAATAATGCTTATAAGGATGTGTACTTTAATTTAACATTATAAACCTATGAGTTATCTTGAATTCGATAAGAGTGAGTTGGTTAATCTAGCCTACTCATTAAACAGAGAGATTCTTAGCGCCAACAGGGCAGGTGGTTATTTTAGCACAACTATTGTGCTATGCAATACCCGAAAGTATCATGGGCTTATGGTGTTACCACTCGACCATTTCGATGGTGAGAATCACGTTTTACTCTCAACTGTTGATGAAACTATAATTCAGCACGGCAAAGAATTCAATTTAGGGATTCATCGTTACCCTGGTATTTATGATCCTAGGGGGCACAAATATATTGTTGACTTTGAGTATGAGCCAACCCCAAAAATTACATATCATGTAGGAGGTGTGATTTTTGAAAAAGAGTTGCTTTTTGTGCATAACGAAGAACAGTTTATGATACGATACACCCTAAAGGATGCCAATAGCCCAACTAAGTTGAGAATAAAACCTTTTCTGGCCTTTAGGAATGCTCATCAACTTTCCAAATCGAACCTATACGCCAACAAGCGTTACAGAGATATCCCAAATGGGGTTAGGTATAAATTATATCAAGGATTCCCATACCTTCACATGCAGCTGAATAGAGGGAACGAATTTGTGGCTGTACCCGACTGGTACTACAACATTGAGTACAAGGAGGAGGTTAAACGAGGCTACGAAGGGCATGAAGATTTGTTTGTACCTGGATTTTTTGAGATTCCCATAAAAAAAGGCGAGAGCATTATCTTCTCGGCAGCAACAAGCGAGCAAAATCCAATGTCGCTTACCCGAAAATTTAACTCAGAGATAGCACGACGCCCAAAAAAGGACAACCTTGAAAATTGCCTTCGCAATGCAGCTCAACAATTTATTGTAAAACGTGATAAAAAAACCGAGTTTATTGCAGGTTATCCGTGGCTTGGTGATCGAGCACGCGACTCATTTATTGCCCTGCCAGGTCTGACCCTTTGTACTGGCGACGACAAACTCTGTAAAGATGTTTTGGACACAATGGCAAAAGAATTCAGGGGTGCTCACATCACAAACATGAAGTATGACCCATCATCGGCCTCCAGTTCCGTTGATGCTCCATTGTGGTTTTTTTGGGTAATACAGATGTACACACAAAAACAAAAAACTACGGATGAGGTATGGGAGGCATACGGAACAAAAATGAAAAACATCCTTAACGCATACCGTAATGGTGACCTCCAACACGGCATAAAGGTTCATGAAAACGGTTTGGTTTGGGCTGGAGAAAAAGGAGTGTCATTAACCTGGATGGATGCTGTTGTTAATGGCTTGCCGGTTACACCTCGAACCGGCTATCAGGTTGAGACCAACGCACTTTGGTACAATGCCATAATGTTTACCATAAAGTTAGCGAAGGAGCACAAGGACACTAAATTTGTAAAAGACTGGGAATCATTAGCAAACCAAATCCCCGAATCGTTCACTAAAATATTTTGGTATGAACCAAAACATCATTTGGCTGATTTTGTTAATCATGATGGACAGAACATCTTTGTTAGGCCAAATCAAATTTTTGCCGTATCGCTGCCATATAGCCCCCTAACCGATGAGATGAAGAAAGGAGTTCTGGACGTTGTGTACAAAGAGCTATATACTCCGAAAGGTTTAAGAACCCTATCGCCAAAGAACCCCAATTATATAGGGCTATACGAGGGCGATCAGGCTTCGCGCGATAGCGCATATCACCAGGGAACTGCATGGCCTTGGCTGCTAGGACACTTTATTGAAGCAAACTATAGGTTGCATGGAAGTTCAGCGAACACTTTGGCCAAAGAGGTATTAGACTCCTTCTGCGAAGACATGGCCAATCACGGAATATGCGGCATTGCTGAGATTTACGATGGAGACCCTCCACACAAACCGAATGGATGTATCTCGCAGGCCTGGAGCGTTGCCGAGATTATTAGACTAAAAAGAATGTATGAAGACAATAAATAGTATTAACCGACCCTAAATACAAGGCATGAGAGTACTAATGTTTGGTTGGGAATTCCCTCCGCACATATCGGGAGGTTTAGGAACAGCGTGCTTTGGTCTTACCCGAGGATTGGCAAAGCACAACGTAAATGTAGCCTTTGTTGTGCCTAAAGCTTTTGGCGACGAAGATCAGTCGGCTGTTAGAATTGTACCCGCTGAGGATGTGGACGTATGCAACATGTCGGTTGAACTTGAGGAATTCTGGAAAAAAATAAGTTACCTTGAGGTTAGCTCTAACCTAATTCCTTACGTTGGACCCGAAGAGTTTGCACGGCTTATATCTGAAACAGAAGCAGATGGAACACAAGAAAACAGTACAACATCAAGCCATAAATTCAAGTTTACGGGAAAGTACGGGAAAGACCTCCTGAAGGAGGTTTCGCGATATGCACTAATTGCAGCAAGCATTGCAGCAAAAGAGGAATTTGATGTTATTCATGCACACGACTGGCTAACCTATCTTGCAGGTATTACTGCAAAAATGGTTTCGGGCAAACCTCTGGTAGTTCATATCCATGCAACCGAATTCGACCGGAGCGGCGAGAATGTTAATCAAGCCGTTTACGAGATTGAAAAACAAGGCATGCAAATGGCCGATAAGATAATAGCGGTAAGCCACTTAACCCGAAATATCGTTATAACCCGATATGGTATACCTGAGGATAAAGTAGTTACCATTCATAATGCCGTTGATTTTGCTGGCAATGGTTACGGTCATAGCGAAACAAAAGGAGTACCCGAAAAAGTGGTAACTTTTCTTGGGCGAGTTACCTTTCAAAAAGGTCCAGACTACTTTATTGAAGCTGCCAATAAGGTTATTAAACGGAACTCCAACGTGCGATTTGTGATGGCAGGCAGTGGGGATATGCTCAACCGGATGATAAGGCGAGCAGCCCAACTCGGAATAGCCAATAAATTTCACTTTACAGGCTTCCTTGAGGGTCCCGAAGTTCATTCCATGTTTGCTCAAAGTGATGTGTACGTAATGCCATCGGTATCGGAGCCTTTCGGCATCAGCCCACTTGAGGCAATGCAAAGCAACGTACCCGTAATAATATCTAAACAATCGGGAGTTGCAGAGGTGCTAAAACATGCCCTTAAGGTAGATTTTTGGGACATTGATGCAATGGCCGACTCAATTAACGGACTCCTTAAGTACGATGCCCTATCGAGGTACTTTAAGCAACATGGGCAAAGCGAAGTAAATAGCCTTAAATGGGAAAATGCTGCTTACGAGGTAAAAGAAGTGTATAAATCGCTGCTTGGGATTTAAGTATTCTCATCTTCGATATCGTAGTTGAAAAACAATAAAACAAAATACAATGAAAACGATCTGCTTCTATTTTCAGGTTCACCAACCCTTTAGGCTTCGTCATTACCGGTTTTTCGACATTGGGAAAAATCATAACTACTTTGACGAATTCGCAAATCGCTCAATAATGCGTAAAGTAGCCGAAAAATGCTACCTCCCAACCAACAACCTGATGCTTGCACTTATAAACGAGTTTGGGAGCAGATTTAAAATTTCATATTCCATTTCTGGGACTGCACTCGATCAATTTGAACTTTACGCCCCCGATGTACTCGATTCCTTTAAGCGACTTGCCGAAACGGGATGCGTTGAGTTTTTAGCAGAGACCTACTCACACTCACTCTCGGCACTTAAATGCCCTGGTGAATTTGAGAAGCAGGTTAAAGCCCACGCAAACAAAATTGAGCAGCTCTTTGGTCAAAAACCTACCACGTTTAGAAATACTGAGCTCATCTACTCCGACGAAATTGGCGCAATGGTAGCAAATTTAGGATACAAAGCTATGCTTACCGAGGGCGCAAAACATATTTTGGGATGGAAAAGTTCAAATTACCTATATACCAACGCCATTAATCCTAAGTTAAAGCTATTGCTTAAAAACTTTCAGCTTAGCGACGATATTGCATTCCGATTCTCTAATCGTGGGTGGGAAGAGTGGCCACTCACAACAGAAAAGTATGTGGATTGGCTAAATTCAATCGACCAAAAGGATGAAATTATCAATCTGTTTATGGACTACGAAACCTTTGGTGAACATCAATGGGCAGAAACAGGAATCTTTGAGTTTTTGAAAGCACTGCCCCAACGAGTTTTCAGCAACTCCAATTTTGAATTTCTTACTCCCTCCGAGGCAGCCAAGAAGCATCAGCCTATTGCTAATCTACATGTTCCCTACCCCATAAGCTGGGCCGATGAGGAACGCGACCTAACCGCTTGGCTTGGCAACGAAATCCAGGACGATGCATTCGATAATCTATATTCGTTAATAGAGAAGATAAACAACATAAACGATCCAGATATACTGCGCGACTGGCGTTATTTGCAAACAAGTGATCACTTTTACTACATGTGCACCAAGTGGTTTAGCGATGGTGATGTTCATAAGTATTTTAATCCATACGATTCTCCATACGATGCATTTATAACCTTTATGAACGTTTTTAGCGATTTTAAGCTTAGGGTTGATACTGTTAACTCTATAATCCCCAAGAGCGAAAATGAGAAACCTATGCCTGAGGAGGTTGACATTATGATTGAGGAGTACGAGAAAAAACTTAAGGAACTCAAACAACTACAACAAAAAGCCAAGTCCAAAACAGTTTCTAAGCAAAAGGGTACATCAAAAGAAAAACCAAAGCCAAAAGTTAAACCAATGGCCAAAAAGGCAGCTCAAACAAAAGCCTCTTCAAAAACAAAGGACAAGAATTAATATTAAGTCTTTTAATAAACAAAGGTAAAATGGACACTATGAACGAGAAATTACTGAGACCCGATTATCTTTTTGAGGTAAGCTGGGAAATATGCAATAAAATTGGGGGAATCCATACGGTTATCTCAACCAAGGCACTTACGTTGGTAAAGGAGTACAAAAATAACTTAATCTTTATTGGCCCCGATGTTGTGCGGGATACAACGGGTAATCCTGAGTTTATTGAGGATTCACAACTTTTCGCTTCATGGCGAAACAAAGCAGCCGAAGAAGGACTAAGAGTTCGGGTTGGACGCTGGAATATTGAGGGCAAACCAGTTGTTATTATCATTGACTTTACGCCCTTCTTCTCAAAAAAGGATGAGATACTCAAAGAGTTCTGGGAGGAGTATAAACTTGATTCAATTACAGGTCAATGGGACTACGTGGAACCTGCACTATTTGGATATGCTGCTGGTAAAGTAATTGAGAGTTTTGCACGTTTCCAACTTACCCATAGACATCGGATTGTTGCTCAATTTCACGAGTGGATGACAGGCATTGGCCTGCTTTACTTAAAGAAATACTCACCCTTAATTGGTAACATTTTCACTACCCACGCAACCGTTATGGGAAGAAGCATTGCTGGAAACAATATTCCACTTTACAGCAAACTCGAAAAATATAATGCCGAACACAAAGCCATAGAACTTAACGTAGTTTCGAAGCAATCACTCGAAAAAGTCTCAGCCATTGAGTCCGATTGCTTCACAACGGTTAGTGACATTACCGCAAAAGAGTGTAAGCAGTTTCACGGTAAAGAGGTTGATATTGTTACCCCAAATGGTTTTGAGAACAGCATCGTACCAGAAGGGGATGAGTTTAGGCTAAGGCGAATTGAGGCAAAAGTAAAATTCTACGAGGTTGCCGAAGCACTTCTTGCTCATGACGTAGCTAAGGATTCAATGATTGTTGGCATAAGCGGCAGGTATGAATTTAAGAACAAGGGCATTGATGTTTTTATTGATGCGCTTGCAAAGCTGAACCAATGCCCCGACCTAAAACGTGAGGTACTTGCGTTTATCCTAATCCCTGGGGCACACCACGGACCACGAAAAGATGTTTTTAAAAATCTACTTGAAAAGGATAATGAGAATGTTGTTGTGCTAAGCAATACTCACTTAACCCACTACCTCAACGATCCTGATAATGATCCTATTCTGAATAGAATAAAATCTTCTGGTCTGACCAACTCAGCAAACGATAAGGTTAAAATATTTTTTGTTCCCTGTTACCTCAATGGTAACGATGGTATATTTAACCTACCATATTGGGATTTGCTAATTGGTATGGATACTTCCGTTTTTCCTTCGTACTATGAACCATGGGGTTACACCCCACTCGAGAGCCTTGCCTTTCATGTGCCAACTATAACCACAAGTCTTGCTGGATTCGGACTGTGGGTTAAAGAACATTACCCTAACAATCATCCGGGCATTAAGATAATTGATAGAACCGACGATAATGACCAGCATATTGTTGAAGAAATTTCATCAACAATATGTAACTATTCTACACTATCGAACAACGACCAAGACACATACCGCCAAAATGCTGTAGAGGTTTCACGTATTGCTCTTTGGGAAAACTTGATAGATTACTACAAAAAGGCTTACAGTATAGCCCTTCAAAAGGTTGAGCAAAGAACTCAAAAGTTCATGGATATTGATAGAGAGGAGGAACTGCCAACGGTTGAAAAAAAATATCACCCCAATAAACCAAATTGGGTAAGGCTGCTTATCCAAAAAAGTATTCCCGATAAATTATCTGCACTCGATGAGATCTCAAAGAATCTTTGGTGGTGCTGGAATCCAGATGCAATTGAACTTTTCCAATCCATCGATACTCAGCTATGGATCCAATGTGAGCAAAACCCCATTCGTTTTCTTGATAAAATTACACTGAAACAGTTTCAAAAACTTGAAAAGGATGAAGCCTTTATAGAAAAACTGAGCAGGGTTCACAAGCATTTTACCGAATACATGAAACAGAAAATCGGTAGAAAGTGTGCTAAAATAGCATACTTCAGCATGGAGTTTGGGCTACATACAAGTCTAAAACTTTACTCGGGCGGGTTAGGTGTACTGGCAGGTGATTATCTAAAAGAAGCATCGGACAAAAATGTTCCACTTGTCGCCATAGGCCTTTTCTATCGCTATGGCTATTTCACTCAGCAGCTCTCATCGGCTGGTCAGCAAATTGCCTCATACGATCAACAAAACTTCACACAAACCCAAGCCAGACCCGTTAGGCACATTAATGGAAAGTGGAAAACAGTTAGCATTGCACTCCCTGGACGAAATGTAAATGCCCGTATATGGCGAGTTGATGTTGGGCGAACAGAATTATATTTATTGGATACCGATTTTGAGGACAATCAACCACAGGATAGAGCAATTACCCATCACCTATACGGAGGCAACTGGGAGGATAGGTTTAAGCAAGAAATGGTACTTGGCATTGGAGGCGTTAGAGCCCTTAATGAACTTGGCATAAATCAGGATATTTTCCACCTTAATGAAGGGCATGCAGCATTTGCTGGTCTGGAAAGGCTTAATCTTACCATTGTTGAGGAAAAATGTTCTTTCGATGAAGCACTCGAACTGGTTAGGGCTAGTAGCCTATTTACAACACACACACCTGTACCTGCAGGTCACGATTCGTTCCCTGAGGACATGCTCCGAACCTACTTGGCTCATTATCCCGAGAAGTTGGGCATTACATGGGAGCAATTTATGGATTTGGGCAAACTCAATCCAGGCGATGAAACTGAGCACTTCTCAATGAGCTACCTCGCTGCAAACCTATCGCAAGAGGTTAATGGGGTAAGCATGCTACATGGATCGGTTAGCCAACACATGTTCGCAAATCTTTGGCCTGGATATTTCCCTAGCGAGATACATATTGGCTATGTTACTAACGGTGTTCATTACCCCACTTGGGCATCACCTGAGATAAGAGACCTATTAGAAACTACCTCGAATGAGCACAGCTTTGACAATACACCCGATTGGAATAATATCTATAACATTCCTGATGCGAGGCTCTGGAACATCAGAAATCTACACCGCAAAAAGCTAATTGACTACATCCGATCTCGGCTTGTTGATCCACAGATTATGAAGTATGAAACTCCAACTCAGGTTGTTGAGATACAAGAGAATATTGGTGACAATGTACTTACCATAGGTTTTGCCCGACGATTTGCTACGTACAAAAGAGCTAATCTACTGATGCGCGACCTAAATAGATTAAGCAAAATTGTAAATAATACGGATAGGCCTGTGCAGTTCATCTTTGCTGGTAAAGCACATCCAAACGACAAAGCAGGACAAGACCTTATCCGAAGAATAATTGAGGTAAGTAAAAGACCCGAGTTTACCGGAAAATTCATGTTCCTTCAGAATTACGATATGGAACTGGCAAAAAAAATGGTGCAAGGGGTTGATGTTTGGCTAAATACACCTACACGCCCCTTAGAGGCATCGGGCACCAGCGGAATGAAATCGGTGATGAACGGTGGGCTGCACTTCAGCGTTCTCGATGGTTGGTGGGTTGAGGGTTACTTACCCAATGCCGGATGGGCACTCCCAGAAGAGAGAACCTATGAACAGCAAGAATTCCAGGATGAACTAGACGCTGAAATGATTTACACCATTATTGAGAACGAAATTGTTCCTCCTTTCTATAATTACAACGAAGAGGGTGTTCCTATCGAATGGATGTCATTCATAAAAAAATCTATTGCACAGGTAGCATCTGTATTTACAACTACCCGCATGATGGAAGATTATCAGGATAGATTCTACCATAAACTTTATCTGCGCTCCAACAGGCTTAGGCAAGAGGATCTTGAACTTACACAAACAATTGCTGCATGGAAACGAAAGGTTCCCCGAAACTGGGATAGCCTTGAAATTATTACTGCTGAGCAGTTCGACACTTTGCGACAAGACATTGTGCTTGGTAAGGAGTATAACTCCGAAGTTGTACTCGATCTTGGTAAACTCTCTCCTGATGATGTTGGAGTAGAACTAATTATTGCCGAACTTGCTGAAAATGGCGATACTCGCATTAAGCACACACAAGAGTTCGACCTTGAAAATGTTGAAGGACAAAGAGCAACCTATAGACTTTCGTTCATTCCCAATGAACCTGGGGTGTACGATTCTGGAATTAGAATTTATGCAAAGCATAACGAACTCCCCCACCGTATGGATTTTGCTCTTGTACGCTGGATTTAAAATTAATACTGTGAACTTTATTTTAAAAGAAGCCAACAGTGTCGGCTTCTTTTTTTATTTTAGCACGATTTTAAAAACAATGCATGCTTGTATACACAAATATAAATGAGCTAAAACTCACAAACTCTTCCGTAACCATTGGTTTTTTTGATGGACTACACATAGGCCACAAAAGGGTTCTTGACATAGTTAAGCAAAATGCCAAAAAAGACAACGCCCAAAGCCTTGTGATAACGTTTTGGCCTCATCCGCGAATTGCCCTTAACAATGACTCGGAAGAGCTAAGGCTTCTTTCATCACTTGATGAAAAGATTAGTCTTTTTGAGGCAATGGGATTAGACTCACTGCTCATAATTAATTTCACAAAAGAGTTTGCCAAAGAAAATGCCTACACTTTTCTACAGAACACGCTTGTAGAAAAAATAAAGGCATCAACTATTGTAATGGGCTACAACCATGCCTTTGGATATAGAGGAGAGGGAAACTTTAATCTGGTTCAAAAGCATCAACAAAATTATGGATACCAGGCAATTAAGGTAGATCCTATTGAGATTAATGGGCAAAAAGTGAGCTCTACCCAAATAAGGTTAGCTCTTACTGAGGGAAACCTAAAGTTGGCCAACGCAATGCTTGGTCGGTTATACTGTATTAATGGCACCATTGAAGGGGGCAAACAAATTGGACGCTCAATTGGATATCCCACCGCAAATATAAAACTCTTGGAGCCACTTAAGCTTATACCCCGCAATGGAGTTTACGCTGTTTGGGTTGAATATAATAATCAGAAATATCCCTCAATGCTTAACATCGGACTGAGGCCAACATTTGGTAGCAACCTAAATATTACCATAGAGGCACATATCATAGGCTTTAAGCATAACATATACAATGAGCAAATAAGGGTGTTTTTTGTTGAGCGCATCAGAGACGAGATACAATTCCCCTCTTTAACTTCACTCAAATCACAACTGGCCTTGGATAAAATAAAGGCACTCACCATTTTAGAAAACGAATAGACTAAAATATCTTGTCATTATATCAATTTACACTACCTTTGTGACCTTAAAAAACCAACCAGTTTTTGAACAAATGCTGAAGTAAAGCATTGTACATTATCAACAAAACAAATAAATACGATGGAAAACGTACTAGTAGAAACTTTGCCCTACAAAGTAAAAGATATTAACCTTGCCGACTGGGGAAGAAGAGAGATTAGCATAGCCGAAAAGGAGATGCCCGGTTTGATGGCAATTCGTAAAAAACATGCTGCGCAAAAACCATTCAAAGGGGCCAGAATTTCGGGGTCGCTTCACATGACTATTCAAACCGCTGTTCTAATAGAGACCCTAGTTGAGCTTGGTGCAGATGTTCGTTGGGCAAGCTGTAATATTTTTTCTACTCAAGACCACGCTGCTGCTGCCATCGCCAAAGCCGGGGTTCCCGTTTTTGCATGGAAAGGAGAAACCCTTGAAGAATACTGGTGGTGTACAGCACAAGCACTTTCGTTTCCCAACGAAAAAGGACCACACCTAATAGTTGACGATGGCGGTGATGCTACCTTGCTTATACACATGGGTCATAAAGCCGAAAGAGATGCAACAATTCTTGACAAACAACCCGAGAGCATTGAAGAAAAGGAAATACTTAAGTTACTAAAAGGTATTCTGGCCAGCAACAATAAAAAATGGCACAACTTTGCAAAGGAATGGAAAGGTGTTTCTGAAGAAACTACCACCGGTGTTCATCGCCTTTACCAAATGAAGGAGCGTGGAGAACTACTTGTTCCAGCCATAAACGTTAACGACTCCGTTACCAAAAGCAAATTCGATAACCTTTACGGATGTCGCGAATCCTTAGCCGACGGCATTAAGAGAGCCACCGATGTAATGATTGCAGGAAAAGTGGCTGTGGTATTGGGTTACGGTGATGTTGGGAAAGGATGTGCAATGAGCATGCGCTCCTATGGTGCACGAGTTATAGTAACCGAAATTGACCCAATTTGCGCCCTTCAGGCGGCAATGGAAGGCTTTGAGATTAAAACCATTGAGGAAGCACTTGACGAAGGCAATATTTTTATTACAACAACAGGCAACCGCGACGTTATCACGCTAGAGCACATGCTGGCAATGAAGGACCAGGCCATTGTGTGCAATATTGGGCATTTCGACAACGAAATTCAGGTAGAGAAATTAAATAACGCCCCAGGCGTTCGCAAGGAAACAGTTAAGCCACAGGTTGACCAGTACTTCATGGAGGATGGCCGTTCAATGTTCATTTTAGCCGAAGGTCGCTTAGTTAACCTAGGATGCGCCACTGGTCACCCAAGCTTTGTAATGAGCAACAGCTTTACAAATCAAGTACTTGCCCAACTAGAATTGTGGCAAAAAGACTTGGATGTTGATGTTTACAGATTGCCAAAGCACCTCGATGAGGAGGTTGCACGCCTCCATCTTGCACAACTTGGCGTAAAGCTAACAAAGCTTACCCAGCAGCAGGCAGATTACATTGGAGTAAATGCAAACGGTCCCTTTAAACCTGACCACTACAGATATTAATTATTGGTTAAATAGCATTGAGGTTGCACGAACATACTGGTGCAACCTCATTTTTTTATAAAGCACTTCGAAAATGAATGCAGTAATCAACAAAGCGGTTCAGGTACTAAGGAATGGAGGGCTGATACTTTACCCAACCGACACTATTTGGGGTGTTGGTTGCGATGCCACAAACCCCGAAGCAGTTGCCAAAATACACAAACTGAAACATAGCGCTGACAGTAAAAACATGCTCGTTCTCGTGGAAAATCCCAATCAGCTAAACTCATATACAGAGCAGGTTCCTGAAGTGGCATGGGATCTAATTGAGCTAACCACAAAACCGCTAACCATTATTTACCCCAAAGCCAAAAACCTAGCAGAAAACCTTGTTGCACCCAATGGCAGCATTGGTATTAGGGTTATTAAACATAACTTTTGCGAAAAATTAATACAAGCATTTCGCAAGCCGATTGTTTCCACCTCAGCAAACATCACGGGTAAGAAAACTCCTAAAAACTTTGGCGAAATTGACAATCAAATTGTTGATGGCGTTGATTTTATTGTACCTCAACAATACGAAGAGGACGCTACTCACATACCTTCGAGCATTATTCAGCTTGGCATTGGAGGTGAAGTTAAAGTGATAAGGGAGTAAGCAGTAAAAAACGAATCCAATGAAGTACTTCCATAAACACCCCATTCAGAAACGCTTTAGTGACATTGATATGCTAGGGCATGTAACCAATTCAATCTATCAGCAATACTTTGATTTAGGGAGGATGTACTACTTTTCTGAAGTGCTGAATGAGAAAATGGATTGGCAGGACGAGGGGCTTATCCTCGTTAGCATAAATATAAACTTTATGGCGCAGGTAAAACTATATGAGGATATTGAGGTGAGAACCAAAATAGTAAAACTGGGCAACAAAAGTCTCGAAATGCATCAACAAATTTTCAACCTAACAACGCAAAGCGTTGCTGCCGAAAGCAAATCGATAATGGTAGGATACCAAGCCACACTGGCAACTAGCATACCCATCCCCATGCGATGGAGAAAAAGCATTGCAAAATTTGAAATTGATATTGATTATCAGCTATAGATCAACCAACCCATCGGGAAGTTGCATGAGAAGAGTTTTGGTATCCTCATTTAGCTCTACAATGAAATCTGAAGCAGCAGGTATCAATAATTCTTTGCCAGCACTATCTACAACAAGAAAAACTAGGTTTCCAGAGAAATCCTGCAATTGTTCTATCTCTCCTAGCAAGTTACCATTCTGATTAACTACTGAATACCCCACTAAATCGTCAAGATAAAGTTCATCGCTTACTTCTAGCTGCTTTATCTCGGAAAGAACAGTAAGCCCAACAAGATTGGTTGCCATATCAGGACCATCCACCTCATCGAACTTAACAATTGATTTTTGCCCCTTACCCCGGATTGTAGTAATAGCAAAAGGAATCGGTATTCCCTCTATGCGAAGAAATACCGATTCTAATTTGTGGTCTAAAGGATCGTAATTGAACCATAAAACTTGAACCTCACCATTCACCCCATGAGTTCGTTGAATTGTTCCAACCTCAGTAAGATGGATATGGTTCATATAAAACCCCTTACTTTTTAGTGTCCTCTTTTTTTGCTTCTGCCTTAGGTTCGGCTTTCGCTTCTGCTTTGGGCTCAGCTTTTACTTCTGCCTTAGGCTCAGCTTTCGCTTCTGCTTTGGGCTCAGCTTTCGCTTCTGCCTTAGGCTCAGCTTTCGCTTCTGCTTTAGGCTCAGCTTTTACTTCTGCTTTAGGCTCAGCTTTTACTTCTGCTTTAGGCTCAGCTTTCGCTTCTG
>JAQUJY010000001.1:44727-95363 GCA_028680705.1 Bacteroidales bacterium
GCTTCTGCTTTGGGCTCAGCTTTCGCTTCTGCCTTAGGCTCAGCTTTCGCTTCTGCTTTAGGCTCAGCTTTTACTTCTGCTTTAGGCTCAGCTTTTACTTCTGCTTTAGGCTCAGCTTTCGCTTCTGTCTCAACAACTGCTTCGGGTGCTTCGTCAACCTCTTTGGCTGCTTCTGCTTTCTTAGCTTCTCCAGCCTCTTTCGCAGCTTGGTCTGCCAATCTCTTAGCAATCTCTTGAGCACGTGCTTCGCGAACCTTAGTCTCGGCTTCTGCTCGTAAAGCCAATTCGTCTTTCTCGCCTTTTACAAGACGATCTTTCTTGGATTGAATTTTAGACTCTTTTTCCTGTAGCCAAGCATTGAATTTCTCCTCAGCTTGCTCCTCGGTTAAAGCACCTTTTTTCACTCCTTCTAATAGATGTTTCTTAATTAGAACACCCTTGTACGATAGGATAGCCCTAGCGGTTTCGGTAGGTTGAGCGCCATTTTGCAGCCAATCCAATGCCCTATCGAAATTTAATTCAATAGTAGCAGGATCTGTTGAAGGATTATACGAACCAATCCTTTCAATATTTCTGCCATCCCGTGGCGCCCTGCTATCTGCCACCACAATGTGATAGAAAGGTAATCTCTTTCTACCGTGGCGACTAAGTCTGATTTTTACAGGCATACTTAAACGCTTTTTTTAGTTAAACCTACTTTGGTTTTAATGAGGCGCAAAGATAGTAGTTTTTTATTAAGTACCTGAACTTTTATAGCCTTTATTGTTTTTTATCGGAAAACCTGAGTAATATATCTTTAGGAATAAGTCTCTCGCTAAATTACTAAAAAATCATACCATAAATCACATGCACTTTTTATTCAATAGTTTTCAACATCCCCAAATTTGGGAAACAGATTAACTATGTTTGTGAAACATAGGAATAGCAAAGAAATTATCAATTATGAGCAAGTTTGTACACCTTCACGTCCATTCACAATTCTCAATACTCGATGGTGCCTCCGACATTAAAAGCCTTATTAAAAAGGCGAAAACAATGGGCATGAAATCAATTGCGCTTACTGATCATGGAAACATGTTTGGCGTTAAAGAGTTTGTGAATACTGTTGCCGAAACCAATGAACCGATAAACAGAGAAATTAAAAAAATAAAAAAAGAAATTGCTAAATTAGATACCCAAAAAGAATCTGAAGACGAACTCAATGAGCTAAAGTCAGCATTAAAAAATGAAGAACAAAAACTATTTAAACCAATAATAGGCTGCGAAGCATACGTTGCAGCAGACAGGCACAGCCGCCATAAAGATGACAGGGGTGGCGCCCACCTTGTGGTACTGGCAAAAAATTTAATCGGATACCACAACCTCACTAAAATGGTATCCTATTCGTGGACAGAAGGTTTTTACCAAAGACCTAGGATAGATAGGGAGCTCCTCGAAAAGTACCGTGAGGGGATTATTGTTTCATCCGCTTGTCTTGGAGGTGAAATTCCTCAGGCAATTATAAAGGGTAATATCAAACTTGCCGAAGAGATTATTTACGAGTATAAAGAAATATTTGGAGACGACTTTTACCTTGAGGTAATGCTTCATCCTGTTCAACCCAATGGCTTTGCAGAGGATACATTTATCGAGCAAGGTCGTGTTAACAAGATAATCCTTGAATTAGCAAAGAAGACAGGAGTTAAGTGCATTGCCACAAATGATGTGCATTTTGTAAATGCTGAGGATGCACTTGCTCACGACAGATTAATTTGCTTAAATACCGGAAAGGACATTGATGACCCCAATCGCCTGCACTACACCAAGCAGGAATACCTCAAAAACGAAGAGGAGATGCTCAAACTCTTCCCCAATAACCCTGAAGTTGTACATAATACCATTGAGGTTGCTGAAAAGGTTGAGTTTTACTCTCTCGACCATGAGCCAATTATGCCACATTTCACCCTACCCGAGGGCTTTACCAACGATAACGATTACCTTAAACACCTCACCTTTGAGGGAGCAAAAAAACGTTGGGGAGAAGACCTTGCCAGCGAAACAGTAGATAGGCTCAACTTTGAACTTGAGGTAATTGCCCGAATGGGATATCCCAGTTACTTCCTAATTGTTTGGGATTTTCTTAAGGCAGCCCGAGCGATGGATGTTTCAGTTGGACCGGGAAGAGGTTCAGCCGCTGGATCGGCAGTTGCATATAGCCTGAAAATTACGGATATCGACCCGATTAAATACAATTTGCTGTTCGAGCGTTTCCTCAATCCCGAAAGAGTATCGATGCCCGACATCGATATTGATTTTGATGAGGATGGTCGCGAAAAGGTTTTACAATGGGTTGTAAATAAGTATGGTAAAGAACGAGTAGCACAAATTATCACCTTTGGTACAATGGCCGCTAAAATGGCCATTCGGGATGTGGCGCGTGTACAAAAGTTGCCGCTTGCCGAAGCGATGCGCATGGCAAAACTAGTTCCAGAAAGACCAGGCATCACCCTAGCCAAAGCCTACAAGGAGGTTCCAGAACTATTGGCATTAAGAAAATCGCCCGATGAGCTTGTACGTTCAACTCTGCAATACGCTGAGGTTCTGGAGGGCTCGGTTCGGCAAACAGGGATACATGCATGCGGAATAATTATTGGCCGAGATAACCTTGAGGAACACATTCCCATATGCATTAATAAGGATTCCGATCTTTACATAACCCAATTTGATGGTAAACACGTTGAATCAGTTGGCCTACTTAAAATGGACTTTCTGGGGCTTAAAACACTCTCCATCATTAAGGATGCTATAGCTATTATTAAAGAATCAAAGGGTATTGACATCGACATCGACCATATTCCCCTCGATGATAAGAAAACCTTTGAACTATACGCCAATGGTGATACCACAGGTCTGTTCCAGTTCGAGTCACCTGGAATGAAGAAGCACCTCCGAGCGCTTAAACCCAACCGATTTGAAGACCTTATCGCCATGAACGCCCTGTATCGCCCAGGTCCAATTGAATATATTCCAAGCTTTATCAACAGAAAGCATGGACGCGAAAAGATTGAGTACGATATACCAGTAATGGAGGAGTACCTACGCGACACCTATGGCATTACCGTTTATCAGGAGCAGGTCATGCTCCTTTCCCAGAAACTTGCTGGATTTACAGGAGGACAGGCCGATACCCTCAGGAAAGCCATGGGTAAAAAGCAAAAGGATGAAATGGACAAGCTAAAGGCTCAGTTTATTGAGGGTTGCCAAAAGAATGGACACGACCCCAAAAAGGTAGAGAAGGTATGGACCGACTGGGAGGCTTTTGCACAATACGCATTTAATAAATCGCACTCCACTTGCTACGCCTATGTATCGTACCAAACCGCATACCTAAAAGCACACTATCCAAGCGAATTTATGGCAGCGGTTCTTAGCCGCAACCTGTCCGATATAAAAAAGATTACCCTTTTTATGGATGAATGCCGCAGAATGAATATGCAAGTACTTGGTCCCGATGTAAACGAGAGTAACTACAAATTTACGGTTATGCCCAATGGCGACGTGCGCTTCGGCTTGGGAGCTATTAAAGGGGTTGGCGAAGGAGCGGTAGCCAATATTATTGAAACCAGAAAAGCAGGAAAGTATGTTGATGTTTACGACTTTGTTGAAAAGGTTAACCTACAAGCCGTTAACAAAAAGAATTTAGAATCGTTAGTACTTGCTGGTGCGTTCGATAATCTTGGTATTACTGAAAGGGCACAATTTTTTTCGCAGGATACTAAGGGTTCAACTTTTGCAGAGCAACTCCTACGCTACGGTACAAAAGTACAGCAAGAGAAAAACAATACGCAGCAAACCCTTTTTGGAGATATGGATTCGGGTTTTGAATTACAGAAACCCGAAATGCTTGCAGTTGAAGGATGGTCGAAACTTGAAACCCTGGGCAAGGAAAAGGAACTTATTGGGATTTACCTCTCGGCTCATCCACTAGATGATTATAAACTTGAGGTAGACAGGTTTTGCAACGTTACCCTAAGCGAGATACACGATCCAACGCAGCTAATTGGTCGCGACTTAACATTCGCAGGTATTGTATCGGAAGCCAAAGTACTTACCACAAAGAAGGGTAAATTTTATGGTCGAATAACCATTGAAGACTTTACCGATTCCTATGAGTTTACGCTGTTTGGAAAAGACTTTGAGAATAACAGGAAATTTTTCTTTGTTGGATACCCGTTGCTCATTAAGGGGAAATTCGATCCTAGTAAATACCGCCTAGGCGAGATTGAATTCTTTATCAGAAACATGCAAATGCTCTCCGACGTAAGAGACGAACTTGTGAAAAAGATTACCATATCGCTTACGGTTGATGAAATAAACAATGAGATTATAGATAAAATACAAACCCTTACAGCCGCCAATACGGGTAAGGTTATGCTTAGGTTCCGATTGATGGATCCACAAAGCAGGGTTAGCTTGGAGATGTTCTCACGTGCATATAGGGTTAATCCATCCAACAAGTTTGTTGAACATTTAAAGCAAATGAATCTTAATTTTAAGATAAATTGACTTTATAAGCCAAATATTTTTAAAGGAAACTGTTATCTTTGTATAATAATTTTAACACTAAACATTCTAACTATGGCATTAGCAATAACTGACGCTAACTTTGAGGAACTTGTACTAAAATCAGATAAACCTGTACTTCTTGATTTTTGGGCAGAGTGGTGTGGACCTTGCCGAATGGTAGGCCCCCTTGTTGAAGAGATGGCTCAAGAATTTGAGGGAAGAGCATTGATTGGAAAGGTTGACGTTGACAGCAACCCTGGTGTGGCAAGCAAATTTGGTATTCGTAATATACCAACGATTCTATTCTTTAAAAACGGCGAGATAGCTGATAAGCAGGTAGGTGCTGTTCCAAAAAACACCCTTATAGCAAAACTTGAGGCATTGCTATAGCCAACAGTATTATAGCAGAAAGCTAGCATCTGTCCTTATATTGATATTGGGCAGATGCTTGTTTTGTTGGCAACCAGCAGTAATCTAAACAAATTACTATGAAAGTTTGCGTGTTCTGCGCCTCCAGCGCAAAAATCTCCGAAAAGTATTTTCATCAAACCGAGCTTGTTGCACAGGAACTGGTGGATGCCAAATTCACTATAGTTTACGGCGGAGGTTCCGTTGGCCTAATGGGATGCCTTGCCAACAAAGCACTATCGCTTGGTGGAGAAGTGATAGGAATTCTCCCCCGTTTCATGGATAAGGTTGAATGGGGACATAAAGGCCTCTCCAAAATGGTGCTTGTGGAGGATATGCGCGAGCGCAAAAAACAGCTTATCAGCAATGTTGATGCAGTTATTGCACTCCCTGGCGGTTGTGGAACCCTTGAGGAGTTGATGGAGGTTTACACGCTAAAACGTCTGGGAAAATTCACTAAACCCATTATTGTTCTCAATACCGATGGGTTTTATAACCACCTTGAGCAGCTAATTGATAAAATGATTGATGAAAAATTTATGCGCCCTGAGCATAGACAGATATGGCAGTTCGTAAATAGTCCAAACGATATTATCCCAGCCATTGAATCGGCTCCGCCATGGGACGAATCTGCAATTCGGTTCGCAGCGGTTTAACCTGATATACGTGAATTCCTATAGGTAAAAAGTTTGCTGTTACCAATCTCATCGTAGCTACGGATTTTGCCAGAAAATTCAGGTGCCCTAACTCCATCATAAAAAAACTGGTTGCCCACAAAAACCCGAGCCTCATCCCAAAGCTTACGCTTTAAAAAACTATTTATTAGCATTGCCCCACCCTCTATAAAGAGCGAGGAGATATTACGCTCGTAGAGTTCCTTTAGCAATCGACCCTCTAGTCCCTTGGCAAAATCAACAGTTATTAGCTCCATATTAGGGATGGACAAAAATTCAGCCTTCTGGGACGATGCGCTTGAATTATTCCCGACAAACACAAGCGTGGGAACCGTGCCATCGTAAACGTTACTCTGCTTAGGAAGGCGTAATTTTCTATCCAGTACCACACGCAAAGGATTTTTACCGCTCCAATGACGGACATCGAGTCTGGGATTATCCTTTTCAACCGTATTGGTTCCAATAAGTATGGACTGCTCCTCGCTTCGCCATCTGTGAACAAGGGTGCGAGCAAGCTCATTGGTTATCCAAACAGGCGCAATTGGGTCGTCGGGTTTCCTCACAGCATCGATAAAACCATCGAGAGTTTGTGCCCATTTTAAAATGATGTAAGGCCGTTTTTTCTCATGGTACACAAAAAACCTTCTATTTAATTCCTTTGCCTCCGACTCTAGCACACCAACCGTAACATCAATCCCAGCATCCTTTAACTTTAGAATGCCTGCCCCTTTAATCTGTGGATTAGGGTCTTGAACTGCTATTACCACGCGTTTAATCCCCGATTCGACAATTAAATCGACGCAAGGAGGTGTTTTACCATGATACGAGCAGGGTTCTAAGGAAACATAAAGTGTTGACCCAGACAGAGCGGAAGTATCCGATACAGCATTAATGGCCATTCGCTCAGCGTGGTCGCCACCAAACTCTCTGTGATATCCCTCTGCAATAATTCTATTATTGCAAACCACAACCGAACCTACCATGGGATTTGGCGCAACTCTTCCCTTACCATTTGCAGCCAATTCAAGGCAACGGCCCATGTAAATCTCATCCTGTTTGTGCTGTTCCATAATTTTTCGATACTTTTGAATGAGTAAAAACAAATTTATGCAAGCCCAAAGTATTCTATTTAAATACAAGCAAGGCGTAAACAGCCTAAAAGAAACTTACCCCTTAGCAGAAGCGCAAGCAATGGCTCGACTTCTAATTGAGAAGGTTACGGGCATTAAGGTTCACGATGTACTTGCTAGCCCCAACCTCCTTTTAAGTATTTCGCAGGAAACACTTATTGATGCTTACATTAAGGAGCTAAAGTTACAAAAGCCTATCCAATATGTCCTTGGCGAAACCGAGTTTTTTGGCATCACCCTTAAGGTAACACCCCATGTGCTTATCCCCCGTCCTGAAACCGAGGAACTTGTGGAATGGCTGCTTGCTGATAGAGCTAACGATTTCCCCTCGGTTCTCGATATTGGAACAGGGTCTGGTTGCATTGCCATTGCCATCGCAAAAAAACTTCCCGCGGCAAAAGTTTTTGCACTCGATATCTCCGCTGAAGCCATAACCCTTGCAAAGGAAAACTCAATGAATGCTAGCGCAAGCATTACATTTTTTCAGCAGGATATACTGAGCCTACCAAACGAACTAAAAGGGGCTCCCTACGATATTGTGGTTAGCAATCCGCCCTACGTACGCAACAGCGAGAAAGAGTTTATGCAACCCAACGTACTTGAGAATGAACCCCAAACTGCACTTTTTGTTAGCGATAACAACCCCTTGGTTTTCTACGATGCAATTGCCCAAACGGCACAAGCCACCCTTAAGCCAAACGGTATGGTTTACTGTGAGATTAACGAAGCACTTGGACCAGAAACCGCCACAATTTTTAAGGATAAAGGATTTACTGATGTTGAAATTAGGAAAGACATTAATGGAAAGGATAGGATGCTGAGGGCTAAGAAGGGATAGAGGGCTCGCTTTTGCATATTTAGTAAGTTATATGCCATAGAAGAAGTTATCACGGTATTTGAATATTCAGAAGTATTTTTAATCGGAAAACAATGGGGATTTATAGGGAAAATATAAAAATGTACGATGCCAAATTACTTAAGCTAAGTAAGTTATTAAATCGCATTTCATTTATTAGGATATTTATTTTTGTCATTTCAAGTATCATACTTATATACTTGTTTAGTTTCAATTTAATAACTCCCATTCTGATTGTTTTCCCGCTATCGATATTATGTTTTGGTGTTGCAATCACACATCATAACAAAACAGCATTTCTGAAAAAGCATACAGCATTACTGAAAGGTATAAATGAATCCGAAATTCTAAGAGAAAAATGTAATCTGGAAGAATTTGATACTGGACATAAGTTTATTAATCAAAATCATCCTTATACTTCCGATTTAGATATTTTCGGACAACATTCCATTTTCCAATTAGTTAATAGAACAACTACAGAGTCAGGTATGATACTCTTATCAGAATGGCTATCTGAACCCGCACCTAATTATGAAATACATGACAGACAAAAGGCCATAAAAGAATTATCTCAAAATCTGGATTGGCGGCAAGATTTTCAAGCGTCGGGCATGCACTTTCAAAATAAAAAAAGCGATTATTATAAATTGTTAGATTGGGTAGAAGCACCTGTCGTTTTATTAAAATATCAGCGAATATATATCGCCGTTGCAATAATCCTTTCTGTTCTATCATTGCTTGGCTTATATTTTTCTATACTTTATTTGAGGTATATTTATTTGCTTCCCTTTATTACTGCTTTATTTGTTAATCTCATAATTTTAAGAAAAGTAAAATCCATCGCTGATGATATCGTTAAAACCTCACAAGAGAATATTAACACTTTAAGAGGTTATCGAACACTTATCAATAAAATTGAAAGAGAAAGTTTCAGGTCAAAAAAATTACACCAATTACAATCAATACTAATAAAAAGTAAATATTCAGCATTTAATGAAATTAATAGGTTGTGCAGACTATTAGATTTCTCTCAGCAAAGAGGTATAAATAGCATAAAAATACCAATAAAAGGAAATTATTTATATTCTTTATTAAACAGTTTCCTGCTATTGGATATTTACTTAATTATTGGAACAGAAAAATGGAAATCTAAAAATAAAGCGTTATTAAAGTCTTGGGCTGAAGTAGTTAGTGAGTTTGAAGTAATAAATAGTTTTGCAGGATTTTGCTATTCAAACCCGTCATATACATTTCCAGAGATAACTGAAAAGAATAACTCCGTACATTTTGAGTTGTTAGGGCATCCCTTACTAAATTCAAATAAACGGGTATGTAATAATTTTCACTCAGAAGGACAAGGTGATATTGTCTTGATAACTGGTTCTAATATGGGAGGGAAAAGCACTTTCCTACGAACCGTAGGCGTAAACCTTGTATTGGCATTAGCTGGTGCACCTTGTTGTGCAAAATACGGGCAGGTTTCGAACCTAAAATTATATACAAGTATGAGAACCCAAGATAATTTGAAGGAAGGAGTTTCTTCTTTTTATGCAGAATTAAACAGAATTGAAAAGATGCTGAAGCTAATTGAAAGCAGCCAAAATACTTTTTTTCTTATGGATGAGATGTTTAAGGGAACAAACTCAGAAGATAGACATAGAGGAGGGTTTTCATTGATTAATCAAATAAGTAAGCTCAAAACGTCAGGAATTATTGCAACACACGATATTGAACTTGCAAAACTATTGGGGAATAAAATGTTAGTTACAAATTATAGTTTTAATAGTGAGATTAAAGGTAATTCAATGATTTTCAGCTATGAACTTCATCCAGGTATATGTAATGATTTTAACGCGAGTGAACTTATGGAAAGAAGTGGGATTAGAATTATAGCTGATATATCAAAAAGTGAAATCGAATAAAAACACGGTATATAACACACGATAAAGTCAATAAGGGTTTGGCTTCGCCGATTTTCAATTCAGAGGTTTTCGAGTTGTATTTCTCACATCAATTTCGGTGCATATTGATAGGCTGATAAGTCCGAAATCCCTTACTGTCAAACGTAAATAGAAGTAATACCAAACCAGCTAAACAATACAATCCAACTAAATATGGCCAAACAGCTAACCCCAAAAACCGCCCTTAACCGTGCCCAATGGCTATGCGGTCAGCGGGAGAAGTGCGTTTCTGAGATTAAGCTTAAGCTCTCGCAGTGGGGCATCAATAACGAAGATGGGCTGGCCATTATTAAATCGTTGGAAAACGATGGCTTTATTGACGAAACCCGCTACGCCCTCACCTTTGCCCGTGATAAGGCACGGTTTAATAAATGGGGACCGCGAAAAATTGAGATGGCTCTTCGCGCCAAACGCATTGCCGATGATAATATTCAGAATGCACTTTTGGAGATAGAGCAGTTTACCAACATCGAAAATTTAACCGAGCTGCTCACCAAAAAAGCTCGAACCATAAAGTATAAGGATAAATACGATTTTAAAAATAAGCTTCTTCGCTTTGCCATATCCCGAGGGTTTGATTACGCTAAGGTTATGGAGGTGATTGATGGGGTGATTGATGAGTATAAAACGTAAAAGAGTTAGACATCTTGAACTACCTTAGGTATAACAGATTGTTTTATTCATTTAGTTTAACTTTACATCATCTTATTAAAATACATTCGTGTCCGTTAAAAATAATACATTTTGGGAAAACGATTTGTGTTGCGATTGACATCGGCCGGTGAACCGAAAAACAAGCACAGCGGGCGTTAAAAAAAATCTGCTATTTGCAGCACCGAACGTAGGGAGGTGCAAGTTCAGATTTTTTAGAACGCATCGCGTAGTTTTTCGAGTGAGGCGGGCGCAGCCTTGAACTTCTTTACTTACTTTCTGCTTTCAAGAGAAGATAGTAAGCGGGGAGTGGGGCAAAGCCCCGGATATAAAATATGGGTTATTTAACCAGTAAAACCAAGGTTTCTGCATTGATGAAATTTTATTAATCGAACAACTATGATTAAAATAGTATACTGGCTTTAATAATTTTATCTATAGTCAAACCCACAGGGAATGACTACCCCATAGAAACCAGCACAAAAAATTATACCTTTGCAATAAATCAGCAATACAATTAACCCATGATTACCACCGAACAAATTAAAGAGATAGTTAAGCGCACCCTTGCGCTGAGGGGGCATCTTTGACATCGATAACCGAACCATACGACTTGAGGAGGAGGAACAAAAGTCGCAAGACCCCACCTTTTGGGATAACTCTACTGAAGCCGAGAAGCAACTCAAAGTAATAGCCGAATTAAAGCATTGGATAACCTCGTTTAACGAGGTTAAAACACTGGTAGACGACCTAGAGATAATTTTTGATTTTGCCAAAGAGGGCGAAGCCACTGAAGGTGAAGTTTTGGAGCAATATAATCGTGCAATCTCGCGCATTGAGGATGTTGAAATGATGAATATGCTCCGTAACGAGGAGGATAAGCTGGGGGCAATTCTCAAAATTAATTCGGGTGCTGGCGGAACCGATAGCATGGATTGGGCCGAAATGCTCATGCGCATGTACATCCGATGGGGCGAACGGAACGGGTACACAACTAAAATTCTTGATATTCAGGAAGGCGAAGAGGCCGGCATAAAATCGGCCACCATTGAGTACGAGGGCAATTTAGCTTACGGCTTTCTAAAGGGCGAAAATGGGGTTCATAGGCTAGTAAGGCTTTCTCCTTTTAACGCAAATGCCAAGCGACACACTTCGTTTGCATCAGTATTTGTTTCCCCTTCAATTGATGACACCATAGAGATTACCATTAACCCAGCGGATATTAAATGGGATACTTACCGCTCGGGAGGTGCAGGTGGTCAGAATGTGAATAAGGTTGAAACTGGGGTGCGCCTGTACCACATTCCTACAGGTATTACGGTTGAAAACACCGAAACTCGCTCGCAGCATGGCAACCGCGATAACGCCATGCGATTACTAAAAGGCCACCTATATGAGTTAGAGCTGCGTAAGCGGAAAGAGAAACAGGCCCAGATTGAAGGAAAAAAACTAAAGATTGAGTGGGGTTCCCAAATTCGCAACTATGTTCTCCATCCTTATAAACTAGTAAAAGACGTGCGAACAAACTACGAAACATCTAATGTACAGGATGTTCTGGATGGTGAACTCAACGACTTTATTAAAAACTATCTTATGGAATTTGGTGCCGAATACTAAAAAAATTAAACAACTTTATAAACCTTTTGTTAACTTGCATAGAACTATAGTAAAACCTGTAAGATGCAATGTTTTCAACATAGTATATTATTGTAAATCTATTGTTTACAAAAGGCAAAGTGTATTTTTGTAAAATAAACAGTATCAAAAATTTGTGATTGTACCGTAACACACGTAATTTCGACCTTTAAATAATTTAATGTTAACCTAAACTAAACCTATTGGAATGATTGGAAACCCGTTGTTTTGGCTAGTCCCAGCGGCATCAGTATTAGCACTTACGTTTGCCTGGATATTCTTCTCGAAGATGATGAAGGCAGATGAAGGAACTGATAAAATGAAAAAAATTGCTAATTATGTTCGCGAAGGCGCAAGTGCCTATCTCAGGCAGCAATACAAGATTGTAATTATCGTTTTTGTGGTTATAACCATAATCTTTTCGATTTTGGCCTATGGCTTAGGAATTCAGAACCCTTGGGTTCCGTTTGCATTTATAACGGGAGGTGCATTTTCTGGACTTGCCGGTTTCATAGGCATGAGAGCAGCAACCTTTGCATCATCGCGAGTTGCAAATGCTTGTCGACACTCGCTTGATAGTGGTCTACGCTTAGCTTTCCGCAGCGGTGCCGTTATGGGCTTGGTAGTAGTTGGCTTAGTCCTTCTCGATATCTCAATTTGGTTCATAGTGCTTAACTACTTTATTCCCGAGATGGAAGGCGGTTATCAGCTTATGACCATTACAGCCGTTATGCTTACCTTCGGTATGGGTGCATCAACCCAAGCACTATTTGCCCGTGTTGGTGGAGGCATTTACACAAAGGCAGCCGATGTGGGCGCCGACCTTGTGGGTAAGGTAGAGGCCAATATCCCTGAGGATGACCCCCGTAACCCTGCTACCATTGCCGATAATGTAGGCGATAACGTGGGTGACGTTGCTGGTATGGGCGCCGACCTTTTCGAGTCGTTTGCTGCATCCATTCTCGCTTCGGCATTGCTAGGTGCTGCTGCGTTCATAAAAAGCCCATTACAGAACAATGCAGTTATAGCCCCAATGCTAATTGCTGCCGCAGGCACAATTCTATCGATATTAGGTATTTTCCTTGTTCGTACAAAAGAGGGTGCCACCCAAAAGCAACTACTAAAATCGCTTGGCTTTGGTGTAAATATTAGTGCTGTGCTTATCGTTGTTGCATCATACTTTATACTTAAATATTTAGGACTTCCTCTAGGTATATGGGGTTCTATTATTGTAGGGCTTGCTGCGGGTATTGGCATTGGCCAATCAACTGAGTACTTCACTGCATCAGCATATAGGCCAACCCAGATAATTGCCGAATCAAGTGCAACAGGACCTGCTACTGTAATCATTAGTGGATTAGGGGTTGGGTTAGTCTCAGCTGCTGCTCCTCTTGCCATAATTGTGGTTGCCATTACCCTTGCATTTGGTTTTGCCACCAATTTCGATTTTAGCATGTCGGAACTTAACTATGGTTTATACGGAATTGGAATTGCTGCTGTTGGAATGCTATCAACCCTTGGTATTACCCTTGCAACCGACGCATACGGCCCAATTGCTGATAATGCTGGCGGGAATGCCCAGATGAGTGAACTTGGCCCAGAAGTACGCAAGCGCACCGATGCTCTTGACGCACTAGGCAACACCACCGCAGCAACTGGTAAAGGATTTGCCATTGGTAGTGCTGCACTAACCGCATTGGCGCTACTGGCATCCTACTTTGAGGAGATTAGAATGATGTTTGTACAAATTCTTGAGCAGCCCGATAAACTAATTAACGGGGTTAAGGCTATTGACGCTCAATTTATTGACTTTGTTGAACACTACCAAATTCACCTTATGAACCCGCTGGTAATTGTGGGTGTATTTATTGGTGTAATGGCGGTGTTCCTATTTAGCGGTATGACCATGAATGCTGTAGGCCGTGCTGCACAAAAAATGGTTGATGAGGTTCGCCGTCAGTTCCGTACCATTCCAGGAATTATGGAAGGTACTGGTGAACCCGATTACGCACGCTGCGTTGAAATCTCAACTAAAGGTGCGCAAAGAGAGATGTTAGCACCTTCACTAATTGCACTGCTTCTTCCTGTTATTGTTGGCCTTATTTTTGGAGTTCCTGGCATTGCAGGGTTACTACTTGGCACCATATCAAGCGGATTTGCCTTAGCAATATTCATGGCCAATTCTGGTGGTGCTTGGGATAACGCCAAAAAATACGTTGAGGAAGGTCATTTGGGAGGCACTGGTTCTGATAGTCATAAAGCAACCATTATTGGCGATACTGTTGGTGACCCATTAAAGGATACATCTGGCCCGAGCTTGAACATCCTTATTAAGCTAATGGTTATGGCATCAGTGGTTACAGTAGGTGTTGCTGTAAGTTACCATATCTTCTAACCTAATTCCATACAATATATTTAAAAGCCGAGTGTATCTCGGCTTTTTTTATACAATATACCCCACAAGGTTGACTTTAAATGAATTAATGGATAACTTTGGTTTGAATAGTAATAGGTTTTTTCTCAATATTATGCGTTTTATGTAAATGTACTAAAACTCAAACACGATGAAAAAGGTCAGTCCAATACTAGTTGCCATCATGGTAATTGCTTTATCATCCTGCATAACCCATTATTTTGCCGATCCAGTTCCCATCGATGTAAAAGATTCCTCGAGTATTCCAGAACCAATGCTCGGTACATGGACTGCAAAGGACAAGACGCACACTATAGATTTAAACAAATGGATTAGCGAAAAGGTTGATTCGTTGGGTAACAAAAATATAGAAGTCGAGTTTACACTTTCTGATAGCTTAATAATTAAGAGATCAGATGACTACTTCTTCTTCAACAATTTAGAGAACAATGGCTACTGGACAGTTTACCTTGGATACAAGCGAAATAGCTCTTTCATTATAAAAGGATTAGGTTCTGCTGACACCCTTACACTGGCTAATTCAATTGGATTTGTTCCAGATTCAGTCAATGATGCCAAGGAGCGTTACTTCAACACTCCTTTTACCAATGAGCTAATGAAAAAGTTTATTAAGGATGGCGGTTTTGCCGATACACTAATTGTTTTTGATATTGTTAACCGAACATTAAAAGATCTAGATTAACTACCTAAAATCTATACTGATAACCAATGCGTATCACCTGAGTTTCGTAGTAATCATCGGAAACTAGATTAAAGGTGGTACCCTCAATTTCATACCGCATTACAAGGGTGTTTAAAATATCACTAGCGTTTATAAATAGTTCTCCCTTGCCATTCTGTATCTTTTTTGTTAAACCTGCATCAATGGAGTAACGAGCAAGTATTTTACCCTGCGGGATAATATCAGGAGCCAAGTAAATACCTGTTACCTGTAACTCTGTTTCTTTAAAGATTTTGGCAATTAAGTTAACCTTAGCATTTCCCGCAATAATAGTTTGCTCCTTCCCAATAAACAGAACATTATTTGGGTAAGCATTTACAATGGTAAAAGCCCCGATACTATTCCTGTATATATTACCATTGGCGTTAAGCCTTATTTTACTAGTCAACTGCTGGTTTAGCACAAGTTCTATCCCTGTGTTTTGCCCCTTATCGGCATTCTGGTTTACCTGAGCCAGCAGGTTTAATGCCACCTCCGTCACAATTTTGGTTAGGATATTAGTCGACATTCTATGGTAAGCCGCGGTATATAGATAACCACTCTCCCACGACTGCCTATAGCCCAATTCAACCGACTGGGTGAACTGAGGCTGTAGATTTGGATTACCCATTACAAGGATTTCGGGGCTAGCATAGGTTGGAAAAGTCCTTAAATCCTTTTCGCTCGGCCTATCAACCCTCCTATTATAGAACAACGATAACCTACTATTATCATTAATTAACCAGGTTGCTCTAACATTTGGGAATGGGTCAATATAATCAAACCCAGTACTGCTGTATACACTATGATTAGGATCAACCAGGTAGTCAACATTTGCATACTCTAACCTAATGCCTGCTTCAAGTTCAAACTCTTTTCGCTCGTATATATATGTTCCATAAACCGCCGAGAGCCACTCTCTATACTCTGCACTCCCAGCAAGGCTTAGGTCGAGTATTGAATTGTCGCCAGGCTTAAAGTAGATATTATTTGGAAAAATTCTTGCACGTTGCTTTGTACCTACCTCTAGCCTACCCGATTTTAATGGTTTTGAGTAATCAACCGTCAGGTCAAAAATATTCTCATCGGCTATTAAGCCTGTAGTGTCTGTTCCTATAGAATTTGGGTTGTACTGCCGATTTGTAAAATAAAACACCTCATCCTTACGTCGAAATGAATAGTTAAACGATGAAACTAAACTATGCCCAGGCTGATTGAAGGAGTGCTTGTGCGTAACGGTAGCAAATAGGGTTTGGTTTACCTCGTTTTCGAAGTATTGCCACAGGCGTAGTCTATCTCCATTGGCATCATCGTAGGGTATATCGCCCAAATCGGTGTACTCTCTGTAGTTGAATAGTGTAGAGAAAGTAAAGGCATTTCTACTGTTTGGGTTATAGTCTACCCCTGCCTTAATATTGTATATGGGTTGCGTTCTGTTCTCAAGAAATTGCTGATAAACTTTTTCTTCTTCTTCTTTGTTGTAACTACGAAGCGTGAACTCATTCTTCATCATTTGCTTGTGATACAGCAAATCGGCTTGAACAAAAAGGTTTGTTTTCTCTCGCTTATAGTTAGCTGAGAACGAAGGGTTTATTTTTGGGGTAAAACGATACTGGTCGCGAATACCAACTACATTGGGTTCTTTTTCTGCTAACGCCCCAAGCCCTAGGGTAAGGCCAGCCTTTCCATTCCAGCCAAACTCCTGGTCTTTTTTAAACACAATATTAACTATCCCTGCCATTCCACTGGCATCGTACTTTGCTGAGGGATTATTAATAATTTCAATCGATGCTATTGCCGAAGCTGGAATATTATCGAGACCAGACTGGGAACCCATTCCAGTTATGGCAGTTTGCTTTCCGTCAATTAGAACGGTTACCTTATCGCTACCGCGAAGAAATATTTTTCCATCCCTATCGATGGTAACCCCCGGTAAATTTTGCATAACCTGTAATACCGACCCCCCTTGCTGGCTTAGGTTATCGTCAATTGCAAATGTTTTTTTATCCATTTTTGATGAAACCTCTACCCTTGCAGCGGTTACGGTAACCCCTTCGAGTTCCGTTGCAGATTCTGCCAGAACAATGGTTCCTAAATCAAGGAAACTATTCAACCTACCAACATGAAAGGTTAAAACTTGCTCAGAATAGCCTATATACGACACCTTAACCGAATAATCTCCAGTACTTAAACCTTCAATGGTAAAGACTCCTTTTTCGTTGGTAATTGTTCCAGTTAAAAACGAACCCCCACCATCGGTAACAATTACATTAACATAGGGCAATGGCTCTTTTGATTGTACATGGCGAACTAAGCCCGAAACCACAGCATTATCAATCTGTGCAAACGCAGAAACAAAGGTTGATATGAGAATAGCTAGGCTGAAAAGTTTTTTTAGTTGCATGTTTTTGTTGTTAGTTACTTTGTGCATAATTAAACAAGACTCTGAAAGAAAAGCTTATCTACTTTACTTAAAATGGGTTATGTAACCTGAATACCTATTACCAGAATATCATCAACCTGGTCGTACGAAGATTGCCACATATCCATGCTATCCTCTAGTTGGGCTTTCTGCTCGGCCATAGTTAGAGTTGAAGTTTTAAGCAGCAACCGTTTAAATGCTTTTGCCATAAACTTTCTTCCATCGGGGCCACCAAACTGATCGGGAAATCCATCGGAAAACATGTAAAGCCTATCATTAGGCTTTAGTTCAACCCTATGCATCGTAAATTGCTCGTTATCCTTTGGATGAGCACCTACAGGCATTCTGTCGCCCTTATACTCAATCAATGCCCCTTCCCTTATAATGTAAAGCGGATTGTACGCACCGGCATACCATAACTCATGGTTCTTCTGATCGATTGTACAAATGGCCACATCCATTCCATCCTGCATTTTAGTATCGCGCCCTGTTGTCTCAAAAATAGTCTTAATCTTCTGCCTCAAATTATTCAGAATTGCATCAGGGTGTACAATCCCATCAACATTAACAATATCATTTAGGAATGAAATCCCCATCATGCTCATAAATGCGCCGGGAACACCATGACCGGTACAATCGGCAGCAACAACAATTGCCAAATCGCGCTTTTGACTAATCCAGGAAAAATCGCCGCTTACAATATCGCGAGGTCTGAGCATTATAAAGTAATCGCCAATGAGATCTGCAATAATATCCTCAGAGGGCATAATCCCCCATTGAATCCTACGGGCATATGCAATGCTTTGGGTAATCTCATCATTCTGCTTGAAAATTTGATCACGCTGCTGCTCAATTGCCTGCTTCTGCTTCTCAATAGTTCGGGTACGCTGCTTTACCTTAAGTTCGAGCATGAGTTTATCTTTTATAAGGCTCTGTTCCCTGAGTTTAATCACCATTAGAAACAAGAAAACGATTAGCACACCACAAGCAATATAAAACCATATGGTTTTCCAGAATGGGGGTCTTACAACAAAGGCCAGTTCTACAACACTGCTAAAATTTCCAATAACATCTTTTGCTCTAATCAAAATGGTATAATGCCCCGAGGGGATAAAGGGAAGTTGGATAAACGGGTCGTTACTCCACTCTGTCCAGTTGGAAGTTAATCCTTGAACTAAATACTGATACATAACGGCTCCTTTGCGAACGAACGATGGCGCACTTATCTGTATTTTTAGGCCATTGTTAGCATAATCTAAGTTGATATTACTTGGATTAATTATATTACCATTCCTATCGATTATCTTCTTAACAAACAAACTCAATGATTCTGAAATGCTGTCGTTTGGGTAAGAAACTATTTTATAAATATCAGTATAAGCATTGATAACGTAAAGGGTACTGGCATTTGAAACGTAAATAAATGTGGGGTTATCGAAAAGATTTAACAGTTGCCTATCAACATTTAGGCTGAAATCATCATCAATCCAACTTTGCCAACTAAGGTTTGCTTGCTGCCATAAAACCCCTTGCTGATAGTGATAATACTGTGGTTGACCAGTGAAGTGGAAACGTTCAGTCTTTGAAAGAATACCATTGTCCAATTCATATGAACCGTTCTTATAAAAAACCATGGGTTTTCCCTGTACTATTTTAACATAAGGCGAACCCAACTCGTCCTCGGGCATCACAATCTTTTCAACTTTAACACCTTTCTCTAAACTAACCGTATATACATCAAACTCGTTTGACAGGGCATAGTTACTGGTATTTAGTTGAGCGATACTTACAACAGAGCCTATTTCCTCAGTTAAGGTTTTTAATGAGCCATTAGGGGAGTTGGCAGAATAAACAAACGCTCCCGTTGTTGTACCTAAAAGGATATTCCCTTTTTGCCCCTCAGACTCTTGAGCAAAAAGGATGTTTAAATCTGAAATTACCATACTTGCACTATTGTTGCTAATGCTGTATAGGCCAAAATTTGTTGCTGCATATAGTTGCTCGTTCACCTCAATCAGAAATCGTACTTTGCCAGTTAACCCGCTTACTTTTTTATAGATATGGCTAACAGATTCAAGCTTGTAGATACGCTTCCGCCGCAGTTCAACCTGGGAAGATTGTTCCTCCTCTGTTAAATCATTCCGCTTTAAGTGAGCTGTTTTTTCACTGGGAGGTTCTGTTTCATTCCGTGAGAAAAGCCTCGCAATAAATCCCTTCCGTTTTTGGTTAATATCCTCCTTATTTTCAGCTGGAATACTAGGCTTATTAGACACCTCAGACTTTGGCACTTTAACAAACACATCAACAGGCTTATAACTCAAATACTTATCCAAATAAAAAAGGCCATCACCTGTTCCCACGTATAGTTTACCGTTATGCTCAAAACAAGAAAGCACGTTACCCGTAAGCCCACGATAGTAATTCATCGACTTGACTGGTAACGAAAAATCAACTCGGGTAACGCCCATAGGATGAGAAATCCATAAACCATTGGCGATATCAGTTCCAATGGAAAAAATTTCGTCGTCGGGTAACCCATTTTGATAATTCAGTGTAGATAAGGTTTCTCCTTTTGCAGCATCAACAATAAGACAACCGCCGTTGAGAGTTGACAGTACAATTAAATCTTTACCAACAGAAGCCCCTCCATTTAGGATACTTGCATTAACATACTCCTGGTCGGCAAACATAAACTGGCTTAAAGTTTGTCCGTTGAAACGATAAATCTTATTCTGGGTTGAACCAAAATAAGCAATATCATTATGAATAAAAGAAAAGGTAAAATCCTCTCCAAGGGCCAGCCCCGCCAACATCTCATAACCACCATCGGGCATATTCTGATAAATCAGTGCACTATTCTTTACATGGTAGGTTTTGCCTCGCAGCTGAAAAAAATCTGATATAAAAACTTCTGACTGAATAGCGTGATAAACTGTATCGACAAGGATTGAATCAGATACGCTTATCCTACAGATAGTTGTGGGTGAAACTGCTAGCAATCCCCCTTCGAACTTTGAGAACTTATAGTAAAAGTTATCGTTGGTAACCTCAATTAGGCTTTTTTGTACGGGTTGCCTATCAATCTTAGTGTCGAAATAGCCCACGCCATGCTCTGTGCAGAAAAAAAGATACTCGCTAAATGCAAATGCTATAGGCCTTCCTTTAACGCCAAGACCTTCCCAATGCTGGCCATCAAATGTGTATATATCCCTCTGGTTTAAAACAAAAATCTCCCCATTATTACCCTGCTCAAAACCCCAGTTCTGGTTGTCCACATCGCTGGGCAAACTATAGTTCACCAAATATGGATTACCTTCCTGTGCATTGAGGCTATTGCTCCCAAATAGTACAAGAGCACAAAGGATAAATGCCCATTTGTTCTTCACTAAGATGTTAAGCATATCTTAAATTAATAATTATCCTGCCCAAGTGTCCCGATCAAGACTTCGATACTGAATTGCCTCAGCAACATGCTCAGACTTGATACTTTCGCTCCCTTCCAAATCGGCAATAGTTCTGGAAACCTTAAGTATTCTGTCGTATGCACGAGCCGATAGGCCTAAACGCTCCATTGCATTTTTAAGCAGTGCAATTCCAGCATCGTTCAACACACAGAATTTCCTGATTAGCTTGCTTGTCATTTGCGCATTGCAGTATATGTCTTTCCACTCGATAAAGCGCTCGGCTTGAATCTCCCGTGCTTTCACAACTCGCTCTCTCACGCTCGCGGATGTTTCGGAAGTTGGTGCATCGGATAGCTTTTCGAACGGAACAGGGACAACCTCAACGTGAATATCTATTCTATCGAGCAATGGACCCGAAATTTTATTAAGATATTTTTGCACAACCCCATGCGAGCATACACAATCCTTATCGGGATGGTTATAGTAGCCACAAGGGCAAGGGTTCATAGATGCAACAAGCATAAACGATGCAGGGTATTCTACTGAGAGTTTTGCTCTGGATATGGTAATCACTCTATCCTCAAGTGGTTGACGCATTACCTCAAGCACAGTTCGCTTAAACTCGGGCAGTTCATCTAAGAAAAGCACACCATTATGGGATAGTGAAATTTCACCAGGCTGAGGATATGTACCCCCGCCAACAAGAGCCACATCAGAAATGGTATGGTGAGGACTACGAAAAGGACGTCGAGTCATAAGTGAGGTGCCCCTATCAATTTTACCAGCAACAGAATGTATTTTAGTAGTCTCCAATGCCTCGCGAAGGGTTAAAGGCGGAATAATTGTTGGTAAACGTTTAGCCAACATGGTTTTACCAGCCCCAGGAGGACCTATCATAATCAGATTATGACCACCTGCAGCGGCAACCTCAAATGCGCGCTTCACATTCTCCTGCCCTTTTACGTCGGAAAAATCAACATCGTACTCGTTGGCATGCTGAACAAACTCTTCTCTAGTATCAACAGTAGTAGGTTCGAGCGTGCTTGTCCCGTTAAAAAAGTCCATAACCTGAGCGATGTTTTCAACCCCGTAAACATCAATATTATTAACAACAGCAGCCTCGCGAGCGTTACCCTTCGGAACAATCAAACCCTTAAACCCTTCCTCTCGAGCCTGAATAGCGATGGGAAGTATTCCTTTAATAGGCTGTACCGTTCCGTCAAGCGATAATTCGCCCATGATTACATATTCTGCAAGATTATCAGATTTAATCTGCTCCGATGCAGCAAGTATACCAATAGCTAGTGGCAAATCGTACGAAGCACCCTCCTTGCGGATATCGGCAGGTGCCATATTGATAACCACTCTCCTTTTGGGCATTTTACTTTTTACAGATTCGAGGGCAGTAGCAATTCGCTGCTGGCTCTCCCTTACAGCACTATCGGGTAATCCAACAAGGAAAAAATTAATGCCCTGTGCAACGCTAACCTCAATGGTTATGGTAGTTGCCTTAATACCGTGAACTGCGCTTCCGTATGTTTTAACAAGCATTATAAAACCAGTTTAAGCCGATGAATTAAAAAACACTTGAAAGTTATGCAGAATTTACGAATAATAACTAACAATTATAACATTGCAGTTACCCTAAAAACAAAAAATGCAGCCTTTGGGGGCTGCACAGGAGATATGCTCTTTTTTCTTAAACTATTGCTTCGGATATTTGCTTAGCCAACTCGCTAAACTCGTCGGGGCTTAACTTTGCCCTTGGCTTTTGAAAACTTATATCGGCTTCGCTATTAAGTGGTACAAGATGAATATGTGCATGGGGAACTTCTAACCCAAGGACAGCCACGCCAATCCTTTTACAGGGCACAACACGCTCAATGGCTTTAGCAATGCGTTTTGCAAACACCATCATATCGGCTAGGGTTTTATCATCAACATCAAAAATATAGTCAACCTCCTGCTTAGGGATAACCAAAACATGCCCCTTTACCAAAGGGTTTATATCGAGAAAGGCAAAATAGCGATTGTCCTCAGCAACCTTGTACGAAGGAATTTCGCCAGCTGCAATTTTTGAGAAGATAGTTGCCATAGCTCTAACCCTTTTGGTTTATCGTGATATTTTAATAATCTCGAACGCAACGGTTCCAGAGGGGATTTGAACCTCAACAGACTCGCCCTTTTTTTTCCCAAGTAAAGCTTTGGCTATGGGAGTGCCAATGGAAAGTTTCCCCTCCTTAATGTTCGCTTCGCTCTCTGCTACAATGACATACTCCACCATAGCATTATTGGTTTTATTCTTAAGCTTAACTTTATTGAGTATTTGCACCTTATCGATGCCAATCTTGCTTTCATCAATAATTCTTGACTTAGCAATAACATCCTCAAGTTTAGCAATTTTCATCTCAAGCATACCTTGTGCCTCTTTTGCAGCATCATACTCTGCATTTTCAGACAAATCACCTTTATCGCGCGCCTCGGCAATCATTTGCGTAATTGCAGGTCTTTCAACGGTACGATACTGCTCCAATTCTTTATGGAGTCTATCCAAACCTTCCTTTGTTAAATAGGTAACTTTAGACATATGTCAATCTCATTAATTATACTACATTAAGGGGTAAATAATAAAAAAGAATCCCGAATATCTCGGAACTCTTTTCCGCTGTAAAGATACAAATTTTATTGTAAATAAAACAAAATTAGATGCTTACTCAAATTGAGAAATATTTTGGCCTAATTATTTCTGAATAAACTATTGCTTTTTTTGCATCAAATTCTTTTACAAAATAGTTGCGAGATTCGCCAAAGGCCAGTTCCTCCTCCTCTTGAGTTTTCGCATTACCTATCTCCGTAGAGGCAATACTATCATCATCAAACTCATTAACCTTATGCCTCTCACCAGCACCGCCTTGCATAGATGCCTGAGCACGCTCTTGCATTTTTAGCTGAAAAGCCGTTAGCTTAACCTCTTCTTGCAGCTCATCTTCATCGTTCTCAAATTCGTCTGCTTTAAATGATGTTGGTACTCCCTCGTGGCGGTGTGTTAAACCGAAGGGATCGTAATTGTGCTCATTGCCCTCATTTTCCAAATGGGCAACAGTTAAACCCTCTTCATCTGGCACATAATGCTCAGGGTTCCGAACAACTTTATGCGCAGTTTGCTTTTGTTGATCCTTCTTTTTCTTCTGAGCAACCGCATTCACAATCGCCAAAACTATTGCAATAACTATGAAAATTATACTGTCTAATTCCATTTTATTTATACTTATTGCGTTTCCAAAACATTAGTTTTTGTTTAAGCGATTTTTGTGATGCATAATTACGTCGTGTCTCTCGCTCATTCTGTTTCATGCGTGCCTGTACATCGGGATGCTGATTCTCTTTATGACGCCGAATCATCTTTTTTTGCACCTTTTTAGCCTCTGCTTTCCGCCTAAGTTGAGGTCTGTTTGCCTTTCGCTCAAGCCTTAGGGTTTTCCTTCTTGCCTTGCGGGCAACCCTCTCTCGCTTTTTCCGCTCTCTTTTAAAACCAGCCTGATTCCCCATTAAATTACCCTCAAGTCCCGATGGGTATATTTTTTTCGCACACGAAACAGTTCCAAAGTTAATTAATATCAACGATAAAAAGAAGAGGGGAAGTCGAAACTTTCGAATCATTAACCTAAGAACCATTTACTATAAACTATTTATACCATAAATACGTTTAGCCTTTAAAGACATTTATTTATATTTGCCGAAAATCAGACAATGAAAACTACAAAGATAACGATAATCCTTGCACTGCTTATTATTCCACAAGTATTTTGGTCGTGCATTAAGGAGGAACCCATCATAGTACCGCATGTTTATGTTAATTTTTCAATAAACCTATCGCTTCCGCAGTATTATGACCTCAACGCCATTAACAATGCAATAATTTACCCCAACGAGGGATATGACGATAATGGGATTATTATTTACAGGAAAAATCTTGAGGAGTTCTTTGCCTTCGATGCTACATGTCCTCAACATATCGAATTAAGCACTGCTGTAACCCTTGATAGCGATGATTCTAGTAATGCAACTTGTCCTCACTGCGAGGCCACATACTCCTTACTAAATTTCGGGCAAGCCAACAATGGGCATCCGCTTAAAAGATACAGAATATCTTTGCATGGTTCCTTTCTGAGAGTTTATAATTAGGGTTATTGCTACTTTTCGGGCATAAGCTTATCATCAATCATCCTGTTATGATATTGCTGAATAATGGCCTTTAGCAACTCCTCATTATCACTGCCCGTAAAGTCATTCTGCTCTACCAAATTGTTTTTTAACAGGCTATCAGTTTTGTAGCTGTAAGCACCAACTATCTCCTTTCCGTTAAAATACAGCAAGGTATCATCTTTTATAAACTGATAGGTTGAACCCGTGTAGTTAATTACATAATCATCGGACTTATCGCTTAAAAGATCCTTACCAAAAGCAAAATATGGCTTGTTGTAGTTTAGATACGATAAAACCGTAGGCATTATATCGATATGCTGAGCCACCTTTTGACTAACCCCAATTATACCTTCCGAAGGATGATAAAAAATGATTGGAACCGCATAACCCCCAAGGTTTGTCTTGTATTCTTCAAAAAAGGACTGATTAGCATGGTCGGCGGTAATAACAAAAAGCGTACTATCGAACCAAGGTTTAGTTCGGGCAGCCTCAAAGAAACGCTTTAACGCATAATCGGTATAACCAACACATTGGTGCATTGGTAACTCCCCCTTCGGAAAAACTCCTTCATACCTTTCGGGCACTCGAAATGGATGATGCGATGAAACGGTAAAAATTGAGGTAAAGAATGGCTGGGGCAAGTTATCAATCTCCCTAGCAAAAAACTGAAGGAACTCCTCGTCCCAAATACCCCACATACCATCAAAATCGGCGGAGTTACCATACTCGGTCATTCCATAATACTTATCAAAACCTGTCATACGGGTAAAAGCCTGCAAACCCATTGAGCCATTGGGTGCTCCATGAAAAAAAGAGGTATGGTATCCCATCGGTTTTAGCAATGATGCAAAGGTATTAACCCTGTTCGTAGAGTATGGAGTAAGCACAAAGGGCTCAACAATCATGGGAATAGACGCCAATACCGATGGAAGAACATCAATTGATTTGCGCCCATTGGAAAATGCATAGCGAAACATAAGGCTATGCTCTATTAACGAATCGATAAATGGCGTATATCCTTCGTATCCTATGCTTTGTAAATGCTGATTATATTTACCAATATACTCGCGACCAACACTCTCAAGAATTATTACAACAACATTTTGCGAGTTAAAAGCATTGTCGGATTCAGGGTAATGCACAGGATTAAAGATGCTGTTTAGGGTCTCTTCATCTTTATAATAGCTAATCTGGCTCAGCGGCTTTACCCCAAGTGTACGATAAATGGCAAAGGGTGTATTTAGTACAATGGCTGTTTCCAGAGGATCGGTTACAAAAGACCCAGCATTGCTTAAAGTTATGGGGCGTGTACTATGCCTAAAACCACCCCGTAACCCGCCAATGGTAAGACCTATAAATAGAGCCATTAGTAGGGTTCCCATAAAAGTGTAAACTACATGCTGTATTGCGCCTTTTGGTCTGTTAATTAACTTTGCTTTTTGATAAAGCAATATCAAAACAGCAGTAAAAATTATCCATATTAGGAATATGTACCAATAGTCAACTAAAAATTTCACCAATAACGAAAATATATTCTGCTCATTCTCAAACTCACCAAAAACCGATGCAGTTGTCCGCCTAAGAGTAAATTTAAAGTAAATAAAATCGGCACAATTGGCCAGAATGGCAATACTATTAGTAATTACATATATATATTTAATCACAGTTTGGTAGTAACTATTGTACCTAAAAGTGAATGGCAGAAGAATTAAAACCAAATAAAACAGGTTGGTATAGAGTATGCCCGAGGTATCAAACTTAAGCCCTCCCAGCATCATCCACATAAAACCACCAAAAGTTACGTTTGGAAAGTAGTTGGCGTTAAATAGGTAGAAAAGAACTCTAGAAATCGAAAAAATTGCGTAAACCAATAGAATATTGGTTATGGCAGTGGTATAGATACTCTTCTTAAACCGAATATCGGCAAAGTAACCCCTTAACGAGTTAAGCATAATTTTTTACTTAAATTTTAGCAAAGGTATAAAATATCCAAGTTGACTACTGATTAGGACAATATTTATACATTTTAAATTATAATTGTAATATCCAAAAGCGGGCAACAAAAGCAAAAACACCTTGTATTATTTAACAAATTAAAGTAGGTTTGTAGTTCGGGTTATGTAATTATCCTGTATTCAATTTAAGACAAAAACCCCTGATTACATGACACTTACATTGCAATTTTGCAGCTAAGGCATTGATATGATTGAGTTTTTTAGTGTAATTGGAATTTTTAAAAATATTGCGAAACAAGTATAGTTCATGAAAAAAATTAAGCTTAATGTACTGGGAATATCGTATAGCCAAACACAGTCTGGTGCATATGCCTTGGTACTAAGCGAAGAGGATGGGAAAAGGCGTATACCAATTATCATTGGAGGTTTTGAGGCGCAGGCAATAGCTATTCAACTAGAGGGCTTAACCCCTCCCCGGCCCTTAACTCACGATTTATTTTTAAACTTCTCAAAATCATTTGGCATCGAGCTGTTGGCGGTTCAGATATACAAACTTGAGGAAGGTGTTTTCTTTTCAAAATTACATTGCGATAACGGAAAAAAGGAAATATTTATTGATGCACGTACCTCTGATTCAATTGCTCTTGCCCTTAGATTTAACTGCCCGATATACACAACTAACGAAATTATTGAAAAAGCAGGCATTGTGCTAGATGTTGAAGAGGAAGAAGAGGAGGATAAGGGGGTAAAGGCTGAAAGCAAAGTCACCCATGTGAGTGATAGCGAAATAGAAGCCCTAAAGCATCTTAACCTTGATGAACTGAATATGATTTTAGAGGAGGCTGTTTCGAAAGAAGACTACGAAAAGGCTTCAAGAATTCGTGATGAAATTAAAAAACGAACCTAACTAACTTTACAATAATATGCTAAAAAAAGTGCTTTACGGTCTTGCCATTGCCCTTGTTGTAACAGGAATGGCTGTAACGGCAGCCGATAGTACCAAAGCTGTTTCACCAACAGATTCAACCTATACCGAAGTTAACGCCGAAACGGTTGTACAGGAAGCAGCAGAAACAGAATCGAGTGACATTAACCAGCTGCTAACAGCCAAGAAGAGTTTCTCCTTCGACCTTGTATCACTTTTACGGGGTATATTGGGTATGGTAGTCCTCATAGGAATTGGATACGTATTCAGCAGTAACCGTAAAGCAATTTCGTGGAAAATAGTAATTATTGGCTTGGGCATACAACTGCTTTTAGCAATTGCCATCCTGCAATTTCCTCCCGTACAATTGTTCTTCGATTTTATAGGTAAGGTCTTTGTTAAAGTGCTCGATTTCTCAAAAGCAGGTACAGAATTTCTATTCCCTGGATTCCTAAATGTTGAAACATTTGGATTTGTTTTTGCATTCCAGGTTCTACCCACAATTATTTTCTTTTCTGCACTAACCAGCCTGCTTTTTTACCTTGGGGTAATACAAAAAGTTGTATGGGCTTTGGCTTGGGTTATGACAAAAGCCATGAAACTTACTGGTGCAGAAAGCTTATCTGTTGCAGGAAACATCTTTTTAGGCCAAACAGAATCGCCCCTAATGATTAAGGCCTATCTGGACAAAATGACAAATTCGGAGATTCTCCTTGTGATGGTCGGTGGCATGGCAACCCTTGCAGGTGGCGTACTAGCTGCATATATAAGTTTTCTGGGTGGCGACGACCCTGTTCAACGGCTTGTTTTTGCAAAACACCTTTTAGCTGCATCCATCATGGCCGCACCTGGCGCAGTAGTTATATCGAAAATACTTGTCCCTCAGGACCAGAAAATCAGTACCGACATTGAAGTTCCCAAAGAAAAAATTGGAAGCAATGTTCTCGACGCAATTTCGAACGGGACCAGCGAAGGCCTAAAACTTGCTGTTAACGTAGCTGGTATGCTACTGGTATTCATAGCGTTTATTGCCATGTTTAATTTTACGGTACAAAAAATTGGCGATTGGACTAACCTGAACCCAATTATCGCCAATTTCACCAATGGACAGTACAATTCACTGTCGCTCGAATTTATACTCGGATACACCTTTGCCCCATTAATGTGGCTAATTGGCGTAGCCAAAGAGGATATAACACTACTTGGTAGACTTTTGGGGGAAAAGCTAATAATGACTGAGTTTATTGGTTATGTAAGCCTTGCAGAACTTAAGGCTGCTGGTGCCTTTGCATCTGAAAAGTCGATAATTATGGCAACCTATATGCTTTGTGGTTTTGCCAACTTTGCCTCAATTGGTATTCAAATTGGCGGAATAGGCTCTCTTGCCCCTGGTAAACGGGTGCTGCTTTCGCGATACGGAATGAAGGCACTGCTTGGCGGGACATTGGCCTCACTTATATCTGCTACCTTTGTTGGTGTAATTCTTGGATAAGCTAAGAATACTTAAAAATCACTTCGTCTTTTGTGAAATCTTAGTCAGTCCCACTCTGTGGGAGAAAACTTTTACTTGCCTAATAGGTATTGTTTTTTTAAGCTGACTACATGAAGATAAAAGTTTCCAGTAAAGGCTGCATGCTGGGCACACTTAAGGATTAGGCTCTACAAGTTAGTTGATCCGTGCTCTCTCCTAAAGGCATACTTTCAGGATTAAGAATAGACGCCGGAAAAGAAAAACTATTTCCAGTTGGTCTACAATCTAGTTTGCTTTTTTGTAAACACCTGCCGAAAATCAGTTTATGATAATCCCGCCTGCAATATAAACAGGAATAGCAAACTTGCCAATGGCCTAAATTATTCGGGTTTTATAATCAATACACTCCGTTATACGTTAGAAGTAACTAAATTTTCTTTCGTGTAAAAATTTAATATATATAACAGAACATAAGCGCATAAGACTAACATGTAGTGGCTATATAGTGTTAAATGACACCTCTGATATGCTTATGTTGTGGTCAGCAACTCATATTAAACTTGATTTTGGATGTATATTGCGCTAGTTAAAATTAACTGCATCGTGAGTATTTTTTTTACACTCTTAATTTTTATCCTTTTTAACATGCAATCCCAAAATACAGGCAATTTTTATGTGAACTTGTTCTCCCTCTAATAAACAGATACAACAATAATTATACTGTCCTTAACTACTTTTGGAGTAATGAGGTTTCTCCTATATTTTATAGCGTTTTTGAAAAAAAATACTCGTTGTACTAAATTAAACTTTAAAACAAAAATTATGATTAAAAAATTTACAAATTTCAAATGGCTACTCAGCCTAATGCTGGTAGTTTTTGTGGGCTCAAGTTTTGCTCAAAGCCCAACGACGCCACTTAACGAAAGCTTCGAAGGCGAAACATTCCCTCCCGAAGGATGGGCAATTATTAACGATGGTGGGTCAAACACATGGGAGCGGGTTCAGCAATCAGAAGCACACACAGGTGATTTTGTGGCTGAGATTATGAACAATACAGAGGCTCACGATGATTGGTTAATAACTCCGGGACTCCTTCCCGAAGCAGAAAACTCAACCCTAAGCTTCTGGGCATCTTCCTCGGTATATTACCCTGAAGAATTCAATGTTAAGTTATCCACAACAGGTATCAGTAAAGAAGATTTTACGGTTACTTTGGCATCCAACGAAACAGCCCCTGAACCTTTTGGAGAATTTTCATACGATTTGTCAGCATATATTGGTCAGGTTGTATATATTGGAGTTCAGGCTATTTCTCAGGATCAAAACTGGCTTCGCCTTGACGATTTTACTGGCCCAAATATTAATCCAGTAACTGCTGCTCCCGACGCAGCAATTTATAGTACACCCCTAAACGGCGCCAACGATATTGAAAATGGCTCATCTCTGACTTGGGAATTTGGTGCTAATACAAATGAATATCAGCTAATGCTAGGCACAACCAATCCACCAACTGAAACGGATGTAGTGGTAGATTTTACCTCCACCCTAGCAACTTCATATACTCTTGCTGATTTAGAATCCAATACAACTTACTACTGGCAAATAAACGCAAAAAATACAGTAGACACCACAGTGGGTGAAATTTGGAGCTTTACAACTGCAGAATATGTCCCTACTCCTCCTGGCTGTGCCACTATAACAGAACCAGCTGATGGTGCTGTAGATGTTAATTTATTTGACGCCCTTAAATGGACTGCAGGAAGTGGGTCTCCTACTGGATATAGACTATACCTTGGAACCGATGGGGAAGGAACTGAAACTCCTACTAATAGTATAGATGGAGAGGATTTAGGAGATACAGGTATATTCTATCTCTATGGAAATGTTGATTACTCAAACACCTACTATTGGCAAATTATACCATACAACGAGGATGGAGATGCTGAAGATTGTGCTATTTACAGTTTTACTACTGTTGCAATGCCAGCCCCTGGTCAAATAACGAATAGTTCACCTTCAGATGGCGCCACCGGCATAGGCGTCGGCAGAACGATAAACTGGAACCCGAGCTACCTAGCCACCGAATATCAGCTGAAGCTGGATACAGAAAATCCACCAGTCAACGTGGTGATGGATTTTGAACCCAATACCACAGTAACTTCATACACTATAAGCGACCTAGAGCCCAGTACAGAGTACTTTTGGCAAGTAATTGCTAAAAACAATACAGGTACCGTAGAAGGGGAGGTTTGGAGCTTTACTAGTTCTGCCGATATAGTACCACCAGTTGCCACTTTCTACCCTGTTAATGGAGCAAGCAATGTACCCATCAACGTAAACCCAACCATCAAATTTAATGAGCCTATCTACTATAATAAATGGGGTGAGTGGCTTAAGGTTACTAACGGAAACGTTGCAGAAGTAGTTAAAATAACATATGAAGTTGAAAACCCTGCAGAAGATGAAGAACCTATAGCAAATGTGGAGTTTACTGCTACCATTGAGAACAACATTATTACCGTTACTCCCACAGCTGACCTAGCAAACGTTACTGAGTACACGCTTAACGTTGTTGATGTGCGAGACGAGGCTACCAACGTACTTCCTGGAACCAGCATTATATTTACAACTGTTTCTAGCGAAGCACCTGAAACCTACACCGTAACCTTTACCGTAAATGATGGAACTAACCCAATTATGGGTGCTGATGTTATGATGGGTCCAGATATGGAAACGACCAATGCGGATGGCGTTGCTATTTTTACTGATATTCCTAATGGTCTCGGTGGATACGTTATATCCAAAGAAGGCTACAATGATATTTCCGGCGAATTTACTGTTGATGATGCTGATCTTGAGATTGCAGTCACTATGACTCCAGTGCCTGAAACCTACACCGTAACCTTTAGCGTAGTTAATGGTAATGGTGAGCTTACAGCCAAGGTAGGTGGGAATACAATCACCACAGGTGCTGAGGTTGAAGAGGGAAACAAAGTGATATTCACCGCAGCACCAGCCGATGGTTATCAGGTTAAGGAGTGGAAACTTGACGATAATATCGTTGATGGAACCACGACCTATACTATTACCAACCTTCAGGCAAATGCTACAGTTACCGTAGAGTTTGAAGCAATTCCGAGCTACACCGTAACCCTAACTGTGGTTAGTGAAACTACTCCAATTGATGGTGCAACAGTTACCTTTGATGGGGCTGAATACACAACCGATACAGAAGGGATTGTGGTTATTAGTGAGGTGATTGACGGTACATATGCCTATACTGTAACCATGACAAACTACGTTGATGAAGCCGGTAATATAGTTGTTGATGGCGCTAATGTTGAGCAAACAATAAATCTGGAAATTATTAATAGCATTGATTCTGGAATCTTGAGCAATCTCAGTGTTTATCCTAACCCATTCAGCAGCGAAATAAACATTACCAATGCTGATATGGTTAACCGCGTAACCATTACCAATATACTCGGTCAGCACGTAATGGATATTACTCTGAATGGTCAAGAGACCATTACTACTAACAACCTTACCAACGGAGTTTACCTTATTACATTCGAAGGTATGAATGGTGAGCGTACTATACGTAAGATGATTAAGAAGTAGCATAAATAGTGCTCACTTTAGTGAAATAGAAAAGTCTGGCGGGGTATCCCTGCCAGACTTTTTGTTGTTATTACGAATTAAACTAACTTCTTTTAAACTGATTACTTCGCATAAAACGCTCGCAATGATGGAATTGAAAATAAAAAACCTCTTCTTCCTCTTTTTATTGAGACTTACAATACCTAAAACCGCAAAATTAAACAATGTATTTTCAGCATCCCTCCTAGGAGTAAAACCCACACAACTATACTCATCAATGGTAATCTAGTTGTTCTCTTTTAGATGGTTTATCAACATTCCCTATTTATCAGAGAACTCAATGCCTACTGGCTTCTTGAATCTTATGGCATTCCAGACCTGAACCTGAACCTGAACCTGAACCTTAACCTTAACCTTAACCTTAACCTTAACCTTAAGTGGGGAAACAACTAAGTTCTCATCCTTAACCCTAAAAAAATCCTTGTACTTGCTTATCAGGCGCCTTATAAAGATGCTTTGCGTCTGGCTTAACATAAGCCTCAAGCACAACCTTTCCATTTATTTCCCATCGAGTAACCTGAAATTTAACTTCGGGCTTGAAGTACATTGGGGCTGCTCCTTCGAGCATATAGTATTCCTTGTCGGAGTTAATACCCGATACATTGCCATTATCCTTAACTCCAATCAGAAGTGTTCCCCCTTTGGTATTGGTAATGACGGCCAATGAGCAAGTTATCTTTTTCAAATCGGGAATGGAGTGCTTAAAATCGAGTTTTTGATGTTCCCCCTGACGGCATAGATGGCTTAGGCTTCAAAATCATTATGGTTGAATGCATCTACCGACTTTAATTATAGCTAGGACGTACACAACTATTCGCACCGCATAAAAGAATTAGCACGCACCTCAAAGTGGGCTACACATACATTGAGGTTTGCAACTCCTTAATTTTATCATCAGTAATGTAATCGTCGTACTCTATAATTTTATCGATTGTACCATTTGGAGTAATCTCTATTATACGATTTGCAACGGTTTGAATAAATTCATGGTCATGCGAGGCCATGAGAATATTTCCTTTAAAACGCGTTAGCGTGTTGTTGAAAGCCTGTATCGACTCTAAATCAAGATGGTTTGTGGGCGTATCAACTACCAGCACATTGGCGTTGAGAAGCATCATACGGGCAATCATGCAACGTTGCTTTTCGCCACCAGAGAGAACAGTGCAATTTTTGTAAATATCCTCCCCTGAGAATAGCATTTTGCCCAAAAAGCCGCGCAGGAAAGCTTCGCTCGTATCGTGCGAGAACTGTCCTAACCAATCCACCAAAGTCATTTTCTTGCTAAAGAACTTTGTGTTATCGAGTGGCAAGTACGAATTGGTTATGGTTTGTCCCCACTCATGTGTTCCAGAGTCGGCTTTAGAAACTCCGTTTATGATATCAAATAGGGCAGTCATGCGGCGATGATCGCGTGAGAGGAACACGATTTTGTCGTCTTTCTCAACAGTAAAACTTAAATTTTTGAAAAGTACTTCCCCGTTTAAACTTTTGGTTAAGTTTTTCACCTCAAGAATTTTATTGCCTGGGTCGCGCTCGGGTGTAAAAATGATACCTGGATACTTACGGCTTGATGGCTCAATATCCTCGAAGTTAAGTTTTTGAATCATCTTCTTGCGGCTGGTTGTTTGCTTTGATTTGGCCACGTTTGCGCTAAAGCGCTGGATAAACTCAAGTAGTTCGGTCTTCTTCTCCTCGGCCTTTTTGTTCTGCTGTTGCTGTTGGCGCAACGCCAGCTGGCTCGATTCGTACCAGAAACTGTAGTTGCCAGCAAATTGCTTAATCTTACCAAAATCTATATCAACAGTATGCGTACAAACTGAATCTAAGAAGTGTCTATCATGCGAAACCACCAAAACAGTATTCTCAAAACTCGACAGGTAATTCTCGAGCCAACGCACGGTCTCTAAGTCGAGATCGTTGGTAGGCTCATCGAGCAGAAGGTTATCGGGTTTGCCATAAAGTGCCTGTGCTAGCAGTACTCGGACCTTCTCCTTTCCGCTAAGCTCCTTCATGAGTTTAAAGTGCTGATTCTCCTTAATTCCCAGTCCACTAAGTAGCGCTGCGGCATCGCTCTCTGCATTCCAGCCATCCATTTCGGCAAACTGGCTCTCCAACTCAGCGGTCTTAATACCATCCTTGTCATCAAAATCGGGCTTGGCATAAATTGCGTCTTTCTCCTGCATAATCTCCCAGAGAACGCTGTGACCCATAAGCACAGTGTTTAGCACGGTATACTCGTCGAATGCAAAGTGATCCTGTTTTAGCACCGATAACCTTTCGTCTGGGCCAAGGCTAATTGATCCACGGGTTGACTCTAAATCGCCCGAAATAAGACGAAGAAGAGTTGATTTTCCCGCACCATTTGCCCCAATAATGCCATAGCAGTTGCCCGGTAAAAACCTTAAATCTACATCCTGAAAAAGAAATTTCTTGCCGAACTGGATACCTAGATTTGAAACGGTAATCATAAATTATGGTTATATTAATATTAATCCGAAAAAGGGTGCAAAATTACGCATTTACTTCGCTATAAAAAACCTTTCCTAACTCTTTTACAATAATTTACGAGGTTCCAGTGCGCTAGGTCTTTGGGCGAGCTCGATTCTTCTGTTATTATAAAGGGATTTTAGATACGTACCTACGGATAGCAGTGGCACGTTGAGGTTATATAGTTATGTATACTTTGTGTAGTATTACGAGAAGGCTTAAATATGGAAGTTATGGCGTAATATCAAAAAAATCACCTTCTTGGGTTAATTTAAATTCGATTACACCCAAAACCACTAGGTTGATAAGCCTCTTCTCGGTCTCGCGGTACGACATGAATGCGGCGCGGCTACACTCGTCAACAGTTACCCGCTGCTTAGTCCTAATAAAATCTAACAGGGCATTATCCTGATGGGTTAATGAGAACAGCACTGGTTTACGGTAGCGAATGGCTTTCCATATTTTTACCTGCAGTGGTGTGGCTAACATATTCTCGTCATCGAGTCTGAAATAGGCTTTCCATTTTCCGCTTTTATCGGGCGCCTTATAAAGATGCTTTGCGTCTGGCTTAACATAAACCTCAAGCACAACCTTACCATTTATTTCCCATCGAGTAACCTCAAATTTAACCTCGGGCTTGCAGTACATTTGGGCTGCTCCCTCGAGCATATAGTATTCCTCGTCGGAGTTTACCCCCGATACATTGCCATTATCTTTAACTCCAATCAGAAGTGTTCCTCCTTGGGTATTGGTAAAGGCTGCCAATGAGCGAGCTATCTTTTTCGAATCGGAAATAGAATGCTTAAAATCGAGCTTTTGGTGCTCACCCTGACGAATAAGGTTTGCAATATGCTTACTCACGAAACTATAAACTGGGGTTGGAAACCCTACCCATAAACACTATAGTCCCCGATGCATTATCACGAATTAGGAACATAAATGGTCTGTTTGCATTAAACTCAACAGACATCCCAACCGATTTGCGTACAATGACAACTGCCGTTGCGGCAGCTGCCTCGGTACCTTCCTCCGAAACCTCAACAAAAGCCTTATGGTAAACCTCGTCAATTTTCAGCTCAGGGATTCTAGACATTCGCGTAAAATCCGCAGCATTGCTAAATGCAATTGGCATTCCCATTTTTGACAAAATGGGCTTTAGCTCATAATCCGACTCAAACTTGAATTTAGGAAACGTTAATTTAACTTGTCTCTCGGTAAGCAAATCGATATATTTGTCAATATCATTATACGATACACTTTGCTCAAACTTTTTTATTGATGTATCCTCGTTTGGCAAAACAACCAGCATGGAGTATTGCTTACCAGCATAGGGTAATTCTAACATCTTCAGGTTATCCCCTTCATACACATTAAACTTATCACGCATGCTCATCATCTTTACCCTTACGCGTTCACCATCGAGCGTAGTAAAATCGCCCTCCGATGTATTCTCCTCACGAAATTTATTATCCCACTGACCCTTGAAATAAATTGCATTGGTTAGCACTAATGCAGTTAAGTCTGTTATTGAACCGGAAGGAAGTAAATCAACAATTCGATCCTTTGTCTTATTCTCAACCCACCTATTAATATCCAGCCTACAGTTTTCAGGTTCAACTCTAAAAGGCATACGTTTAATTGGAGCATCATAGGCTCTGTTCACTTGGCGCAGATAGAACCACTTAAACTTAAACTGTTTATCAACCCAAAGCTGATTTGCTATGGCTATTTCAACTCCCTTACTTCCTCTGTGGACCAAATCGTTCTGTACTTTCCCAAGATTTTTGTGAAAGTCTTTTGTATTGGACGAGAAGCCAAACACATCGGCTATCTGTTTTTCGGTATCGCCATTAGCACCCGAGTAGGTCATACCCATGGCAATGCTCAAACTGAAAGGCGAAAAAAATATATTCTTGCTATCCTCTGCTGCAAGATTTTTGTACATCTCCAGAGCAAACTTGCTCGATTCTTTTGATGTGTATTCTGTATTCTGTGCACTTGTTATCATAACAAACAGCAAAAGCGATAATGTAATTGATAGTTGTTTCATAGTATTGGTATTGTATTGATTTCTTAAGTTTTTGCTAAGGTAAAAATATTAAACAATACGGTATGCAAAATAAATGCCATTAATTGGCTAGTCTTTCTGCATCTGCTCCTTAGTAGATAGCATTCCGCAGGCTGCCTGAATGTCCAGCCCGCGAGATGCACGTATGGTGGTAAACACTCCCTTTGACGTAAGCGCATCGCGAAACTTGAAAATTTGTTCATCGGACGAGCCTTTTAGTGGGCTATTGGGAATAGGGTGAAAACGAATAAGGTTTACCCTGCAGTGAAGGTTACTCAAAAGTTTTACCATACCTCTCACGTGCATTGGCGTATCGTTTAACCCATCAAACATTATGTACTCGAACGAAATACGCCTTTGCCCTGTAAAATCATGTTTCCTAATCTCGTCAACCACATCCTGAATTGGGTACACATTCTCAATGGGCATAAGCGCTTTGCGCTCCTCGTCGAACGGATTATGTAGGCTTATTGCCAAATGGCACTTGCTCGATTCTAAGAACTTAATCATTGCGGGCTTCACCCCAATGGATGAAACCGTAATACGACGTGGACTCATTGCCATACCCCAATCGGCAGTTAAAATATCGAGTGAGCAAAGCACATTATCCAAATTATCCAAAGGCTCTCCCATTCCCATGTACACAATATTAGTAACCTTATGCCACTCGGGAATGCTGCGTAGCTGGTTTACTATTTCGCCCGCCGATAAATTTCCCTGAAACCCCTGCTTGCCTGTCATACAAAAAAGACATCCCATTTTACATCCCACTTGCGACGAAACGCATAGCGTTGCCCTATCGTTCTCGGGAATATAAGCCGCCTCAACAAACTTTAATGATTCGGTTGTAAAAAGATACTTTTTGGTACCATCGGTCGACTCAGCAACCTTTGAGGGCTTTACCAATCCAATTCGATACCTCTCGCTAAGTTTTTTTCGAGCATCAAGCGATAGGTTAGTCATCTGGTCGATGCTTTCAATATCCTTTTTGTAAAGCCAGTCGGCTATCTGCTTGGCAGCAAATTTTGGTAAGCCCTCAGCTAGCACAAGGTCTGTTAGCTGGGACAGTGTAAGTCCAAATAGTGGTTTTTTGTTCATCTGTCAGCGGTTGAGGATATGAAATAATATCTATTCGTATCTATTGGTTTACAATTCAAGGATTGATTCTTTTATCTTTAATGAAATCAATATTTATAAAAACTCATTTCGTTCGGAAGCTAGAGCATAATTTGCGAGATGTAGGCGTGTTGTATACCCTGATGCTATCAGAAGTAGGGTTTATGTAATTTTCAGAGAGTCAGGATTCTGCCTACAATCCCAAATGGTATGCACAACAATCATTTCAGGTTAAATTTCATAAAAAAGGATGTAATCTTCTACAATTAGCCCACGAACTTCTTCGAAGTCAGTTTTTATTCCAATTTCAGGTTGTTCCCTTAATAAGACTAGTCCCTTGGAAAATTTATCATACAACTTTTTTGAATAAGCCGTACTTTTATTCCGTTCGGTATAGTATTCAAGAATTTCGAAGAGTTTTATCTTGGCCTTATTCGACCAAATTATCTTGCGTTTAACCATTTATTAAATTCTCTGTCGAGTTCAACTTGTTCAATAAACAGTTCTTGCTCAATTTCCTTTTTTGATTGCTGAATTTCAGAACGTTGTTCAGGAGTAAGCGTTATTGTTTGCGATTGTGATTTTGAATCAAGAATAGTTTTAATAGCATTTAAAAACGACACATCATTTATCTCTGCTATTCTGTATATCAACAACTTTTTTAATTCTATTACAGTCATATTTCAAATGTTTTCTTAAACAGATATACGAAAAAATATAGAATGATGCTTCATCGGAATCTCTTAGTCTACTTGCTAACTAACTATAAAACAAGAGTATCTAGAGTATCATTCTAATTAAAAAACACACTAATTAAGCCATTTTTATTTAGAAGTAAATTTCCGCATTAATGTTTGCAAACGGCACACCACGAGCAATAAGCGTATCTCTGGTATCAACTACCATTTCGGCACTTCCGCAAAGGTAATACTTTTGGTCGGGGTGCATACCCTGCCACTCGTTTAAAAAACGGGTAACCCGACCCTGAAAAAACTCATCAGAGGGGCAGCGGGAGCAACACTGAATGTAGTTTCGACCTAATGATTCTTCGAGATAATCCTTAAAATAAAAATATTCGGGATAGCTAACACCATGAATTAGTATGGGATTTTTGCCCTTGTGAGACTTTATTTTTGATATAAATGGCGCTATGCCCGTACCTGCAGCAATGTAAACAGCATTATCCGATACATTAGTGAAAGTTCCTAGCGGTTCCGAAACCATAATGTTACTCCCCGCTTTTAAGCTCGATAGCATTGGAGTAAGCGTTCCACCCGATTTCTCGGTATAAAGTATTTCAATTAGCCCATCATTCTCCCCGCTGGCAATACTGTAAAGACGAGGCGGAATATCAGGCGATACTCCAAGACCAACAACCTGTCCCGCTAAAAATTTAAACCCTCTTTTAATGGTAAGAATATATGCTCCTTCGGAAATTTCAAGATTTGTTACTATTGGATAAGTGCTGTATTTAAGTTCCTTCCAGTTCTTCATTCATTGTTATTTTGATGATAAACCGTAAAAAACGCCAATGGTTCAATATTCTTTTCGTCAAAAAAATCATTTCGTGCTTTTGCGAAATGAAAACATTTCGTAATATTGCGAAATATTTATTGCAAAAAAGATGACAAAAAAGAAGTACACAGAAACGCAGGTAAAACTGGCGCGGTATGCAAAAGCGCTAAGTCACCCTGTAAGAATTCAAATCCTTGAAATTCTCTCAAACCAAAGTTGTTGCTACAGCGGCGACATTGCCGATGATTTGCCCATAGCACGCAGCACCCTTTCGCAACATCTAAATGAACTAAAGGAGGCAGAGCTAATTCAGGGCGAATTTAATCCTCCTAAAATAAAGTACTGCCTTAAAAAGGAGAACTGGGAAGAGGTCAAGCAGATGATGGAGGAGTTTTTTGGGTGATGAATGTAGGAAAAAAAGAAATGATGAACGCTGAATATCGAAGTAATGGAAAAACGAGAGGACAATGCATAAAAGGCAACGCCCAATCCAAACCAAACTTCATCATTCGAAATTCAATGTTTAATATTCGATATTTAAAAGAAATGAAGAACACTGAATAATGAACGCCGAATATCGAAGTAATGGGAGAACGAGAGGACAATGCAAAAAAGGCAACGCCCAATCCAAACCAAACTTCATCATTCGAAATTCAGGGTTCAATATTCGATATTCTAAAGAAATGATGAACGCTGAATAATGAACACCAAATATCGAAGTAGGGGGAGAACGAGAGGACAATGCAAAAAAGGCAACGCCCAATCCAAACCAAACTTCATCATTCGAAATTCAATGTTTAATATTCGATATTTAAAAGAAATGAAGAACACTGAATAATGAACGCCGAATATCGAAGTAATGGGAGAACGAGAGGACAATGCAAAAAAGGCAACGCCCAATCCAAACCAAACTTCATCATTCGAAATTCAGGGTTCAATATTCGATATTCTAAAGAAATGATGAACGCTGAATAATGAACACCAAATATCGAAGTAATGGGAAAACGAGAGGACAATGCAAAAAAGGCAACGCCCAATCCAAACCAAACTTCATCATTCGAAATTCTGTGTTCAGTATTCGATATTCTAAAGAAATGATGAACGCTGAATAATGAACGCCGAATATCGAAGTAATGGAAAAACGAGAGGACAATGCAAAAAAGGCAACGCCCAATCCAAACCAAACTTCATCAAAAGGAATAATGAATTTAAATAAATTGTTTTATCATGGCTGTACGAAAATTTGATTTAGAAGAAAGGCTGATAAATTTTGCGGTTAGAATTATAGAACTATCAGAATCTTTGAAGCCTACCAAAGCAAGCAATTACTTATCTGGTCAGATATTACGGAGCGGAATTGCACCTGCATTGCAATATGGTGAAGCCCAAAGTAGTGAATCGAGAAAAGATTTTGTTCACAAAATGAAAGTTGCATTAAAGGAACTTCGTGAAACGCTGGTTTGCCTAAAGGTCATTCATCGTTCAAATTCATATAACTCTGAACAACAGATTTTAGATGCCATTAACGAAAGCAATGAATTAGTATCAATTTTTGTAAAAAGTATTGATACTGCACAAAGGAATATGATTACAGAAAAATAGATGAAGGAAATGATGAACACGGAATAATGAACACCGAATATCGAAGTAATGAGAGAATGGGTGGTCAATGCAAAAATGATAACGCCCAATCCAAACCAAACTTCATCATTCGAAATTCAGGGTTCAATATTCGATATTCTAAAGAAATGATGAACGCTGAATAATGAATAATGAATATCGAAGTAATGGGAGAACGAAAGGACAATGCATAAAAGGCAACGCCCAATCCAAACCAAACTTCATCATTCGAAATTCAGGGTTCAATATTCGATATTCTAAAGAAATGATGAACGCTGAATAATGAACGCCGAATATCAAAGTAATGGAAAAACGAGAGGACAATGCAAAAAAGGCAACGCCCAATCCAAACCAAACTTCATCATTCGAAATTCTGTGTTCAATATTCAATATTTTAAAGAAATGATGAACGCTGAATAATGAACGCCGAATATCGAAGTAATGGGAGAACAGAGGACAATGCAAAATGATAACGCCCAATCCAAACCAAACTTCATCATTCGAAATTCTGTGTTCAATATTCAATATTTTAAAGAAATGATGAACGCTGAATAATGAACGCCGAATATCGAAGTAATAGAAAAACGAGAGGACAATGCATAAAAGGCAACGCCCAATCCAAACCAAACTTCATCATTCGAAATTCAGGGTTCAATATTCGATATTTAAAGAAATGATGAACACTGAATAACGAATATCGAAGTAGGGGGAGAACGAGAGGACAATGCAAAAAAGGCAACGCCCAATCCAAATCAAACTTCATCATTCAAAATTCAGGGTTCAATATTCGATATTCTAAAGAAATGATGAACGCTGAATAATGAACGCCGAATATCGAAGTAATAGAAAAACGAGAGGACAATGCATAAAAGGCAACGCCCAATCCAAACCAAACTTCATCATTCGAAATTCAGGGTTCAGTATTCGATATTCTAAAGAAATGATGAACACTGAATAATGAATAACGAATATCGAAGTAGGGGGAGAACGAGAGGACAATGCATAAAAGGCAACGCCCAATCCAAACCAAACTTCATCATTCGAAATTCTGTGTTCAGTATTCGTTATTCAAATCAAAACAATCTACTAAACAAATCAAAACTATGGAAATTATCGTTCTTGGGACTGGCTGCCCAAAGTGTAAAACACTTGAAGAGGCCACACGCAAAGCAGTTGAGGAACTTGGTGTTAGCGCCAATGTTACAAAAGAGGAAGATATTGTAAAAATTATGAACTATGGGGTAATGCGCACGCCAGCATTGGTGATTGATGGCAAGGTAGTTATCTCCGGTAGAGTGCCAAATGTTGGTGAGCTGAAAGAGGTTATTAGCAAAAATAGCAAGCCAAAATAATTGTAATAATAGAGGATGTTAAAACCGAAAAATTTATAGGATGAAAAATATCGTATTTGTTCTTGCACTCTTCATATTTGCATTTACCCTAATAAGCTGCGGAGGTTCGCAAGAAAAGCAGAGGGCAAAATCTGAAAACACAGAAATAGCTCAAACGGCAAAGGTTGTGGTTTATTATTTCCACGGAAACCAACGCTGTAAAACTTGTTTGGCTATTCAGAAAGTAACCGAAGAAACAATCAACGAAAGTTTTCCTAAAAATGCAGATGTTAAGTTCATTGAGTTGGACTACTCAGATAAAGCGAATGAAGCTATATCTCAAAAATATGAGGTGGCAAACAGCAGCCTTTTCGTTGTTGCAGGAGAAAGTTTTATTAACCTTACTGATGTTGCCTTTGCAAATGCCGTAAGAAATCCCGATGATTTGAAAGAGGTAATTGTTGTTGAGGTTGAAAAATATCTAAATAAATAGTACTCGTTAAAATAGAAAACCCAGTAAATACAATTGTTAATGGACTTTTTACAAACCCTTGTGGAGAATTCACAGTTTCCAGTTTTTACTGCCTTTTTGCTAGGATTAATGACAGCAATAAGCCCGTGCCCTTTGGCCACTAACATTACTGCCATAGGCTATATTAGCAAGGATATTGATAATAGGAATAAAATCTTCATAAACGGCTTGCTATACACTTTAGGTCGGGTTATTAGTTATTCAATTCTGGGAATTATTTTAATAGCCATTTTAAAACAGGGGGCAAGCATTTACAAGGTACAAAAACTGGTAAGTGCATATGGCGAGATGTTCATTGGCCCCTTTTTAATTATTGTGGGGGTACTAATGCTTGATGTAATAGAGTTAAATTTCTCTATGTCAGGGCGCCTTTCGGCTAGTGCTGAGCAAAAGGCAAATAAAGGCGGAGTTTGGAGTGTTTTGCTACTGGGTATAGTTTTCGCATTGGCTTTTTGTCCGTACAGCGGTGTTCTTTACTTTGGCGGATTAATCCCACTTTCCGTAACAGCTCAAATGGGATATTTTCTTCCCATTGTGTTTGCCTTTGCAACGGGTTTGCCCGTAGTAATTATAGCGTGGATACTAGCTTTTAGCGTTTCGGGCATTGGCAAGTTCTATAATAGCATTAAAACCTTCGAAAAATGGTTTCGAAGGGTGGTTGCGCTAATCTTTATAATGGTTGGTGTTTACTACATTTTTGTGGTGTATTTTTAAAATTAAAATAATGGAAGCAAAAAAAGAGTTTAAAATCCTACTCTGGATTATATTTTTCTTTGCACTGGCATTTTTTATGCCAATAAATAGTGCAAGTTTTCGCACGGCGGTTGATGCCACCCTCGACCTAACCAAGTGGTATGCACAAGAGCATCTAGTGCTGTGCCTACTGCCAGCATTCTTTATTGCTGGGGTAATAGCAGTATTTGTTAGTCAGGGTGCTGTGCTAAAATATTTTGGAGCAAATGCAAAAAAGTGGTTGGCTTACACGGTGGCCTCGGTTTCTGGGACTATTTTGGCCGTGTGCAGCTGCACAATCCTTCCCCTCTTCTCAAGCATTCATAAACGTGGTGCGGGGTTAGGCCCAGCCGTAGCTTTTCTATATTCGGGCCCAGCCATTAATATTTTGGCCATTGTACTAACTGCCCGCATCCTGGGTTTCGAAATGGGTATTGCACGTGTTATTGGTGCTGTAACCTTTGCCATTGTTATTGGTAGTATTATGTCGCTAATTTACCGTAAGGAAGAGAAAGTGAAGAGAGAAGAGCAGATGAATATTCAGCTCCCACCCGAGAGCAGGCCTATGTGGCAAACCTCTTTCCACTTTTTTATTCTTGTGCTGATATTGGTTTTTGCCAACTGGGGCAAACCCTCAAGCGATGAGACCAGTGGGCTCTGGTTCTTTATATGGAGCAACAAGTGGTATATCACCAGTATTTTTGGATTGGGATTGGTTTATTCTCTAATTAAAATCCTTAAAATTAATTGGTGGTGGGTAGTTACTGCTGCCGTTGCAACAGCGGTTTCTGCTTTTCTCTCATCAACCTATATTGGTGGGTCTTTAAGTCCGCTTGTACCAATGCTCGTGGCCATAACAGGGCTTAGTATTATTACTCTTCAAAAAGATGATGAGAATAAGGAGTGGACCCTTGCCACGTGGGATTTTGCCAAGCAAATATTGCCATTGCTGGCATTGGGAGTTATTGTAGCTGGTTTTTTACTCGGTTCAACCCACGACGACACGAATATTGCTGGTATAATTCCAAGCAACTGGATATCTAACTTGGTTGGAGGAAACTCGGTCTTCTCTAACTTTTTTGCGTCAATAGTGGGCGCATTTATGTATTTTGCAACGCTAACAGAGGTGCCTATTGTACAGGGGCTAATTGCATCGGGAATGGGTAAAGGACCCGCATTGGCATTGCTGCTGGCTGGTCCATCGTTATCGCTACCCAATATGCTAGTAATTCGGGGAGTGATGGGAACCCAAAAAACCTTGGTTTACGTTGTACTGGTGGTTATAATGGCGACCATAAGCGGAATGGTATTTGGCGCAATTTAATTTAACTAATGAGTTTGATGAATGTTAAGAATTGAAATTTCTAACGACTTTACGCTATTATTAGAGCATTTGGTGCTCGACTATAACGGTACGCTTGCCATAGACGGAAAGTTGATTGATGGCGTTAAGGAAATGATTGAAACCCTTTCGGCTAACTTGAAAGTACACGTAATTACTGCCAATACATTTGGTTCGGCTCACCAGAATTTAGCTGATACAAATACTAGCCTAGTCATTATAAACAGCGGTAATGAGGCGCAGCAAAAGGCCGATTTTGTGAACAGTTTAAACCCACAAGCTGTGGTGGCCATTGGTAATGGAGCAAATGATGCCCTAATGCTTAAACTCTCGGCGCTGGGTATTGCCGTTATGCAGGCTGAGGGAGTAGCAACCCAAGCGCTTATGAATGCTGATATAGCTTGCAATAGCATAATTGATGCCTTGGGGCTATTGTTAAATCCGTTAAGAATTGCGGCAACGCTTAGAGTGTAATTGTTGAGGAATATCATTTAAAGATTAAAACCAGCGCACTGCACTGGTAGACTGACGATTGAACTACAGTCCTACGGTAACCTAAGCAGTACACGTTATAGTATTGATTATAGCAAGTTGTATCTTTGTATCAAAATAAAAACAGATAAATGAAAACATCAGAAACACCAATACAGCAAACTTTTACGCTACAAGGAATTCATCATATTGAGCCTATGTCGGCAGCCGATGCAGTGGCAAATGAAAACGCACTACTTGTTGATGTGCGCGAGGATGAGGAGTTAGAAGTTATTCACTTTGATGATACGGTTGAGTTTGTGCATATACCCCTTTTGGCATTGGCCGATAGGCTTGATGAGTTGCCCAAGGATAGGCCTTTAATCATAGTGTGTAATGATGGCGTACGCAGCGTTAAGGCTGTAAATTTATTGCGTTATCAGGGCTATTCAAATGCTCTTAACCTCGATGGTGGTATAATACAGTGGTTTAGAGATGGGCTTTCGCTGGTACTTCGCGAAGATTATACATTGGATGAGGACGGATGTGGAAGTGCTTCGGGTTGTGCTGGTTGCGGCGGCGGTTGCTAATATTAAAAAGTCAGATAACCAATAGGAGATTGCTGATTTAAGCAGATGAATCGGTCTATAAACCCCTTGGCTACCTAAAACCAAAAGACAATTGGCAGTGTCTGCTAATACTAATAAATCTGCTTAAGCAGGAGTAACAATCTGCAAACCCACCAACGAAATAATTAACGTAGTTAAAAAGGCCATTCGCCAAAATGTTATGGGTTCAGAAAATAGGATGATACCCAGTATAACGCTAAACACTGCTCCTATACCCGCCCAAACGGCATAGGCTGTACCCACAGGAATAGGTTTTTCACCTCCCATAGACAGGTAGAGTAACCACATGCTAATACTTACGCATATAGCGAACGATACGAGCCATACCCATCGTTCAATCCCAGAAGATTGCTGTGCCTTACCTAAGCTCACAGCAAAACCTGATTCAAACAGACCGCCTATAATTAAGAATAACCAATTAATGTTCATGGGTACAAATATAAAGTTTTAAAATTTGTTGGGCTATTATAAGTTTAGTTGATTTTGCAAAAACAATTCTAAAACTCACAATAACGAACTCAATAATGCCACATAAATAACAATACACAATGGTGACTAACCGAACTCTATCAAAGTTTAAAGAAAATTTAAGACCATCGGTTATGTCTGTTTTTATTGATATTTAAAGGGCTTAACTAGTTGCCAGCAAATACTTTGTTAATTCAAGATCTTTTCAATTTCCAAAACTCATACACCAAGAATCTGCCTACAGGGTAATGTAAAGTTTTATAAAAAACAGATAAAAGCATTCAACTTTCAGGGTTCAGACAACAACTCCAACATCACCATTATAACTGAAATTATGAATAACGCATTATAAATACTACTTTTACAAGGTTGAAATAAAGCGAACAGGTAATTGTATGAGAATAAAATCAGGAAATTAGTCCTCAATATTTTTGTTATTCAAATTATCTTTCTACTTTTGCAAACCGAAAAAGTGTATTACACTATTAATATTTTAAGATAATGTACGCTATTGTAGATATTGCAGGACAACAGTTTAAGGTGCAGAAAGATCAAAAGATTTTTGTTCATCGCCTTGAGGCTGAGGAAGGCACCGAGATGAGTTTCGACAAGGTACTACTTGTTGACAACGAAGGAAAAATAACACTTGGAGCCCCAACCATTGAAAACGCTAAGGTTAACGTTAAAGTACTTGATCACGTTAGAGGTGATAAAGTTATCGTTTTCAAAAAGAAGAGACGTAAGGGTTATAAGGTGAAAAATGGCCACAGGCAACAATTCACCCAAATCCAAATTGAGGAAATTGTAGCATAACCGCATAAAGTTTTTTAAAAATGGCACATAAGAAAGGAGCTGGTAGTTCCAACAACGGACGCGAATCGGAAAGTAAACGATTAGGTGTTAAACTTTTTGGTGGTCAGGTTTGCAAAGCAGGCAACATAATTGTTCGCCAAAGGGGAACCAAGCATAACCCAGGCCAAAACGTAGGAATGGGTAAAGATCATACGTTATTTGCACTTATTGACGGAACTATTGCGTTCCGCAAAAAGGCTGAGGACAAATCATACGTATCAGTTATTCCCGCAGAAAGTTAGTTTTTTCTTAAACTTATAAAAGTTTTAAAATCTCCTGCAGCTTACCTGAATGGCGTAAGTTCAGGAGATTTTTCTTTAATAATACCTACTACTATGCTCACGCTTAAACAAATTCACGAGGACAAGGACGAGCTTATAAGTCGACTGAGAGTTAAAAACTTCGACGCTAAAGAGCTTATCGAAAAGGTTATTGAACTAGATAACCAAAGAAAATCGATTCAGGGAAAACTCGACGCAATGCTTGCTGAACAGAATGGCATATCGAAAGAAATTGGAATACTCTTTAAACAGGGGAAAACCGAAGAAGCAAACGAGGCAAAGCAAAAAGTAACAACCCTTAAAGATGAGTCGAAAGCGCTGAGCCAAAGCATGGCCGAAACAGAAAGGGAATTAAATGCAACACTAATCAGAATTCCCAATTTGCCGCACCAATTGGTTCCAGTTGGAAAAACTGCTGATGATAATGAGGAGGTACGCTCGGGTGGTGTAATTCCAAAACTTACAAAGGATGCAAAACCACACTGGGAATTAGCCAAAGAATTTGACATTATCGATTTTGAACTTGGCGTAAAAATTACTGGCAGCGGTTTCCCTCTATACAAAGGTAAGGGAGCCAAGTTACAGCGCGCACTCATTAACTTTTTTTTAGACGAAAATATCAATGCAGGATATCAGGAGGTTATGCCTCCGCTCATGGTTAATGAAGAATCAGCATACGGAACGGGTCAACTCCCAGATAAGGATGGACAAATGTACCACGCCCAAACTGACAACTTCTACCTTATCCCAACCGCGGAGGTTCCGGTTACCAATATTTTCAGGAATGTAATTCTGAATGCGGCCGACTTTCCTCTAAAATTAACCGCATACACACCTTGCTTCCGTCGCGAGGCAGGCTCGTACGGAAAAGATGTAAGGGGATTAAATCGCCTACACCAATTCGACAAGGTTGAAATTGTACAGATTCAACATCCTGAAAAATCGTATGAAAGTCTCGATGAAATGGTGGCTCACGTTGAGGGGATTCTAAAAAAGTTAGAGTTACCCTATCGAATTCTTCGTCTATGCGGAGGTGATTTAAGTTTTACCTCTGCCCTAACCTACGACTTTGAGGTTTACTCTGCAGCACAAGAAAAATGGCTCGAGGTTAGCTCAGTTTCCAACTTCGAATCGTTCCAAGCCAACCGCTTGATGCTTCGCTACCGCGAGGAGGGTGAAAAGCGTAATCAACTTGCTCACACACTAAACGGGAGTTCACTTGCACTGCCAAGAATACTTGCGGCTTTGCTAGAAAACAACCAGACCGAAAATGGAATTGCAATTCCAAAAGTGTTGCAGCCATTCTGCGGATTCAACTCAATTTAACTAATAACTTTTATAAGATTGTGAACCGATCTGTATGCTAAATATTATAGTGCATAGAGATTGGTTTACTATATTTGCTCCTATAAATCATTAGCTATAATTAGGACAAGATGAATAGCAAAAATCTCTCCTATCTTTTTGCTGGTCTTACAATCCTTTTTTGGGGCACAGCTGCATCCGCATTTAAGTTGACACTAGAGCATTTAACAAATGTTCAACTACTTGCATGGGCTTCACTGTCGTCTACAGCTATACTACTACTTATAATTCTGCTAACAAACAAAGGGAAAGAGTTACGAAAGTTAACTTGGAAGCAATCTCTTCCCTCCTTATATCTTGGATTAATAAACCCATTTGCATACTACCTAATTCTGTTCAAGGCCTATGAACTACTACCCGCTCAGGTTGCTCAACCGCTAAACTTTATTTGGCCTTTAGTTTTGGTTTTACTCTCAGTTCCCCTCCTTGGCGAGAAGATAACAGCAAAGGGTATTGTTGCGCTTTTAGTTAGTTTTATAGGCGTAATCCTAATCTCATCAGAAGGAAATATTACCAATATAAATATTGAGAGTCCTTTGGGCGTTTTCCTTGCGCTGTTTAGCGCTGTGGTATGGGCATTATACTGGATTCTAAACCTACGGAATACTGGGGTAGATCCAACTATTCGCCTTTTTATTAATTTTGCCTTTGCCACCGTTTTTGCCTTTGCCCTAGGAGTGCAATTGGATGGTTTCTGGAAGATAAACCTACCAGGACTAGGAGGAGCATTTTATGTAGGATGCTTTGAGATGGGCATAACGTTCTTCCTTTGGTTAAAAGCTCTTGCCCT